>DATBSS010000619.1:0-18891 GCA_036559665.1 Myxococcaceae bacterium
CTCCACGCCCTCTGGAGTCGACCGTATCTCCTTGGAATTTCTGCTGAGATTCCTGCGACATGCCGCGTCAGGATGCCTTTCGTCGAAAACGGCTGCAAGCGAATATTACCGTAGCGCTTCAAGGCGTGTTGCCATACCCCCGGTAAACATTGCCATCCCGGTTGTCCTACCTTGGCAATCCTTGCCACCCCGGTTGCCCTCCCTTCTTGGCAAACCTTGCCAACCCGGGTCGGTGGTGGTGATGGCCAGCGCGGCGACGGCGGTTTGGCACAGGGGCTGCTCAAGCAGTGGGCGAGAGCGTCTTTTCACTTCAAACAAACCCGGAGGCAGGCATGCGACAGATGATTCTTGCGACGATCCTGATTTCACTGGGCGGTGGAGCGACGGGGGTGGCTGCTGCCGAGGGGGCACCGCCCTCGACGCCCACAGCTGGCGCGAACACCCCCTCTGCGAAGCTGACGAAGGCGTGGCTTCGGTGGCTCATGGGACAGCCGTGGGAACCCGGGCCCATCCCGGATCAGACCGGCGCAAACTGCGGGATGGGACAAGACGGTCCGGTCTGGTTCCTTGCCGGCACCACCGGTGGCCCGGTCACGCGTCATTGCACGATCCCCCAAGGCAAGCAGTTGTACTTCCCGCTCATCAACCACTGGATCCGGTGGTGGGACTGGCAGTTGGAGATTCCAGAAAACATGGAGATGGCCGCGGCAGCGTTTGACTACACGCGCGCGCATACCTGCACGTTGATCCTGCGCCTCGACGGCGAGGACGTGCTCGCAGGCGGCTTCGACGCCATGGCCGATCAACTCTGGGTCAACACGTACGAGCCGTTCGACGTCGTGGTGAACGAGCAGTGGGGGGAGTACGGCCCGTATTTCGGCCCGATGTTCGCGCACGGTGGAGGCTATTACGCGCGGATGCACCCGCTCACCCCGGGCGACCACGTGCTCGAGTTTGGCGGGAGCCTCTGCGACGGCGGAAGCACGCTCTTCGAGACCTCCGCGAAGTACTACCTGCACATCGGCCAGTGATCTGCCTCGAACAAGCGCGCCGGGCCTATTTCTCCGCGCTCAGGGCTCTCCCTCGGGCGGGCGCACGCCGTCCGCTTCGAAAAGGCGTGCCAGGTCCGCCGGGAGTGGAGCGATGAACAGGCGCGGCGCGCCGGCGGAGGTGACGGAGAGCGCGTGCGCGTGCAGGAGACAGCGGCCGGCCGGCGCGCCCGCCACCACCTCCTGCCCCCCGTAGCGAAGGTCCCCGGCGATGGGGCAGCCCAGCGCGGTGAGGTGTGCGCGGAGTTGGTGCGTCCGCCCGGTCCTCGGCAGCAGCGAGACCAGCGCGTGGTCCGCGGATTCGAACAGGCGCGTGTACTCGGTCAGCGCGGGGACACCGTTGGCCGCGCGCGTGGCCCGGTAGCGGCCGGGGCGGGACGGGTCCTTCGAGATGGGCAGGTCGATCCGCCCGGCCGGCGCCAGCCCCGGCTTCACCGCGGCGAGGTAGCGCTTGCGCGCCTTCCCCTCCCGGAACTGCCTGGCCAACTCACGGGTCGCGGCGGCCGTCTTGGCGAACACCGTGACCCCGCTCGTCTCCCGGTCCAGCCGGTGCACCAGCCCCGCATCGCGGCCCAACCGTTCCGACACCAGTTTCAGCAGGCTCAGCGCCCCGCCCGGCGTCGGCTGGGCCGGTAGCCCCGGAGGCTTGTCCACGGCGATCAGCGCGTCATCCTCGTAGAGGACCACCAGCGAAGGAGACGCATCTGGCGCCGAGAGCGACGAGCCGCCGGACTCCTCCAGCACCACGGTCACCTTCTGCTTCGCCCGCAGCCGCGTGCCCCCGTCCCGGCAGCGGCGCCCGTCCACGTAGACCGCGCCGCGGTCGATCAGCGCCTTCGCCTCCGCGTCCGCGAGCTGGAGCTCCTGCCGCACCAGCCGCTGGACCGGGAGGCCCTCCGAACCGCTGCCGACCTCCAGCGTCCGGCGCTTCACCGCGCCTGCCCAGCGTCCACCTGCATGATCTCCCGGCTGAGACCGAGGCACTGCCGGCAGATCCCGTGGTCCTTCCCCGCCACCACCAGCCGCTCGTCGAGCGCCCTCCTTCCGCAGAACGAGCACCGCGCGCGCGAGCGGCGCTCCACCTCCCGCAGCGCCTCCCCGCCACGCGTCGTGCCGGAGAGCACCGATTCGGCGCGCGACACGCATCCATCGCAGATGTACACGTTCGGCCCCGCCACCAGCTTCTTCACCTCCGAGGGGGGACGGCCGCAGAAGGTGCAGACGGCCTCCCGCCGCGCATTGCGCGAGCGCCAGACGCGCCCCCACCAACTGCCCCCCGCGCTGTGGACGATTTGCTGCACCCGTTGGTGGCTCAACTGAAGCGCGGCGGCAATCTCCCGCAACGTGCCTCCCCCCAGGTGCATCCGGCGAATCGCCGTGTGGTACTCGGCGCGGGCGATGGTCGCGTCCCGCTCGGCCAAGACCAGCCTCTCGCTCGCCTGATGCGCGCGGCCTAGCAACGCCTCATCGATCACTCCTCGGACCTCCCTTTGTCCAACTCGACTAGACATATTTGTCTATCTCGACTGGACAGTTCAAGCCCCTGTCCGCTGGTATAGGCTCCGCCGCCGCCGTGGACCGCACGCTGCCCTCGCTCTTCTCGGAGCTGGACGACTACCTCACCGCCGCCGGCGAGGGCCGCGCCTCGCCCACCCCGGGGACCGGGGACGCCCGCCGCGCCTTCCCGGCGTTCGGCCGCGCCGACTCCTTCACCGCCGCGCGCGAAGCCCTGGAGAACCCCGCCACCGACGCGCGGAAGAAGGGCCGCCTGGAGCTGCTGCTGCCGTTCCTGGCCGAGGAGGTGGTGGACGCGCTGGCGGAGGAGGCGGACGCTGCGCGCCGGGCGTTCGAGCGGATGGCCCACGTCGCCCTGGGGGACGAGCACCTGGACTTCGCGCAAGCGCTCCGCCGGCTCGGCACCGAGGAGTCGCGGGAGCGGCGCGACGCCGTGCAGAAGCAGCTGGGCGATCTGCTCCTGGACCACCAGACCACCCACGCGCGGCGGGTGGAGGCGGCGGCCCGCGCGGCGGAGCTGCTCCGCTTCCCGTCGTACCGGGCGCTGGTGGAAGCCACCTGTGGCCCGCTCCAGCCGCTCCTGGACGCCTGCGCCGCGGCGCTCGCCCGCAGCGAGGACGCGTACCGGGACCTGCTGGGCTACTTCCTGCGCAAGCTGGACCCGCGGCTCCACCCATTGCCGGGCGGAGGGGCGCAGCGGCACGACCTGACCCGGCTGGGCGCGCTGGAGGCGCCGCTCACGCGGGCGGACCTGCTCCCGGTCGCGCAGCGGTGGGTCTCGGACCTGGGCTTCTCGCCGGACGCGGAGCGGCGCATCCGGATGGACTCCACCGCGCGGCCGGAGGCGGCGCTGGAATCGGAGGTCATCCCGGTGGAGGTGCCCGGGAAGATCGCCCTCCGCCTGGCCCTCGCGCCGGGCCTCACCGCCTGGCGGAGCGCGTTCCACGCCATCGGCCGCGCGCAAGCCCTGGCCGGCGCCGGCGAGGAGCTACCGCCCGAGCGCCGCCGCCTGGGAGACCCCGCCGCCGGGCTGGGCTACGGCCTCCTCTTCGAGCACGTCCTCCACGACGAGGCCTGGCTGCGCCGGTACCTCCGGCTCACGCAGGGCGAGTCTCGCGAGGCGGCGCGCCTGGCCGCGTTCCTCCAGCTCGCCCGCCTCCGGGAGACCTGCGCGCAGCTCGCGTTCGAGGTCTCGCTCCACGAGCGCGGTCCGTCCCGCGCCATGGCCGACACCTACGCGGAGCAGCTCCAGAGCGCGCTCCGGGTGGCGGTGCACCCCGGCTTCTTCCTCCTCTCCGTGGCGCCGCACCTCCGGGCCGCCGCCCGCGCGCGCGCGTTCGCGCTGGAGGCGTCGCTCCGGCGGGACCTGGAGGAGCGCTTCAACGAGGACCACTGGCGCAACCCCGGCGCCCGCGCCTTCCTCTCGCTCCAGTTCTCCCAAGGCTCGCCCGCCCGGGTGGAAGCGACCGACGTCGCCCTCGCCGCCGCCCGGCTGGTGGCGGTGATGGGCCGCTGACCGGCCCAAGGCCTCTCACCTACGGGTGGTCGCCGAACTTCCCGAGCAGCGCGGTGAGGTCCGTGTCGTCGACGGCGTTGGTGGCCCCGGTAATGTCCACGGTCCAGTCGTAGAACGGCGCCGAGGTGCCGGCGGGGTTGGTCCCCAGCCGGATGGCGAGCGCCGCCAGGTCGATGAAGTCGATCTGGGTGTTCGAGTCGAAGTCGCCGTTCCCGTTCACGCCGCGCTCGGCGCCGGCGTTCGGGTAGATCTCCCAGACGCCGCGGCCGTAGGTGCTCGCGCGCACGATGCCGCCGCTCCGGCCGATGAACAGCTCGGTGACGGAGGCCAGGGGCAGGCCGAACCCGTACCGCTTCCAGGTGTTGCCGCCGTCGGTGGTCCGGTACACGCCGATCAGCGTGCCCACGAAGATGGTGTTGTTGGTGGTGTCCGCGGTGTCGTAGCGCACCACGTTCACCGGCACGTTCGGCAGGTCCTGGCCGGTGCCGTTCCCGTGCAGCGCGAGGAAGCTCGCCCCGCGGTCGTTGGTGATGAAGAGGTGCCCCAGCCGGTCCGGCACCAGCGTCCGCGCGTCCTGGGTGACGGGCGCGGCGGTGGCGGCCACGTAGACGTCGCCCGCCGGGTGCCCCGTAGGCCCGGGCGGGAAGGCGACGGACGAGGTGAAGCTGGTGCGCTCGTTGGCGTCGACGGATCCCGAGTTGTTGAGGTCCAGGCCGACCACCGTGCTCCGGGTCCAGGTACAGGTGGTGCCGGTGCAGCCCGACGTCACCGCGTACCGCCCGCCGGAGAGCGCGACGCCATACACCCCGTCGGTGGTCTGGGACGCGGCCACGAAGCGGACGAAGGCCGGCATGCAGTTGGTCCCCACCTGGTTGCCGCTGACGACGTCCACCACCGACGTCACGATGGACTGCCAGTTGTTCGCCGACGGCGGGCCGGAGACCCGGAACACGCCGTGGTCGGAGGAGGAGAGGAAGGTGTTCGCCGCGGCGGCGGGCAGCACGGTCGCGTAGACGTTCTTGAACGGGATGGGGTCCTGTCCTCCGGCGCCGCTGCAGGTGATCACCGGGTCCCTGGTGAAGAACGAGCCCCCGCTGTTGCACTGCGCGTTGCCGGCGTTGGGGATGCAGTACTCGTGGGAGCCGTTGGACGCGGCCCAGTACACCTCGGCACCCGTGGACGGATCGCGCCCGTATGCCGCGCCGAAGCCGTCCCCACCGATCACCTGGTTGAAGGTGGTGGGGGCGGACGCGTAGTCGCGCACGCGGGTGCCGTTGTCCTGCAAGCCGATCACCACCCGGTTCGGCGTCCCGGTCGCCGGATCGCCGGAGCCCATCCCGAAGATCAGGTGCGTGATCAGGCCGCCGTTCGCGCCCCGGAAGACGACGTTCGCATTGGTCGGCGTCCCCGCTGCGAAGAGCGAGTCCGAGTAATAGAGCCCGCCGTCGGTGGCCAGCAGCGCGCGCACGGTGGAGCCGAAGCGGACGATCAGCGCGCGGTGGTGGTCCGCGTGGGCGTAGGAGAGCGTCCCGGTCGCCACATCCCCGTACGGCGAGACGAACGGCAGCCAGTGGGTGACGTTCTCCCAGAGCGGCGTGCCGGCGGTCCCGTTCAGGGTCCGCATCGCGCAGAGCATCCCGCCGGCGAACAGGCGGTTGCTGTCGCCCGGGTCCACCGCCAGCGCGTGGTTGTAGGCACCCTGTCCCTGCCCGAGGTTGTTGACGTTCGGGCAATCGGGGCCATCGGGACCGGGGTTCGCCGTCGGGTTGCCCAGCGTGCCGCCTATGGCCGTCCAGGTGGCCCCCGAGTCGATGGACCTCCAGAAGCCCATCGGATCTCCGCCGGTGGAGCTCTCGTCCTCCGAGGAGACCTGCGCGTAGAGGATGGTCACCGGCGGACTGGCGGTGGACGGCGTCCCCGCCGCCAGGGTGATGCGCCCGGCGGTCGTCGACGGCAACCTTCCCACCGCGACCCGCGAGCTCCACGTCGCCCCGGCGTCGGTGGAGATCCAGACGTCGCCCGCGTTCCCGCTGGCGCAGCCCGTGCCGGACGGGAGCGCGAAGAACACCTCCGGCGGGCGCGCCGTGCCGTCGCAGGCCGGCATGCCGCTGGCGGCCCAGCGGCTCACGCCACCCACCTGCCCGGTGTACGCGAGCGTCCAGACCTTCTCCAGGCGCGCCGTGCCGCTGGGGTTGGGCAGGTCCACCAGCGCGTAGGAGACGCCCGCGTCCACCGAGCGGAACAGCCCGATGTCCGTGCCCACCAGCACGTTGCTCGGGTTCGCCGGATCCACCTTCACCATCAGCACCCGCTGCGCCTTCACCGGGTTGCTGCTCGGGTCGTTCCCGGCGAGTTGGATGGGTGCGGACCAGACCGCGCCGCCAGTCACCGTCTTCACCATCTGCCCGCCGATGCCGTCGATGAAGTCGCCGGTGCCGACGTAGAGCTCGTCGAAGTTGGTGGGGTTCGCGTCGACGGCGCCGATGGACAGGTTCGGCAGCGCGTCGCCCATCGGCACCCATGCGGGCGACGGGGCGCCGAAATTGAACGCCTTCCACATCCCGCCGCCCGAGAACGCGATGATCACCTGCGCCGCGTCGGCCGGGTTGACCAGCAGCCCGCTCACCCGCCCGGTGTCGACGGCCGCGTACGGCACCGCGTTCCACTCGAAGGCGGCGGTGGTCGGGCCCACGCTCACCCAGGATGGCGACGTCACCAGGGCTTGCGGCGCGAGGCCGGAAGCCGCCTTCCCGCCCGGACCGGGCGCGGCCGGCATCAGCGAGGCCCAGCGGACCGACTCCTGGTGGGCGATCTCCGCGTAGCGCTGCGCGACGTCCGCGTTCGGGTTGCCCCACATCGTGCGCGCGACGATGGCGCGGCGCACCGGGTCGTCGGACTCGCGCTCCCCGTCCACCTTCTCGGCGCCGCGGCGCTCCTCCGCCTCCTCGGGGTCCTCGTGCCAGCCGTCGTCCGGCGCCAGCGGGTCCTGGAGGAAGTGGGCCAGCTTCGCCCGCTCTAGAGCGGTGCGGTATCGCCGGTAGGCGCTCGCGCCGCTCGGGACGGCGACGGCGACCAGACAGGTGGCCATGGCGACGGCCACCACGCGACGGTCGGAGACGGACACGGAGCACTTCCCCCTTCGCGGCCAGGGTGTACCTTCACGAGTGTAGGCTGCGCCCAGCGGCGGGAATCAACCCGCCGCGCCGCGCGAGGAGCCGCCCGTGCGCTGCGCCGTGATGCTGAGCTTGCTGGCGGTCGCCGCGTGCCAGACCCCCACGTCGCAGCCTCGGCCCACACACGCCGAGACGCCGCCGCCCATCACCGCCACGCCGCCGGACCGCGCCTCCGGGCAGAGCCCGACGCCGCCGCCGACCACCGGCACGAAGACGCCGCCGGCGATGGCCCCGCCGCTGGTGACCCCTCCGCCACCTCCGCCCAACGCGCCCTTGACTCCGATACCTGAAGCGGCGCCATCGGCCCTCTCTTGCCAGCAGGACTCCGACTGTGCGCTCACCTACGTGCCGGAGGCCGGCTGCTGCCCCACGCTGTGCGCGCCGCGCGGTGTGACGCTGGCGGAGGCGCGGCGGCGAGAGGGACTGGTGCAGCAGTGCGAGAAGAGCCGGGGCCACCCGTGCCCCGTCCCCTTCTGCCGAGCGCGCGCGTTCGGGGTGGGCTGCACGGGCGGCGTCTGCACGGCGCGGCCCACCATCACCAACTGAGCGCGGAGGAAGCGGCTACCGGTCCTTCTTCTTCCGGAGGGCGCGGACGATCTTGTCCTTCGCCTTCACGTCCACGCCCGGCGCCGCGGGGGCGGCCACCACCCGGTTGGAGGCGGTGGTCGCGGTGGCGCGCTGGCGCCGGTAGGCCTTCAATAGAGTCATCTCCAGCAGCAGCAGCTCGTCCTGGAGGTCTTCCCGGCCGCCGTGCTTCTGGGGCAGGGGCGCCTTGGGGTCCTCGACCCGTGCGCCGTGACGCATCCGGACGACGTTCTCCTCCGTCGCGCTCAGGTTCGGCCGCCGCGCCAGCGCCTCCCTCACCGCCTCCGCCGTCACGACTGCGCTGCTTCCGCCCTTGGGCTCCATGCTCGATCCACCCCTCGGCAGGCATCTGAACGCCTGCTCATGTGCGACGCGGCCCAGCCGCAATCTTCCGCAATTCTAGAGAGCGACCCCGGAGGGTCAATTTTTCGACCGACAGGTTGCGACCGACCTGTAGCAACCCCCTACGGCGACTCGTCTTCTGGCTCTTCCGGCGGCTTGGACGTGGCCGCGGCGGAAGAGGCGCCAGCGTCGGTGACGCCCGCCCGGGCCACCCCGAACCGGTCCAGGGCGTCCGCGATGCCGGGCGGCTTGTCCTCGTCGGGGAGGAACTCCTCGGGGGCGCGCAGGCCCGGGTCCTGGCCGATGTCGCCGAGGCCGCCGTCCAGGGTGAGGCGGACGAAGGCCTCCTTGCCTTGCTCGCCCTCGGCGGGGACCTTGATGCGTCCCTCCAGCTTGGCGTGCAGCACCACGGAGGTCTCTTCGTCCACCCAGAGCTCCCCGGAGATCTCCTGCGGCTCGCGCTTGTCGGCGAAGCGGCGGCGGTTGAGCGTGGCCGCGTCCGTGCCGCCCTTCGGCTCGAGGAGCGGCGGCAGCGCGGCGCCGCCCGAGACGGGCTGGACCGCCGGGCCCAGCGTCACCCGGTAGCGCTGCGCGTTCCGCCCCTCGCTGGAGACCTCCCCGTACGGTTCCAGCTTCAGCCGCCCCAGGAAGAGCGTGTCGAAGTCGCGGAGCGCGCCGAACACCTCCTCGCGGCCGCGCTCGGCCATCCCGCGGTCGCGCAGGCGCTGGCGGTACTTGCCGTACTTGCCGCGCGCGAACACGTCGCCGTGGACCCGGATGATGTCGAGCCCCTGGTCGTGGCCGTTGGTCACCACCGCGTGGAAGTCGCCGCTGACGCCGCCCGGGCCCGCCTGGAGCGTCCGGTTCTCCGTCAGATCCAACTGGCCGCCGCGGGTGCCCCACTCGAACTTCACGGTGGCCTGGTAGCGGTGCGCGCCGATCCGCTCGGTGGTCTCGGCGGCGTCCATCCGCAGCACGCGCCGCGCGAGCGCCGGGTCCGAGCCCAGGGTTCCCGCCGCCAGCTTCTCCTTGGCGGAGGCCACCACCCGCGGCGGGTCCTCCGGGGAGAAGATGCGCTTCTTGGCGGCGCGGTCGGCGGAGTCGCGGTTGCAGCTCCACGACGAGACGGCGGCGAGGGCGCCCAGCGCCGCCAGCAGGCAGGCGCGGACCGCCGGGAGCGGCGTTCTCTGCGGGGGATGGCTCACCGGGTCGGGCAAGTTATGTGCGCCCCTCCAGGGCGGCAAGCACAACGCCAGGCGGGCGGTTGCGATTCCGGTGCCAGGCCGCGAGGGTGTGGGAGCGAAGTGTCAACCTTTGGGCACGAGCGTGATCCGGGCTCGCGCTTTGGAGTAGAAAACGGATCGTCATGCAGAACCTCCGGGACAAGCTGCTCAAGGCAGGGTTGGTCTCGTCCGAGCAGGCGAAACAGGC
The DNA here is from genome assembly GCA_036559665.1 of Myxococcaceae bacterium. Taxonomy (GTDB): domain Bacteria; phylum Myxococcota; class Myxococcia; order Myxococcales; family Myxococcaceae; genus DASRBA01. The sequence continues at coordinate 9,612 of DATBSS010000619.1, forward strand.
CGACGCTCGCCAGAAGACCGAGGAGACGAACCGGGCCCGTCCCGCGGCCCCCGAGCGGCCGCGCCGATCCGAGGCCCACGCGCCGCGCGAGGCGCGAGAGGCACGTGAGGTGCGTCCGGAGAGCCGCATCCCGAAGCTGCCCCCGCTGCCGGGCTCCCGCGAGCACCAGCGGCTGATCTCCAAGCAGCAACTGGAGCTGGACCGGAAGATCCGCGACCTGGTGGCCGGCGCGCAGGTGGCGCTGGAGCCGGGCGACCAGACCTTCCATTTCGTCACCCGCAAGGGCCGGCTGCGGCGCCTGGAGCTGGCGGCCGCGCAGCGCGAGAAGCTGGAGAAGGGCGAGCTGGCGGTGGTGGAGCGGCCGGACCCCGGGCAGATCGAGCACGCCCTGGTGCCCACCGCCGCGGCGGACCAGCTGATGGCGCTCTCCGCCCGCGCGGTGCGCTTCTTCAACAAGGAAGGGGCGGCGGTGGGCTTCCTCACCGACGACGAGCTGAAGCAGCGGCAGGAAGCGGAAGCGGCGATGCCGCCCGAGGCGCCGGACGGCGCGGGCGACGCGGAGCGCGGCGACGGGGAAGGCGGCGGCGAAGCCGGGGATGCTCCGCCTAGCGATCCTTCACCAGGTGCTTGAGGAAGACGGCGCTCAGGTCCTCCGGCAGCTCCACCGCCTGGAAGCTGTCCATGTTGATCGCCACGGTGACGATCTCCAGCTCGGCGCTGGCCGTCTTCGATTCGCCCGCGTGGAGCCGGTACACGTTGGTGACGGACTTGCTCCCCAGCCGCGCGGTCTGGAGCACCGCCCGGCACTCGTCGCCGAAGCGCAGGGGTGAGAGGAAGTCCGCGCGCGCGTGGACGGTGGGGAAGCCGATCTTCCGCTTCTCCAGCAACTGCGCGTAGCTGAGCCCCGCCTCGGCCGGGAAGAACGCCTCGAACGTCCAGTGGCAGTACTGGAACAGGCGCGGGTAGTAGACGATCCGCGCGTAATCCACGTCCTCGAAGCGGACCGGGAACCGGTAGGTGAAGGCCATGGATGCCCCTAGCGGGTGAAGGCGTCGATGCCGGTGATCGCCTTGCCGAGGACGAGGGTGTGCACCTCGTGGGTGCCCTCGTAGGTGAACACCGACTCCAGATTGAGCATGTGCCGCACCGGCGGGTACTCGTCGGTGATGCCGTTGGCGCCGTAGATGCCGCGCGCGGACCGGGCGATGTCGAGCGCCGACTTCACGTTGTTCCGCTTCGCCAGGGAGACCATCTCCGGGGTCACCTTGCCGTCGTCCTTGAGCCGCCCCAGCCGCAGTGAGAGGAGCTGCGCCTTGACGATCTCCTGGAGCATGTCGGCCAGCTTCTCCTGGGTGAGCTGGTAGGCGGCGATCGGCTTGTCGAACTGGATGCGGGAGAGGGCGTACTCGCGGGCGCCCTCGAAGCAGGCGATGGCGGCGCCGGTGACGGCGAAGGCGATCCCGAAGCGCGCGTTGTTCAGGCAGGAGAGCGGGCCCTTCAGGCCCTGCACGTTCGGGAGCATGTTGCGCGCCGGCACGCGGGCGTCCTGCAGCGCCAGCTCGGAGGTGTACGAGGCGCGCAGCGAGAACTTCCCGTGGATCTCCTTGGCGGAGTAGCCCGGCGTCCCCTTCTCCACCAGGAAGCCGCGGATGGACTCCGGGCCACCGTCATCCACCTTGGCCCAGACCAGCGCCACGTCGGCGATGGAGCCGTTGGTGATCCACATCTTGCTGCCGTTGAGGACGTAGCCGTCGCCGTCCTTGCGGGCGCGGGTGCGCATCCCGCCGGGGTTGGAGCCGAAGTCGGGCTCGGTGAGGCCGAAGCAGCCGATGAGCTTCCCCTTCGCCATCGCGGGGAGGAAGCGCTCCTTCTGCTCGTCGCTGCCGAAGGCGTGGATGGGGTACATCACCAGCGAGCTCTGCACCGAGGCGAAGGAGCGCAGCCCGGAGTCGCCGCGCTCCAGCTCCTGGAGGATCAGCCCGTAGGAGACGTTGTTCATCCCCGCGCAGCCGTAGCCGTGCAGGTTGGCGCCGAACACGCCCAGCTCGGCCAGCGTGGGCACCACCTCCATCGGGAAGGTGCCGTTGCGGAAGTGCTTGCCGACGATGGGGAGGTACTCGCGGTCGATGAAGCCCGCGACCAGGTCGCGCGCGGCCTTCTCCTCGGGGGAGAGCAGGTCGTCGATGCGGTAGAGGTCGGTGACGGCGGCGCGCGGCATTGAGGGTCCTGGGATGAGGTCGTGAGACGGCCCGCGGCTTGTACCAGACGGCTCCCCCAGCGGGCCATCCAACCGCTCAACCCGGGGGGGCGCCGTCCAGCGCCGGCGGGGAGCGCGGCAGCCGGACGGTGAAGGTCGCCCCGTGACCCGGCTGGCTGCGGACGGTCACGCGCCCACCGTGCGCCTCCACGACCGTCCGCACCACGTACAGCCCCAGCCCGAGGCCGGCGATGTCGCGGGCCTGGCGGGACCGCTCGAAGGGCTCGAAGATGCGCTGCTGCTCGCGGCGAGGGACGCCCACGCCCTCGTCGGTCACCTGCAGCTCCGCCTGGTCACCCTCCCCGCGGACCGAGACGGTGATCGGCTTGCCGGCGCCGAACTTCATCGCGTTGGTGACCAGGTTCGTCACCACCTGCTGGAGCCGGGTGGGGTCCCACTCGCCGCCCACCGGCCCGGAGACGCGGACGCCGACGCGGCAACCGGCCGCTGACAGCTCGGTCTCCATGCCGGCCACCACGTCCTGCGCGAGCGCGCCCAGGTCGACGCGCTCGCGCCGGAGCGACCAGTTCCCGGACGCCATCCGGGACGAGTCCAGCAGCTCCTCCACCAGCCGGACGAGCCGTTCGACCTGGCGGTCCACCTGCTCCAGGCGGCGCCGCTGCTCCGGGTCGCCGGCGGTACGGCGGAGCAACTGGAGCTGGAGCTTGAGCGGCGTGAGCGGGGTCCGCAGCTCGTGCGACGCGAGGGCGATGAACTCCTCGCGGAGGGCGAGCGCCCGCTCGCGTTCGGCGACGAGCGCTCCCACGAACAGCGCGATCAACGCCGTCAGCACCAGGAACAAGTCCAGCTGCACCAGGCTGGCGCCGAGCGTGGCCCCCAGCAGCGGCCCGCGCCCGGCGATCGTCCATACGATGGCCGGCACCGAGATCGCCAGCGACGCCGCCGAGCCGCCGCGCGGCCCGAAGCGGAGCGTCATCCACAGCAGGCCGGGGAACACCAGGTAGGGGAGTGGCGAGAGGAGCTGCTGCAGCCAGCTCGCGCCGCTGAAGGTGATCGCCGTCACGCCCACCGTCACCGTCAGGCTCGCCAGCGCCTCCACCGCCCTGGGGAGGACCGTCTTCAGGGCGGCCCGGCTGCTCCAGGTGAGCAGCGCCGGGGCGACGATCAGGTCTCCCAGCATGTCCCCGGTCCACCACTGGGCCCAGGCGACGGCCACCTCGGACGCCGCCACCTCCCCGCCAAGCCAGAGGCTGGCCACGCCGATGATGGCGGCGAGCAGGGGGCTCACCACCGCAACGCCCACCAGCCCCAGGACGTCGCGCATGCGCCCCAGCGGCTGCTCCACCCCGATCCAATGAAGCGCCGAGGCGCCGGCCAGCGCTTCGAGCGTGTTGCCGGCGGCCATCCCCAGCGCCGACAGAACCGGGACGCCGGGCGTCAGCGCGTTGACCAGGAAGGCGCCGAGCGCGACGCCCGGCCAGTGCCGGCGCCCGAGGAGGAACAGGCCCGCCAGCGCGATCCCCGTGGGGGGCCAGATCAGGGTGACGCTCCGCCCTACGGTGGCGACGGTGAGGCCCAGGCGCGCGGCGGCGAAGTAGATGGCGGCGAGCGCAACCACCACGCCGAACATCCGGAGGCGTTCCCGCACAGCGCCGAAGGTAGCCACCCCGAGGCGCGGGTGCCCATGGGAATGTTGAGCAGGAGAAGCTCGGGACGGACGGCGCGGGCTGGCCCGGGCGGCTATGCTCCGCCGCCCGATGGGAACCTCCCTGCCCCACGTGGTGGTCACCGGCGCCAGCCGGGGCATCGGGCGCGCGGTGGCGCTCCGCTTCGCCCGCCAGGGATACCCGGTGTGGGCACTGGCCCGCTCGGCGGCGGACCTCGAATCGCTCCGCGCCGAGGTGCCGGACCGCGTCCGCCCGGTGGTGGCCGACGGCGCGGACGAGGCCGCCCTGCGCGCCGCCTGCAAGACCATCCTGGCGGAGGGCGCCCCGGCGGTGCTGGTGAACAACGCGGGGATCGCCCCCTCGGCGCCGCTGGTGAAGACGTCGATGGCGGACTTCGACCAGACGATGGCGATCAACCTGCGCGCGCCGTTCGTGCTCTGCCAGGAGCTGGTGCCCGGGATGGTGGCGCGGAAGTCCGGACGGATCATCAACATGGCCTCCACCGCGGGGCTGCGGGGCTTCCGGTACACCTCGGTGTACTCGGCGTCCAAGCACGCGCTGGTGGGGCTGACGAAGTCGCTGGCGCTGGAGTTGGCCCAGAGCGGGGTGACCGTGAACGCGGTGTGCCCGGGCTGGGTGGACACGCCCATGGTGGCGCGCGCCGCGGAGCGCATCCAGAAGCTGACCGGGCGCACCGAGGAGGAGGCGCGGCAGGCGCTCTCCGGCATGCACCCCATCGGCCGCTTCGTGCGGTCGGAGGAGGTGGCGGAGGTGTGCTTCTTCCTCGCCTCCGAACAGGCGGCGGCAATCACCGGCGCGACGTACGTCATCGACGGAGGGGAGCTCGCGTGAGCCCGAGGCACCAGGAGCTGGTCCAGCCGCTGGGGTGGGCGCGGCCGAGAGGGTATTCCAACGGCGTGGTGGCGAAGGGGCGGATGGTCTTCGTGGCCGGGCAGATCGGCTGGGACCCCACCTCCTCGAAGCCGAAGCTGGGGAAGACGTTCGCGGCGCAGTTCGACCAGGCGCTGGCCAACGCGGTGGCGGTGGTGCGCCAGGCGGGCGGCCGCCCGGAGGACCTGGCGCGCGTCACCATCTACGTGAGCGACAAGAAGGAATACCTGGCGGCGCTCAAGCCGGTGGGCCAGGCGTGGAAGCGGCGCGTGGGGCATCACTACCCGGCGATGACGCTGGTGGAGGTGTCCTCACTGCTGGAGAAGGGCGCCAAGGTGGAGATCGAAGTCACCGCGGTGCTGCCGGAGGAGGCGGCGCCCGTGGCGGTGGTGCCGGCGCGCAAGCCGCCGGTGCGCTGAAGGCGTGGCTCACATCGCCAGGGAGCGGGTCAGGTCTCTGAGGAAGGCCACGGTGGGGGCCAGCCAGCGGACGGGCCGGCGCTCGTCCGGGCCGTGGGCCACGTGGTTGCTGGACGACTCCTCCTCGGTGAATGGGGTATCGACCACGTTGTAGGCGCGGATTCCCTTGAGCCGGAAGAAGCGCGCGTCGCTCGCGCCTGCCAGCAGCGTGGGGAACACCACCGCGCCGGGGAAATGGCGGGCGGCGACGTCGCGGTACAGCTTCTCGAAGGCGCCGTCGAGCTCCATCGCAGGCGCGCTCGAGAAGTCGCCCAGGAGCTCCACCGTCACCGCGGGGTCTCCAATGGCCGCGGCCAGGCGCTCGCGCACGCCGGCGGTCGTCTCGTCCGGCATCACCCGGCAGTTGGCCGTCGCCGTGGCGCTGGTGGGAAGCACGTTGTCCTGCGGCGAGGCGTGCAGCATGGTGGTCACGCAGGTGGTGCGGAGCAGCGCGTTGCGCGCCGGATCGGACGCGAGCACTTCGTCCTCCGCGGGCGTGAGCGCCTTCCCGGCGATCAGCTTGCGCATCGCGGCGCCCACGGCCGGGGCCGCGCCCTTCGCCTCCAGCTCCACTTGCGTGCGCGTGGCGGCTAGCGCGTGGGCGGCGAAGCGGACCTCTCCCACCTTCACCAGCGCCCGGGCCAGCCGCGGGACGATGTCCGACGCGGGTGAAGGCATCGAGGAGTGGCCACCGGGCCCTTTCACGCTGATGCGGTAGTCCTGGAACGTCTTCTCCGCCACGCCGAGACCCACGAGCTCCGCCTTGTCGCCGCCGCGGGCCAACCTCGTGTCGCCTCCGCCGGTCAAGACGAGATCCGCGTCCACCAGCTCCGGGTGGTTCTTCACCACCCAGGCGGCGCCCGCCGCGCTACCGGTCTCTTCGTCGGCCGTCAGCGCCAGGATGACGTCGCGGCGCAGGCGGGTGCGCTCGCGGGCGAGCTCCAGCACCAGCGCGGTGAAGATGGCGGCGTGCCCCTTGTTGTCGTTGACGCCCCGACCGTAGAGCCAGCCGTCCTTCTCGGTGACCTTGAACGGAGGGACCGTCCACGGCTGCCCCTCCACCGGGACCACGTCCACGTTCGTCAGCAGCAACAGGGGGCGCTTGCTGCCGTCGCCGCGCAGCCGCACCACCAGGTTCCCTCGCCCGGGGCCGGACTCCATGACTTGCGCGCTCAACCCCGCGCCACGCAATCGCTCCGCCACCGGCGCCAGCGCGTCCGTCTCGCGCCCATGGCTGGTGTCTACCGAGACCAACTGGTCGAGGACTTGCCGGGTCTCCTCCATCACCCGGGCAGGAACTGGAACGGACGTCGAGGCCGCGGAACCGGCGAGTGATGGGAGCGAGGCGACCAGCGGGAAGAGCGCGAGCAGGCGAGGCATCGCGCCACCATACCCGGATGAGGCGTGAAGCCGCCTCCCAGCGCCGCCACTCGCATCGCGCTCTGCACCTGGTTGATATCGCGGGCGCGGCAACCGACCACTACCCGCCGGACCTGATCGACAACCTCAAGCAGGCACTGGAGTAGAATTGCCGGATCAACCGGCGCTCACACCGAATGGTCGCCGCCGCCGCGGTCGGGCTGGCGATGACCACCTGCACCGGAGGGCCTCCGCCAGGGCCCGTCATCCCTCCGGAGTGCACGGCGCCGCTCACGGTCACCCTCCTCACCGCGTCCGGGCGCCGCCCGGCGAGCGCGCAGGTGGAGGCGGATGATTGCGGCTGGGGGACGGGCTTACGGCGGCCAGGGGCCACGTTCAGCCTGCACGCGCTGACGGCGTCCTCCTACAACCATGACTTCAGCGGCAGCCACCCGAATCCCCACACCGACTACGCCATCGTGGGCGTGGAGGGGTTGACCGGGAGCCATCCGACGGTACTGGTCCCCGGCCCGCACGATTACTCGGTCAACTCGGTGGAGGGCACGGTGACCGGCGGATCCGGTGGGCCCGTCAGGCTCTACGGCGCCGGCTCCCAGGGCCCGATCGCTCCCGTGCTCGCCGGGACGGATGGCGGATTCTCCGTCCCCTCGAATTGGGAAGGGATTGACCCACTGACCCTGACGGTGCGCGCGTTCGAGGTGGACGACGCCGGAACGCCGGCCCACTACCTCGGATACGGTGAGACCTCGGCCACGATCCAGGCGAACAGTTCGTGGATCCCGCCCTGGTACCCTCCCTCCCGTGGCGCGTCCGTGGCGCTGGAGCCGGTGAGCGAGGGCATGGTGACCGGCCTCGTCACCGCCGCGCCGGAGTTGCAGGCCGGCCAGCTCTCTCTCCGCTGGTGGCTCAAGGTTCCGGAGGGGATGCTCCAGCTCGGCGCATTCCCGGCCGGCTCCGCCGAGGCGAGCGCGCCGTCCGTGGTCTTCCCGATCATCCCCGGAGCGCATCCCTGGCTCGGCGTCCGGAGCGAAGGTCCCGCGGGCCGGAGCTGGGACGACCGGGAAGTCCAGGTGCCGTCCCAGGATGTGCCCTTCGACCTGCCGGCCCCGGTCACCCTCCTCGAGCCCACAGAGGGGGCCTCTGTCACTCAACGGACCAGGTTCAGCTGGACCAGCGGGTCCGACGGAGGGCACACCGCGCTCCAGGTCGGGTGCCAGTGGTCGACGAGCGGCATGCACAGCTACACCGCGTACTCCTACGTCGCCACCCTCGAGGCCGTGGGCACGCAAGCGTCCCTGAACGGGATCTTCCCGGACGGCGGCACCGGTATCCCACGGGGAACGGCTTGCTGGTGGAGCGTGATCTGGCAGCCGGAGGGAGGGCACTTCAGCGCCACGCCCGAGGACGCGGACGGACCCGAGCACCGCGGCTCGCAGAGCCAGATCCACACCTTCATCTTTCAGTGACTGCCGGCGCCAGGCCGGCGCGCGCCTCCCATGTCGCGATCAACACGTCGCTGTCGCGACCAGCTGGTCGAGGATTTGCCGGGTCTCCTCCATCACCCGGTCAGGAACAGGAATGGACGTCGAGGCCGAGGGACCGGCGCGCGAGGGGAGCGAGGCGACCAGCGAGATGAGCGCGAGCAGGCGTGGCATCGCGTCTCCCATACCCGCATGGGTCCGTAGCGCCGCCCTCAGGTTCCTGGAGAGATGACGGCAAGAGCCCGCCGCAGCGCGTACCTGCACATCGTCCGGCCATGCCAATCAAGATTGCAGGCGCCTTCGATTTCCAGCTTCAAGCCGCGCTCCAGGAACTGCATTGAGTTGGAACCAATGGTTCGCTCAAGGGCAGGGTAGGCGTCGATCAGCGCTCGCCACAGCCGCCGTTCGGTCCTCGGCATCTTGACGTACGGCGTCGCATCCGGAGTGGTCCGCGAGGCTTTCTCCTTCGCGAGCCACTCGTCATCCATGCCTCCATACCTCACGCTCAGCCCCCGAGGAGCGGCCGACTTCAACATCACGAAGGTGGCCAGGTCGACCGGGTCCAGATCGCCAATGAAGACCACTCTCTTCGTGAGCGCGGCCATGGCCGCGAGGGCCGGCTGGAGCCCCCCGAGCGGCTGAATGGACCGGAACGTGACGAGGAGCACGCCACGCGGGATCCAACCCTCGTGGTCCCATTGCCTGGTGAGCGATTCCTTGACGCAGACGATTGCAATCCTCGTCGGCCCTGGCCACGCACGGAACTCGACCGGACTGTCGTGTCGGGAAAGGAAGAGCCGCAGCACCTGGTTGAACCGGCGCTCGGCGCTGGAAATCTCGGGCATCACCCCCGCAGCGCCGACTTCAGCACCTTCCCGCGGTCGCTCTTGGGGAGACCGTCCACGAACTGCACCACCCGGGGCGCCTTGTACGGCGCGAGCGCGCTCCGCACGTGCGCCTTGAGCGCCTCCTGGAGCGCCTCGTCCGGCGCGTGGCCGTCGTTCAGCACCACGAAGGCCTTCGGCTTCTCCAGCCCGTCCGCGTCCTTGAAGCCGATCACCGCCGCCTCGCGCACCGCCGGGTGCTGGAGGAGCGCGTTCTCGACCTCCACCGGCGACAGCCACTTCCCGCCCACCTTGAGCATGTCGTCGCCGCGGCCGCAGAAGAAGAAGTACCCGGCGTCGT
>DATBSS010000620.1:0-2302 GCA_036559665.1 Myxococcaceae bacterium
CAGCAAGGTGTTCTTCTTCGAGGGGAACTTCGAGGACTACGAGGCGGACAAGAAGAAGCGGCTGGGGGCGGAGGCGCTGCAGCCGCACCGGATCAAGTACAAGCCGCTGGTGCGTTCGTAGTGCTTCGCGCGGCCGTTGCCGGGGCGGTCCTGGCCGCGCTCGCCGCGGGCTGCGCGAAGCGGATCCCGTCGCCCGACCCGGAAGCGGTCCACCACAACGAGGAGTGCGCCGCGCTCCTCCACGACGGAGATCTCGAGGCGGCGCGGCAGCACTGCATGCAGGCGCTGGACTATTCGCCGCAGTACGCGGACGCGCTGCTCCACCTGGCCATCGTCCAACTGCGGTCCGACCAGAAGCCCGCCGCGCGCGACACCTTCCTCCGGGCGCTGGCGCTGGACGAGAAGCTGTGGGAGGCCCACAACGACCTCGGCGTGCTGGCGATGGAGGAGCGCCGCTTCGAGGAGGCGGAGAAGCGCTTCAAGCGCGCGCTGGAGATCTCCCCCGACTCCGTCCAGGCCCGCTACAACCTGGCGCTCGACTACTACCTCTGGCGGAACAACGCGAAGGCGAAGGAGCAGATCGTCCGCCTGATGGGCGCGCACCCGGAGCTGTCCGACCCGGTCCACTTCGACGCCGTGCTGAGGCTGAACGACGGGAAGGTGGACGAGGCCATCAAGCAGCTCGTCCAGTGCGTCACCATGGGGCCGGAGCGGCCCGGGTACTGGCTGGCGCTCGGCGTGGCGCTGGGGCGCGCCCACCGGTACCACGAGGCCGACGAGGCGTTCCGCACCTGCCTGGAGCTGGACCCGGACGACGCCGCGTGCCGCGATAGCCTCAAGGCCCTCATCGGCCGCAAGCCGCTCCCGCCCCCGCCGGTCGAAGCCCCCAAGCTGTGATGCGCCCGGGGCCGATTTACCGGCCCTGGCGCGCGCGGTGCTGCACTGGTGTTCAGGTTATAAATCCCCAATAAATTAGAGGGTTTACGGGGCCTCGCCTGAGACGTAGAGTGCGCGCGGGCGAAAACGAGACATCGTGCGACAGGGCTGTACCCTGCCGCTCGCTTTCGGAGGGGCGTAGCGGACTTGAGCGACGAGCGGCCCGAGGCGCTCCTCAAGAGCGCGCTGGAGAAGATCATCTACTTCGAGGCCCGGTCGCAGCAGCTGTGCACCGACCTCCAGCAGGGCCGCGACGAATCGGAGCGGCTCCGGCGCGAGCTGTCGGCGGCGGCGCAGCGGGAGATCTCCCTGCGCGCCCAGGTCGCCGAGCTGGAGGTGACGGTCGCCCGTTCCGCCCTGGACCGCGAGGAGCAGGTGCGCCTGAACGAGGCCCTCCGCCGCGAACGGAAGGAGCTGATCGGCAAGCTGATCGACGCCTCGCGGCTGCACGCCACCGGTGAGGAGGTGGCCGGCGAGCCGGAGTTCGACCTGGCCTCCTTCATCGCCGAGCTCCGCGGCGAGGCGTTGGGCCTGCGGGAGGTGCCGGGTCAGGTGGTGCCCGGGTTGGCGCTTGGCCTGCGCGAGGCAGCCGCCCAGGGATCGATGTTGGCGCCAGCGCCGGGTGGGCGCGAGGTCGTCGCCCAGGCTCCGGCGCTGGTGGCCGTGCGCGCGGCCGGGAAATCGATGACCCGCCACGCGGAGCGCTTCCGCGCGGAGGGACGCCTGGACGTGTCTGCCGAAGAGCTCTACGAGCTCGCACGGGTGCCGCTGGTGGAAGAGACCCTGTTCGGGTTCTCCGTTCGCGAGCTCTCCGCGCCGGAGCCGGGCGCCCGCATCCGCGCCGCGGAGCGCCTCCGCTCGCTGGCCACGCCCGCCGCCGCGCCCGCGCTCGCATCCGCGCTCAACGCCGAGCAGGAGCCGCGGGTGCTGGTCTCGATGCTGGAGGCCTTCGCGCCCGTCTCGGGGCCCGAGGGCGCCGGGGTGGTGTCGCCGCACCTGCGCTCGACGAGCGCGGACGTGCGCATCTCGGCGCTCCGAACGCTGTTGCGCCTGGACCCGGCCCAGGCGGCGCCCCACCTCTCCGCGGCCATGAAGGACCCGGACCGGACCGTGCGGCGGAGGGCTTCGCTGCTGGCGCTGGGGCTGGACGGTGAGGAGGCGCAGGCGCTGGGCGAGGAGGCGGGGCGGGACCAGGACCCCAAGGTGCGCGCGCTGGGAGCGCTGGCGCTGGGCGCGGCGGGCGGCACGCGGGCGAGGGACGCGTTGACGGCGCTGCTGCAGGACGCCGATGCCACGGTGCGCCAGGCGGCGTCGCGCAGCCTGTCCCGCATCCTGGGGACGGACGTTTCGAAGGTGGTGGCGCTGG
>DATBSS010000621.1:0-10997 GCA_036559665.1 Myxococcaceae bacterium
CGCACGAAGGCCCCGGCGTTGGACATGGCCCTCTGGCTGGGGCCAGGTACCAGATTGCACGTCGTGGTTAGAGTGAAGCCCCTGTCCTTCTTCGCGGGGGAAGAACCCAGCCGGAACCTCGTCGAGTTGGTCCGCTCGTGGGCATCCCGCTATCCAGTCAAGGAAGCCCAGGCCATGAGCGGGGCAGAGTTCGGGCTCTCCGACGCCATTTCATACGGCCGCGACCAGGGGACCTGGCTCCGAGACGGATTCGACAGGGTTTACGACTTGCCCTGGCTCACCGTCCTCGGGCCCAAGCTGGTGGAAGACGTGGGCCGCCAGCGCGTGCTCTCCACCCCTGCCCACCGGGTGGAGGAGCTCCCTCACAGCGCTGTCCTCATCGTTACCTGGCCCATCGTCGCGGAGCTCGCCAGCGACGAGGGCCGAGAGGCCCAGGCGCGGGCCTTCGTCCACCTCCGCCCGGACCTGGACTACGACTCCGCACTGCACATGCTTCGCGAGCGCAGCGCCAAGCTCGTCCCGGTCGAGCCCCTCTTCCACCCGGACGTTGCCCCGTTGCTCTGGCGCATCGTGGACTCCCGGCATATCTCCCAACGCCAGACGAAAATCGCCGAATTCAACTCCTACCGGCCTCCCGAGCCGGAGGAGTGGCTCCCCGCTGACGCCGCGCCGCCCTCGGACGTGACTGACCGCGAGGCCGCGCTCGACCGAATCGGCTACGTCGCCGAGCACCTCGTCGCTCTCCTCCACAAGAAGGTGCCCGACCTCTTCGACGAGACGCCTGGTTCGCTCACCGACCTCGACTTTACGTTCTGGCGCGAGACCTGGCCCTCCACCTTCGACCGGAAGAACATCGACGAGTCCCTGGTCCCTCCCATCGGCGCGTACCTGGGTGAGGTGCTGGTGCGGAACCTGGGCGGAGAGTGGGTCCCTCGAAAGAAACTTGAGGAGTCGCAGGTGCGAGTGGGCAACCGCGCCTGGCTGCCGTTCGTCAGGGCTTGGCGGTACATGCGCACCAACCAATCCTTGCTGGACTACTCCCTGACGCAGCTCTACCGCGAAGCGGAACGGCACCGCGGCTGAGGGTCAACTGGCCATGGCCGGCGCCTGGCCGCAGGCGCTGGGCGCGGGCGGCGGTTCGGCTGCGGCGCTCGCCCCGACCCAACGCTACCTCGGTGTCCGTCCGCCCGGGGCACCCTTGTAGACTGCGCGTAGTAGTAGATCAGGGCAGCTCGATCTCCGCCAGCTTCGCCGCCGCGTCCCGCGCGAGCTCCAGCGGCGCCCCCACCTGCTCCAGGGCGTCGTGCGCGAGCTGGTCCAGCCCCTTCTCGAAGTGCTCCCGCCCCGCCCTGCGCACCGCCGCGGTGGCGCCGGCGAGCGTGACCGACCCGAGGATGGCCCCGGAAGCGGACACCACCAGCCCCAGCGCGAGCACGTTGACGAAGTACTCCGACGGGAGCAGCGGCCCGAACAGGTACGCCTGGACCACCTTGAACGCCACGTGCCCCAGGAGCACCAGCAGGGGCAGGTTCAACAGGGGCACCAGCAGCCACTTCGCCCACGCCCACCACCGCGCCACGGTGAGCCCCACCGCCTGGCCCTCGATGTGGCGCCAGGCGTTGGCCCGCACCTCCAGCAGCGCGGAGAGGATGGTCTCCACGTCCGGCACCCCCGCCTGCTCCGCCGTGATGCCCAGGAGGTTGGCCGCCGCCCGCACCCCACCCACCGCCGCGCGCGCGTGCGAGGCGACCGTCCCGTCGTCGTCCGTCCGCACCACCCAACCTTCCGCCGCCCGCGCCCGCGCCGCCCCCTGGACCTTGTCCGCTACAGCGGACGCCGCCCCCACCACCAGCCCCGCGGGCAGGCTCCGCCGCGCCACCAGCGCCGCCGCCGTCATCCCTCCCGCGGAGAGCGCCGACAGCCGGAGCCACCAGGACGAGGGCCCCCAGAAACGCCCGGCCGCGTGCCGGCGGATCTCCGACGACAGGTAGACGCCGGCCGCCTCCATCCGGGCCGCGAAGTTCTGGCGCAGCCCCTCGCTGGCGGTCTGCATCCCCTTCTCCAGCTTGTTCCGCAGCTCCAGCACCGCCGCGTCGGCGCGGATGTCCGCCTCCTCCACCACCTCCTGCAGCTCCGCCAGGATGGCGGCCGCGTTGCTCCGCCGCACCTTCTCCACCGACGCGCGCGAGGAGAAGTCGCGCACCGCCTGGACGAACGCGCCCCACTCGCCCGAGACGTCCACCCCGCTCTTGGCCTGCAGCGCGCTCACCGCGAACACCGCCACCTCCGCGCCCGGCACGCCCAGGTGCTTGTCGGTCAGGTCGCGCGCCTGCTGCTTCAGCTCGTCCCGCGCGGCCTGGCCCAGCTGGTCCGCGAAGTTCACCACGAAGATCAGCCGCCGCCGGCGGGCGAACTCCCGCAGGAAGTCCAACTGCGCCGCCTCCGCCACCGACCCCCGGTGCATCACCGCCACCGCCACGTCGGCCCGCTCCAGCAGCGAGCGCGCCAGCTCGCGGTGCTCGGGCTGGATGCTGTTGGTGTCCGGCGTGTCGATGAACACCTGCCCGGACGCGGGCGCCGACGGCTTCGGCGGGTACCGCACCACCTTGCCGGCCTCGGGGTCGAACCCCTCCAGCACCGCGTCCTGGGGCGCGTAGACCACCGCCTGGCGCGAGGTGGGCCGGTCCATCCCCTCCTGGGCCACCGACTCCCCGGCGAGCGCGTTCACCAGCGTGGACTTGCCCGCGCCGGTGGCGCCCACCACCGCCAGCACCAGCGCCGCCTCCGGCCGCTCCATGCTGCGCGCGTAGTCCTGGCTCAGCCTCAACAGTCGCCCGCGCTCCGGTTCCAGCCAGGGCAGTCCCAGCGACCGCTGCACCAGCGATTGCACTTCGGCCGGGTCCGGCAAGCCCGCCGTCATCGTCCCCCTCCCGCCCCGCGCACCGCCGCCTCCAGCCTCCCGGAGACCTCGCGCAGCGAAGCCGCCGTAGCCTGCGCGGAGGAAACCTGAAGGTCCAGCGCCGAGAGCAGCTCCGGGAAAAACCGGCGCTCCAGGGCCAGGGCCAGCGTCCGCCCGTGCGACTCCGCCCAGGTCTGCGACACCCGCTGCCGCACCGTGGTCCCCAGCAAGTCGACGAACTTCTCCAGGAGCGGCGCGGAGAGCACCGTCCCCGCCCACACCGCCGCGTCATGCCCCAGTCCGCCGGTGGCCACCGTCACCACCGCCGCCGCGCCCGCCGGCAGCGAGTACACCAGCGTGGCCAGCGCCTGCAGCGCCGCCTCCTGGTCCTTTCCCTGGTCCAGCTCCGCCTTCACCAGCGAGCGGCAGAACTCGTACAGCCGGGTGCGGTCCTCGCGCTGCTCGCGCACTTCGGCGATGCCCAGCGCCTGCTGGTCCAGCGCCTCGAACAGCGCCGGGCCCAGCGAGCGCTCCAGGAGCGCGCGGGTGGCCTCGTCACCCCGGAAGGCGGGCACCTCCAGGGAGAGCGCCTCCGCCACCTCACGGACGCCGTCCCGCAGCGCGCGCTCGGACTGCTCCCACACGTCCTCCAGCTGGGGAGGCGTGCCCGCGAGCGCGTCCCGCACCTTCCGGCCCACGAAGCCCAGCGCGGTCGCCAGCGCGCGGAACGGGAGCCGGATGAAGCGATGGACCGCGGACCGCGCGTCCAGCTCGTCCCGGAAGGCCGTCACCAGCACGTCCGCCGGGACGCCCTTGAGCGCGGCCCGCTGCCCCACCATGTCCAGCTCGTGGCGGAGCCGCGCCCGCAGCCGCCCCGGCTCCAGGGCGTCCGACCGGACCGCCTCCGCCACCTCCGACAGCTCCGCCGCCGCGTCCTGCAGCGAGGCCGACAGCGCCCGCGCCTTCAGCCGCGAGGCGTCCTCCGGGTCCGACAGCAGCGAAGGCAGCGGCGGCCCTCCGTCCAGCGGCTCGGTGGCGAGCAGCGCCCGGCCAATCTCCACCTGCGGCTGGTGCGGCGCGAAGAAGCGCGCCAGCGGCGCCTGGCCTACGTCGGAGGCGAGCTTGCGGAGGTGCTCGTCCGCCACCTCGGCGCGGGGCGCCTCGTTGTAGACCAGGAGGTAGGGGCGCCCGCGGCCCACCGCCTCCTTGAGGAACTGCACCAGGGCGGCGTTCTGGTACGTGTGCCGGGAGACGACGAACGCCACCACGTCCACCGTCACCAGCAGCGCCTCCGACGCCTGCCGGTTGCGGTGGTACACGCTGTCGAAGTCCGGCGTGTCCATCAGCAAGAGGCCCGGCGGGACCTGAGGCAACAGCGCCAGGTGGAGGCGGCCGGGCGGGCCGGGCTGGTCCACCGGCGGCGCCTCCCCGGGAGGCAGCGGCACCACCTCGTACCGCCGCTCCACGAACGCGCGTAGCTCGCCCTGCCACAGGGACGGGTGGGCCGCGGCCAGGCACTGCTTGGTGAGGCCGCCCTCGGCGCGCGCCGGCGAGAGCGGCGAACGGACCAGCGCGTTGAAGAGCGACGACTTGCCCACGTTGTTGGGCCCGGCGATGGCGACGAGCAGGATGGGCGCCTCCGCCGCCAGGCGCGGGAGGAGGTCGCGGTGGAGGCGGTCCGAGAGGCGTTCGCGCAGCTTCCCCGTCTCGGGGTCGCGCAGCGCGTCCTTCGCGGGGAGCGCCGCGGCGGCGTCGGCGAGGGCGGCCTTGAGCGCTCGGAGGTCCACTCAGCTCATCGCCGCCCGTCGAGGATGGAGAGGATCTGCCCGAAGTTGGAGAGCGCGTGGGTGGCGCTCGAGGTCGGCTGGTCCGAGTCCCGGTCCAGCACCGACGCCGCGTGGCGCCGGGTGACCGAGTTGGCCGAGACCACGTTCAGCCGCTCCAGGTACTCCGGCGGGTTGTAGGTCCCGTACTCGGCCCAGCAGTCCACCGCGCCCACCGCCCTCGCCACCGCGACGTCCTTCTTCAGCGAGTCGCCCACCACCAGAGTGTCCCTGGGGTCCACGCCGTACCTCGCGCAGATCTGCAAGAGCCCCCGTGGGTCGGGCTTCTCATGGTCGCGCGGGAGCTCCACCACCTCGCACTTGGCCTTGTACTCGCCGCGCTCGTCCCGCTTGACGATGCTCTCGGCGATCAGCCGCTCGCCCTTCAGCTCCGGGAACTGGAAGCCGGGCAGCGTGTAGAGGGCGGCGAGGTGCTCGTCGACGCCCAGGAGCTTGGACCTTTGCTCGGCGGGGTTGCGGGGCGCGTCCGTGAGCGCCACGACCTGCACGGTCCGCTTCTTCAGTTCCTTCAGCGTCTCCAGCACGCGCGGGTACGGCTTGAGGTACTTGCGGCGCGCCTCGGAGAAGGCGGCCTTGGCCGGCTGGATGACGAGCTTGTCGAAGCTGCCGAACTCGGGGAACTCGGCGAAGATCGACGACTCCTGGAGGACGTACGGGTACTCGTTGGACTCGTACTTCTCGTAGACCGCCTTCAGCGACTGGATGACCTTGATGCGGGGGAAGGCGGTCGCCCGGCAGACAGCCTCCACCATCGCCTCCACCGCGGGCACGATGTAGAACGTCCAGGAGTACAGGGTGTTGTCCATGTCGGTGACGACGAGGCCGATCATGGGCCGGGCACCTTAGAATGCCTGCGCGGCCTCCGCGTCGAAGAACGGCAGGAGGCAACACACATGAGCTTCAAGAAGACGATGGTCGGCGCGGCGCTCACCCTCTCCATGGCCCCGATGGCCGCGCTCGCGGACGGGTACCAGTCGCAGGCCTACAGCCAGTACGCCCAGCCGACGTACGCGCAGCCGCAGGCCGGCATCGCCGTGGGCGAGCCCTGCCCCACCGACCGGCAGGGCGACCGCACCGGCCGCTACGAGCTGCGCACCACCCAGCGCTTCGTCCAGGCCCAGTACCAGCAGGTCTGGGTCCCCGAGCAGTGCTCCCTCCGCGAGCGCCAGCGCGGCTGGTGGCGCCAGGCGGCGAATGTGTGCGTGCCTGCCCACTACGACCAGCGGTTGGTGCCGGCTCACTACGAGTCCGCCCAGCAGTGGGTGTGGGTGTCGTTCGGCGGGCACGGCCACGGTGGGCACGGTCGCTTCGGGCACTGGAACCACGGCCGCTAAAGAAGGTCGAGGCGGGCACTCCCGATCAGAAGCTCGTGATCAAGGGATCTGCTGAAAAGTCTGTTACTTGCCGGACACCAGATTGAGGTCAGGAGGCCCGCCGCGTGTAGACTGCGCGGCGAAACCGCCCCTGAGCCCCGGTTTGGCAACTCCGGCCACCACCAAGACCGGCGTCGTGGTCCTCCCCCCCGGCGCCACCATCCACGCTGTCGCCGCGCGCGCCGCCGAGGACGCGGGCCTCCAGCTCCTTCCGCCCGAGCGGGGCGAGGAGGCCACGGTGGCCGTGGTGGACGCCACCACCGAGGCGGGGCTGGCCGTTCTGGCCGCCGCCGCCGAGGACCAGGCCCGGGTCCGGTCCATCGTCGCGGTGGTGGACTGGAGCGACGCCAACACCGTGCAGCGGGCGGAGTCGTTCCAGGTCGCGGACCTGGTGGGCCGTTCGGTGCTGGAGCAGGAGCTCTCCTTCCGGCTGAAGAAGGCGGAGATCGCCGCCCGCGCCCGCCTGGAGGCGCGCCAGCGCGAGCGCGACCTCTCCCTGCTGCTCCAACTCACCGCCGACTACGCGGCCTCGCTGGACGTGCAGCAGCTCCTCCACGACGTCACCAGGCGCCTGGCCACCGAGATGGGTGTGCTGCGCGCCTCGCTGGTGGTGCTGGACGAGCAGCGCGAGGCGGGCTTCGTCATCGCCGCGTCCGACGACGCCGGCCTGCGGGAGCTGCGGATCGAGCTGTCCCGCTACCCGGAGATCCGGGAGTGCGTGCGCACCGGCCAGCCGGTGCTGGTGGAGGACGTCCCCTCCCACCCGCTGCTGGAAGGCGTGAAGGTCCAGGTGGCCGGGCGCGGCGTCCACGCCATCGTCGCGCTGCCGCTCTCGGTGGGGGGCAAGGTGCTGGGCGTGCTGCTGCTCCGCGCCTCGGCGGAGCGCCCCCAGTTCGAGAAGCGCGAGATCGACTTCCTGGCCACCGTGGCCCACGCCACCGCGGTGGCGCTGCGCAACGCGCGCCTGCTGGAGACGGAGCGCGGGCAGACCGCGCGCGAGAAGAGCGCCCGCATCGCCGCCGAGGAGCGGGCCTCCCAGCTCCAGCGCTACGAGTCCTACTTCGCCAGCATGTCCGAGGGCATCGCCATCCTGGATGAGAAGGCCTGCCTGCTCCTGCTCAACCCGGCCGGCGCGGGCATGCTGGACGTGAGCCAGGCGGAGGCGCTGGGCCGCCACATCAACGCGCTCACCAACCCCACCGACGACGGGGTGCTGATGGACGTGCTGTGGTCCATCTCGCGCGGGGAGGTGCGGCGGGAGATCGACCTGGCGGCGCGCACCGTGGCCGGCCGCAAGGTCACCCTCTCCGTCTGCGCCGCGCCCATCCACGAGGGGGCGGCCTCCTCCATCGTCTCCTTCCGCGACGTCACCGTGCAAAGGCAGATGGCGGAGGAGCTGCGCCACACCAAGGAGTTCCTGGAGCGGCTGATCGACTCCTCGGTGGACGCGATCATCGCCGCGGACCTCTCCGGCAAGGTCATCCTCTTCAACAAGGGCGCAGAACAGGTGACCGGCTACGCCGCGGAGGAGGCGCTGGCCGCGCTCAAGGTGGACGGCCTCTACCCGCCCGGCATCGCCCGCGAGGTGATGACCCGGCTGCGCAGCAACGACGAGGGCGGGCGCGGCCGGCTCACCGTCACCCGCCAGGAGCTGATCAACAAGGCGGGGGAGCGCGTCCCGGTGAACATGACCGCCGCCATCCTCTACGAGGGCGACCGGGAAACCGCCACCGTGGGGGTGTGCACCGACCTCCGCGACAAGCTGCAGCTGGAGCGCAAGCTGTCCGACGCGGAGACGCGCCTGGAGGAGTCGGAGCGGAACGCGGTCATCGTCGCCCTCGCCGGCACCGCCGCCCACGAGCTGAACCAGCCGCTCACCTCGGTGATGGGCTACGCGGAGCTGCCCAAGCGCAAGCTGAAGGACGAGGACTTCGCCTTCAGGCCGGTGGACATCATCTACCGGGAGGCGGAGCGGATGGCGGAGATCGTCCGGAAGATCGGGAAGATCACCCGGTACGAGACGAAGTCGTACATCGGCCAGGCGAAGATCCTCGACCTGGACAAGGCGTCATCGCATGAAGACTGACCTCACCGCGCTTCGGCTGACGCCCACGCTCACCCAGGACGCCTTCCAGGCGTTCTTCGAGGCGCTGGAGCACCCCGCGGCGCTGTGCGACGTCCGGCTGAAGCTGCTCACCTCCAACAGCGCCTTCGACGGGCTGTGCGGCATCCGGGTGACGGCCGGCCAGGACCTGGGCACGCTGATGAAGGAGATCTCCGGCCAGGTCCCGGCGGACGGCGACGCGCGCGACGTGGAGGTGACGCTCAGCTCCGGCCAGCAGGTCACCCTCACGCTCTCCCGCCGCGGGGAGACCATCGCGGTGGTGGCGCGCAACCTGGCCCAGGCGGCGGCGGTGGACTCGCTGGCCGCCGCCGGGCGCGCCATCGTCGAGCACGCCGAAGTGGAGCAGACGCTGCTGGAGCTGGGCCGGGAGGTGGCCGGCTCCGCCTCCGAGGAGGAGCTGGTGGCGGTGGTGGCGCGCGGGGTGAAGGCGCTCTTCCCCGGCCGGAGCTTCTGCGTCCGCATCGCCGACCAGCGGACGCTCCAGCTCACCTCGCTCTACGCGGAGGGGCGCCTGGCCGAAGGCGCCGCCTCCGACGTGATGGTGATCAAGCGGGTCGCCGCGGAGAAGACCAACCTCCAGGCGAGCGCGCTGCCCCCGGACCGGGTGAAGCTCATCGAGGACGAGGTGCCGCTGATGTTCCAGGGCACCACCCGCGCCCTGGGCGCGCCGCTGGTGGCCTCCGGCCAGCTCTTCGGCGTCCTCAACGTGGAGTACCCCGTCGGGATGACGGCCAACCTGGTGGCGGACAGCCACCTGCTCATCCAGCTCGCCAACCAGGTGGCGGTGGGCATCCGCAACGCCAAGCTGATCGACGAGCTGACCTTCGTCCGCAAGTACCTGGAGGAGCTGCTGGAGCACGCCAACGCGCTCATCCTGGTGGCCAGCCGGGAGCGGCGCGTCGTCGTCTTCAACAAGAACATCTCCCAGCTCACCGGGCTCAAGCGCGAGGACGTGCTGGAGCAGAACCTGATCAACTACATCCCCGAGAACGAGCGGATGCGCGTGATGCGCGTCTTCGCCGCCTCGCTGCGCGGCGAGCCGGTCTCCAACTTCGAGACCCGGCTTCTGGGCCAGGGCGGCCGCGAGGTGCGCGTCTCCTTCGCCACCTCGGCGGTGCTCACCGCGCGTGGCGAGGTGGAGGGCGTCATCGCCATCGGCCAGGACCTGACGGTGGTCAGGGAGCTGGAGAAGCGGGTCATCCAGGCGGAGAAGCTGGCCTCGCTGGGGCAGCTGGCGGCCAGCGTGGTGCACGAGATCAACAACCCGATGACGGCGGTCGCCACCTACGCGGACGCCCTGTTCCAGCGCACGGTCCTGAACCCCAAGGCGGACGTGGCGGACCAGGACAAGCTGCGGAAGATCATCGACAACAGCAACCGCATCCTGAGGTTCACCCGCGACCTGGTCTCCTACGCCCGGCCGGCGGACGACAAGCCGGAGAAGGTGGACCTGCACAAGCTGCTCGACATGGCGGTGGGCTTCTGCGACCACGTGCTCCACCAGCACAAGGTCGCCGTGGAGCGGCAGTACGGCAACATCCCGCCGCTGCTGGCGGTGCGCGGCAACCTGGTGCAGGTGTTCGTGAACCTCATCACCAACGCGTGCCACGCCACGCAGCCGGGCGGGGTGGTGAAGCTGAGCACCCAGGTGGACGGGAACGACGCGCTCATCGTGGTGGCGGACACCGGCACCGGCATCAAGCCCGAGTTCCTGGAGAAGATCTTCGAGCCGTTCTTCACCACCAAGCCGGACGGCAAGGGCACCGGCCTGGGCCTCTCCATCGTCCAGGGCATCATCGAGAAGCACGGCGGCGCCATCCGGGTGGACAGCGTGCTGGGCCAGGGGACCCGCTTCTCCATCCGGCTGCCGCTGCCGGAGTAGCTACTCGGAGTCCTCGTCCAGCTCGGCGGAGAACTCGTCCTTGGTGACGAGCCCCTTCTTGGCCATCAGCCGCATCAGCGCCCAGAACTTCCGCTCCAGCGCCTCCACCGGGTTGGCGTCGTCGCGCTTGCCGAAGAGGAAGTCCAGGTCGGAGGCGAGGGAGTCCCGCGCCTTCGACTTCGACTCGCGCTCCTTGATCATCTCTACCAGCGCGCTGCGGTCGGTGGGGACGGGGTCGTCCGCGCCCAGCGGTTCCCCCGCGATGATCTCCTCCTCGGCCGGGACCTGGTGGGTGACCTCGCCCTTCTGGATGACCGTCATGGTCTGGGCGTCCATCTGGACGGTGTCCGGGTTCACCTTGTGGTACCAGCGCATGATCATCCGCCGGACGGAGGAGAGGGTGGCGATCCGCGGGAGGACCTTGAGCCCGGTGGAGAACTCGATCTCCTCCAGGGCGGGGACGTTCATCGGGTCGCTCATCGCCACCATCAGCTGCTTGCGGCCCTTGGCGCCCTCCAGCGCATAGGGGAACAGGTCGTGGCTCTCGCAGAAGCGGGAGCGCAGCGTATGGATGGCCCCCCACTCCGGCTGGATGGTCTCCAGATCGATGGCGGGGATGTTCAGCGCCTGGGAGAGGACCTGCGCCAGCGCGGACTCGGTGAGGAAGCCGAGCTGGATCAGCGCCACCCCCAGTCGCTGGCGGGTCTTCCGGTGGTGCGTGAGCCCCTGTTCCAGCTGCTCCGGCGTGATCGCCTTCCGCTCCAACAACAACTCCCCGATCCGCTTGCGCGCCATACCCGGGGCTATACCAGAACGACCCGGGGAGAGCGGAGGAACGGCTGCCCGCCCGGGCCCCAAGCAATTGCCCAGGGAT
>DATBSS010000622.1:0-5675 GCA_036559665.1 Myxococcaceae bacterium
GCGGATCAGCCACATCGCCGACCGGAGCTTGTCCTGGATGAACTCCTTGGTCTGGCCCGGCGACACCGCCCCCGACTTGAGCGCGTTCCGGTAGGTGCCCGAGATGCGCAGCTTGGAGAGGCCGTCGTCGTTGAGCACCACCGTGTACTCGTCCGCGAGCTTGTAGACGAAAACGTCGGGGGTGATGTACTGCGCGTCGTCGCCGGAGAAGTTGCGGCCCGGCTTGGGGTCCAGCTTCGGCAACAGCTTCGCGGCCGCCACCACCTCCTCGAGGGAGAGCTTCATCTCCTTGGCGATGGCGGGGAGGTTCTTCGATTCCAGCAGCCTCATGTACCGCTTGATGATGGTGGCCAGCAGTTGCGCCGCCGGCTCCTTCATGCAGGCGCACTGCATCAACAAGCACTCCTGGAGGTCGCGCGAGCCGCACCCGCGCGGGTCCAGGCTCTGGATCCGCCGCAGTGTCTTCTCCGCCGTCTGGATGGAGACGTCCGCCTCGTTGGCCAGGCGGATCAGCGGGTCCCCCTCGACGTCGGGGAGCTTGAGGTAGCCGTCGTCGTCCAGGTTGCCGATGATGAGCAGGCCGACCCGGCGTTCGGCCTCGTTCGTCTTCAGCATCCCCAACTGCGCGGTCAGGTGGTCGAACAGGTCCTCCTTCTTGACCATGTTCGCCTCGAAGGACGGCAGGTCCTCGGTGGCGACGTTGCCCTTGTTGGAGGCGGTGGTCTGCTCGTTGAACTGGTAGCTGTTGAGGTACGCCTCCCAGTCGATCTCCGGGGCGTCGGTGCCCTTCACCTCGACGGCGTTCTCGGGCTGGGGCGCCTCTATCTGGGGCGCCTCCGTGTTCTCCGCCTCATGGGACGCCTCGCCGGGCGCCTTGTCCGCCATGTCCTCGTGCAGGGTCTCGTCCGGCTGCTCGAGGAGCGGGTTCTGCTCCATCTCCTCCCGGACCTGGTCCAGCAACTCCATCCGCGAGAGCTGGAGCAGCTTGATCGCCTGCTGCAGCTGGGGCGTCATCACCAGCTGCTGGCTGAGCCTGAGGTGCTGCTTGAGCTCCATCGCCATCGTCAGGGGCTCCTACTCCAGGAAATCGCGGTCCTATCCAAGGATTGTGCCAAGGTAACAATTCGGAACGGGCGAGTCTACCGGCCCCGGGAGCAGGGCACACCCTTTGCAGCTTGACCCTTCGCCGGGCCTCGCGGATCAGGCACGCCGATCAGCGGTCACCTTCCGGGCCTTCATACCGGAACCGTTCGCCCAGGTAGACGGCGCGGGCCCGCTCCGACCGGGCGAGCTGCGCCGGCGTCCCCTCTTCGAGGATCTGACCCTGTGCGATGATGTACGCACGATCGCAGATGTGGAGTGTGTCCTGGACGTTGTGGTCGGTAATCAACACACCGATGCCCCGGGTGCGGAGCGCGTCGATCTGGGACTGGAGCTCGGCGACGTTGATGGGGTCCACGCCGGCGAAGGGTTCGTCGAAGAGGATGAAGCGGGGGCGCGGGATGAGCGAGCGGGCGATCTCCGCGCGCCGGCGCTCGCCGCCGGAGAGCGTGTCGCCGGGGCTGTCCGCCACCCGCTCCAGGCCGAACTCGCCCAGCAGCGCGTCCGCCCGCGCCCGGCGGGCGCCCCCGTCCAGCCCCCGCTCCAGCTCCAGCACCGCGAGGAAGTTCTGGCGCACCGTGAGCTTGCGGAAGATGGACGGCTCCTGGGGCAGGTAGCCCAGCCCGGCGCGCGCGCGGCGGTGCATGGGGAGCGGGGTGAGGTCGCGCTCGTCGAGGAAGACGCGGCCCTGTTCCGGACGCACCAGGCCCACGACCATGTTGAAGCTGGTGGTCTTGCCCGCGCCGTTAGGCCCCAGCAGCCCCACCACCTCGCCCGTCTTCACGCGGAACTGGACGCCATCCACCACCCGGCGCTTCCGGTACGCCTTCACCAGCCCATCCGCGCGGAGCTCGCCGGTCATGGGGCCTTCGCGCCCGCGTCCGGGGCTGAAGTGCCGGCGTCGCGCGCGCCGCGGGACCGCCGGGCCTGGGAGGAGATCTCGAACGTCGCCTTCGGGTGCTCCACCTCCAGCGTGTCCTTCGTGAGGTCGAAGCGCACGCGGTCGCCGCTCATGGTGTTCGGGCCCTGGCGCGCCTCGGGGGCGCCGGTCATCTCCACCACGCCGGTGGCGGTCTCATAGACGGCGAGGTCCCCGCGGGCCCAGCGGTCGCCGTCCTCCACCTCCGCGCCGCCGGTGCATTCAATGCGGGTGATCTCCTGGGCCTGGCTGTACGTGGCGACCATCCGGCCGCAGCGGATGCGGGTGGTGCCTCGGACCGCCACCACGTGGCCGGTGTAGATGGCCTGCCGCTGCTTGTTGAGGACCTGCAGCTTGTCGGCGGTGATGCTGACCGGGTTCTTGAGCGCGGTGCCGCCGTCCGGCGAGGCGGAGAGGAGCGCGCACGCCAGCGCCGGCGCCAGGAGCATCACGGCTTGGGCCCCTTCAGGTCGGTGGCCACGCCGCCCTCGAAGTCGAAGGATTCGGCGTTGAAGTCGAGGCGGAAGGCGCCGGCCTGCACCGCGTAGTCGGACCCGTGGAGGGTCACCGGACGGTCTCCATTGGCGACCATGGTGGTCCCGTCGAAGTGGGCGGAGGGGGTCTCGCCGGTGAGCCCGTCCGCCCCTCGGAGGCGGACGCCCCCGGAGAGGTCGGCGGCGCGGGCGTCCAGGTTGCCGCGCAGCTCCGGAGCGCGCACCTCAGCCGGGCGGCTGCCGGGGTGGAACTGGAAGAGCGTCTCCTCGGCAGTGACCTCGCGGGTGGAGCGGTTGAAGGAGAGGCGCGCGGCGCGGCCGGCCATGGTCAGCTCACCGCCGCGGAAGACGCGCATCCGGACGCCGTGGAGCGTGGCCTGGGGGCGGGAGGGCTCCGCTCCAGCGACGCCCGGGGGCGGTCGGTCCGGGACACAACCCGCCGCGGCGGCGAGCGCCCCGAGCAGCGCGGCGGTGGCGCGGGCGCGTCTCACGGCTTCGTCTTCCAGCGGCGGTGCATCCACACCCACTGCTCCGGGACCTCGCGGATGGCGCGCTCGATGGACTCCGTGAGGCGGGCGGTGAGGGCCACGGCGGCGGCCTCGGTGCGCTCGGGGATGGGGGGTTGGACCGGCTCGACGTTGACGCGGTAGCGGCCGTCGGGCTGGCGGCGGCAGAAGCCGACCACCACGGCGGCGCCGCAGCGCAGGGCCAGGTCGGCGGCGGCGCGCGGGGTGGAGGCGGGGTGGCCGAAGAAGGGGACGAAGACGGACTGCACGCGGGTGTCCTGGTCGATGATCAGGCCCAGGATGTGGCCGTCGCGCAGGGCGCGGAGCATCTCCTTGGCGGCGCCGTCGCGCCCGCGCCAGATGACGTGGATTCGGCCCTCCTCGCGGAAGCGGGCCATCAACCGGGTGAGGCGCGGGTCCGGGGACTCCTTGGCGATGGTGTGCGTGGGGTAGCCGTTGAGGCCCAGCGTCCGGCCCATCAGCTCCCAGTTGCCCACGTGGCCGGAGACGAAGACCACGCCCTTGCCGGCCTTCAGCGCGCGCTCGAGGACGGCGCGGTCCTCGGCGGGGAAGTCGATCCACGCATCCAGGGCGCGGTCCATCTGGCGGACGCAGCACAGCTCGAAGGCGCTGCGGCCCAGGTGGCGGAAGCAGCGGCGGGCGAGCGCGCGCCGCTCGGCGTCCGACTGTTGCGGGAAGGCGCGGGCCAGGTGCTCCAGCGCCCAGCGGCGCTCGCGGCGGGCGAGGTGGAAGGCGGTCGCGCCGAACCATCCGCCGATCCGGCCGGCGAGGCGGATGGGGAGCGCGCCCACCATGCCGATCGCCGCGCGCACCACCGCGTACCGCAGCGCGCGCTTCACCCGCTTGCCGAGCGGAGCGAGAGGCGCCGCCGCTCGGCGCGGCTGATCGGAGAGGGCTACCGCCATGCGACTGGCGGTAATACCACTGGTGCCGTAGCTGGATTCCAGAGGATCGTGCCCTCATGGACGCCTTGTTTCGAGTGATGGCCATCGCATGGGCCCTGGGCGGGGCGCCGGACTACGACGCGTTCTCGGAGCCGGACGGGAAGATCTCCACCGAACGGCAGGCGTACCTGGCGAGGCAGATGGCCGTCGATGCCGCGCAGCGCGAGGCCGTGTACGCGGACGCCATGAAGGGAGACCCTCGGGCCGTGCGCGTCTGGCAGCAGCTGGAGGACTGGTACGCCGAGAGCGGCCGCACCAAGACCTGGCTCTATGTCGACCGCGGTTGCCGGCGAAATACCCTCTCCTCTTCCTGCTCCTGGAGGATGGACAACTGGCCCATCCGCCCCGACACGCCGGGAGGCAGGCGCCTGAACCTGGTCTTCGGCACGGCTCTGGCGACCAGTGGCCTGGAGCGAAAAATCTCGACCGGCTGGCTCACCGCGGTGCTGGTGCGGATCCTCGACAAGGAGGACGCCGCCATGGTGCTTCGGGAGGCCGAGGCGGCGAAGGTGGACCACCTAGCCCCGGACGCCAACGCTCCGCCGTCCAGGGCACCAAAGCCGTAGGCCCGCCACCTCCTGCACGTTTCCAGTGGGCGCGGGCTCGCGCCAGAGCCGCGGGCAGGTCTAACGTCCGGCCCGCGTGGACCCGCTGAAAGAGCTCTCCCTCCTCCTCCGCCCCGCGGGCGGCGGCATCTACGTGGTCTCAACCGGCCGCGCGGAGCAGCAGGCGCTGCAGAAGCGGCTGTACGGCGCGGACTCGGAGCAGGAGGTGCAGTCCCGCTTCGAGCGCGCGCTGGAGGCGATCGCCGGCGCGCGGGTGGTGATGCTCGCCATCCCCTCCGACGTGGGCGCCGGCTTCCTCCGCGGCGCCAACATGGGCCCGCAGGGCATCCGCACCGCCCTGCTGGAGCAGGACCCGGAGTTTCCCGCGCGCGCCGCGGCCGCCGGCGTGGTCGACCTGGGCGACGTGTTCGTCGTCCCCCAGCTCCTCCACGACGACATGCTCAGTCCCGAGCAGCGCCGCGCCACCGCCCGCGCCCTCTACCCGCAGCTCCCCGAGGCGGAGGCGCTGAAGCTCCCGGTCTCGCCCCTCTCCATCGCCGAACGCGCGCTGGACCTGATCTTCAAGCTCAACGCGGGCGCCGCCCCCTTCCTCATCGGCGGCGATCACTCCTGCGCCTGGCCCGCGGCCGCCGCGCTGGCCCGCGTCCAGAAGCCGGGGAGCTGGGGCATCGTCCAGCCGGACGCCCACACCGACCTGCTCCAGGAGCGGCTGGGCATCAAGTACTGCTTCGCCACCTGGAGCTACCACGCCAATGAGCTGCTCGGCCGGAGCGGCCGCCTGGTGCAGGTGGGGACGCGCGCCAGCCGGCACGACCGCGGGCACTGGGAGAAGACGCTGGACGTGCGCCAGTTCTGGGCCGACGAGTGCCGCGCCAACCCGCGCAAGGCGCTGGACGACCTGATCGCCCACCTCCACGCGACGGGCGTGGGCGCCGTCTACTTCTCCAACGACATCGACGGCACCGACGACGCCTGGGCGGACGCCACCGGGACCCCCGAGCCCCACGGCCTGGAGCCGGAGTTCGTGGTGGAGCTGATCCGCCGCCTGGGACGCGAGTTCATCATGCTCGGCGGCGACGTGATGGAGGTCGCTCCGCCCATCCCGCGCAGGCCCGGCGGCGCCG
>DATBSS010000623.1:0-12962 GCA_036559665.1 Myxococcaceae bacterium
CTGGCTCCTCCGTGGCGGGTACGACGGGCACATCGGCTGGGGCATCCGCGACTACCAGGGCCCGCAGGACAACCTGTGCCGCGCCAACCTCTACGCGTTCTCCGACTTCCGAGCCACCGCGACGCTGCTCAACAACTGGAGTTGGGAGCTCGTCTATGGGCGCGGGATGATCGAGACCGTCCGCGACGACGAGGTCCACGTTGAGGCCAGCCTGCGCGTCCTCAGCAACGACATCTTCCAGCCGGTGAACCAGACCTTCCACGCCGAGCTCACCACCGGCCCGCAGTCGGTGGGCTACAACCTGCCATTCTCGTACGACTTCCCGTACGACCTGGTCGTCATCAAGGTCGGCGCCAAGCTGGAGTTTGTCGGGCAGCTCGGCCTGGACTACTCGCTCTCGGGCGGCATCATCCGCGACTGCGCGCACAAGGACCTGGGCGCAGGCATCGACGGCGCCGCGAAGCCGTGGGGCCGCATCGACACGTCGGTCACCGCGTACGCGTCCATCCTCGGCGGCGCGCTCTACGGCGGCGTGAAGGGGTCCGTGATGCTCGTGCGCGCCGAGCTCCCGGTCGACGCGCACCTGGGCATCCACACCGTCGCCCCGGACAACAACCTCGGCCTGCGCCTCACCGCCAGCTGCACCGCCAGCACGGACATCGAAGCGCTGAGTGGCCGCGTCGACTGGTGGGCCGGTTACGACGTCTGGTTCTCGAGCCATCGTTGGGACGGGTTCTGGGCCTGGAACGGGATCAGCACGCGGATCCCGCTGGTGTCCGCCGACTACGACGTCCAGCTCGCCGCGCTGCAGTGACCTGACCCGCCGGGCGGCTCCCGCGCGAGCGATCGCGCGGGGCCGCCTGGACCACCCCGAGAGGATCTCCCCATGCCCTTCGCCCCGCGCACCCGCCGCGCCGCCGCCGCCCTTCTCGCCGCCGCCGCCGCCCTCACCTTCACCTGGGTCGCCGCCCGCGGCCCGCACGCCACCGGCTCCACGCCGTTCGCCTTCCAGTACCGCTGGCCCACCGGGACCGAGTACCGCTACCACTTCCACTGGACCTCGCAGCAGCGCGGCCGGTCGCCGCTGCCGGGCGCCCCCGAGCTGACCGCGGGGGTGGACCTGGAGGGAGACCTGGTCGTCCGCGCCATCGCGCAGCGGGACGGCGCCGCACAGCTCGCGCTCTCGTTCGACCGGCTCCAGCGGGTGGAGGGCTCGATCCAGGGCCAGCCCATGGCGCTCGCGCCGGAGGGACTGGGCGGCCGCGTGGCCGTCGCCGAGGTGGGGCCTGACGGTGCTGTGCGCGCGTTCCGCTACCGCCCCGAGGACCCGGCGTCGTTCAAGACGCTCGCCAGCGGCGTCCTGCTGCAGGGGATGTTCCCGCTGCCGGCGGACGGGAGCCTGGAGCAAACCGGGCGCTGGACGGCGACGGAGCGCGGCGAGCTCGGCATCGTCCGCGCCGAGTTGGTGGCCACGGACGACGCGCCGCCGACCATCGCCCGCACCCGGACGGCCTACGAGCAGTTCGACCTGGTGCCCAGCGCGCCCGCGCCCGCCCACCGGCTGGACTCGACCGCGGTGCTCACGCTCTCGCCGGAGGGCCACGTCCGCGCCGTCCGCGCGCACGAGGCGGTGGACCTGGATGAAGGCCCCGGAGGCACCCTCCTGCACGCGACATCGACCTTCGAACTCACCCTCACCGGGGCGGGGCGGTTCGACGCCGCCGCCGTCGAGGTGGCCGGGCTCAGCGAGGTCCACGCTCGCGGCGCCAGGCCCGCCGCGGACCCCGCTCGCGAGCGCCAGATGCTCCAGCTCCGCGCGGGCGGGATGACCATGGACTCGCTGGAGGACGACCTGCTCACCCGGGTGGTCGGCGGCCGGCTGCCGGACATGAACGCGTGGTTCGACCGGGCCATTGGCGTGCTGCGGCTGAACCCGGAGCGGTGCGCGGAGCTGGCACCGCTCTTCGCCCGCCCGGAGCTGGCGCCGCAGACGCGGGCGCTGATCCTGGACCTGCTCGCGGCGGCGGGACACCCGCAGGCGCAAGCGGTGCTGCGGGAGCTCATCGACTCTCCGGCGGCCAGGCGGTCCCAGGACGAGCAGGTGGCGCTCGTGCAGCGCCTCTCGCTGGTGAAGGCGCCGGTGGCGGACACGCTCCGGTTCGCGATCGACCACCACCGGGACGAACGCGGCCCGGTGAAGTCCGCGGCGGCGTACGCGCTGGGTTCGGTGCTGGGGAGGAGCGGCGAGCTGGACCCGGCCCTGGTCGGCGAGGCGCGCCGGGCGCTGCTGGAGCCGTTGCGCGCCGCGCGGACCCGGGAGGATCGGGTGACCCTCCTCCGCGCCATCGGGAACGCCGGGCTCGCCGAGGCCCAGCCCGAGCTGCTCGCCGCCGCCAGGTCGGACGACCTGGAGGTGCGGCTCGCGGCGGCGGCGGGGATGCGGAAGGTGCGCTCGCCGGAGTGCACCGCCGCGCTGCTCCAGCTGGCGGGAGATCGGTACGGGTTCGTGCAGGTCGCGGCGCTGGACGGGCTGCGGGGGCGGGACCTGGGCGCCGCCGAGCTGGAGGCGCTGGCCCGGCTGGCGGCGGGGGCGGGGCTGAGCGACGAGGCGAGCGCGGTCCTGGTGAGCCTCCTGGACGAGCGCGGGCCGATCGACCCGGGCGCCCGGCAGGTGCTGGCGTCGCTGCTGGCCCGTGGGATCGGCGAGGCGGGGCTGCGCGCGCGCGTCCAGCAACTCCTGGCCAGGCCGAGCTGAGCGCCCGTCACTCCGGCGCCGGCGTGGCGCAGATCCGCACGCCGGCGTTGGGGTCGCGGAGGGAGGGTTCGATCTCCTCGCGGTTCACGCTCCGGAGGGTGACGCGGTTGTAGTAGTAGCTGCCGCCGCGGAGCATCGCCCGGGCGCCGGTCAGCGAGGGGCGGACGAACTCCCAGACGTTGCCGGCCAGGTCGTCCACTCCAAACGGGCTGCGGGAGCGGGGGTGTGAGCCCACCTCGTCCGGCCCGAACGCCCCGGGCGAGCGGCCATAGGTGAGGTCGAAGTTCGCGGCGTCCGGCTCCAGCTCCGCGCCGCCGGGCAGCTCGCGGAGGTCGGCCCCGCGCGCCGCCCGCTCCCACTCGCGCTCGTCGCACAGGCGGGCTCCGGGGACGCGGCCGGTGGAGTCCAACCAGCGGGCGTACGCCTCC
The DNA here is from genome assembly GCA_036559665.1 of Myxococcaceae bacterium. Classification (GTDB taxonomy): domain Bacteria; phylum Myxococcota; class Myxococcia; order Myxococcales; family Myxococcaceae; genus DASRBA01. The sequence continues at coordinate 3,184 of DATBSS010000623.1, forward strand.
GCGTCCTCCACGCTCACGCCCGACACCGGGAACCGGGACCAGTCCTGCGAGGCGCGGCGGGTCCGGCCGGAGATGACCAGCGGCTGGCCGCTCTCGGCGGCGTAGCGCAGGGACGCGGGCTGCAGCTCGTAGCGCCAGCGGCCACCGCCCAGCGGCACCAGCGAGAGCGACCCGTGCTTCGCCCCAGCCGATCCGGCGTGGGGGAGGCGGCGGGCGCGCTCCGCGGGCGGGAGGGCATCGAGGAAGAGGATCCACTCGGCGACCGTCACTTCGGTGCGCTGGATGAGGAACGCGCCCGTCTCCACCGGGTGCAAGGGAGCGGTGTCGAAGAAGGGCGCGCGCTGCTCCTCGTTCGAGGTGCCGAACCAGCTCCGGCCCTTTGGGACGTACGCGAAGCCCGCGGGCACCCTGGAGGCGTCCGGGAGGCGGAGGTGGAGGAGGCCCGGCGGGGAGACGCGGGAGATCCAGAACGGGAAGAGGACGTCCGCCCGGCCCGGCGCGCGCGCGGTGAGGCGGTACGACCCGGGCGTGAGCGATGGCGCTGGCGGGCGGGGCAACTCCACCGGCCGGGGCTGGCCGTCCGGGCCGTAGACCTCCAGCGAGAGCGCCGCGTCCGCGGGCTCCACCGCCAGCGCCACCTCCACCGGCGCGGTCCAGCGGGCCCGGCGCTCGCCGGTGGCGTCGTAAAGGGCCAGTCGCTGGAGCCACTCGTCCCGCTCGCGCGGATGGTGGTCCCGCTCCGCGAGCCGGGCCGCGAGGAGGCACAGCTCCCCCAGCTCGTCGCGCGCCTCCCTCGCGCCAGGATCCACCGCGATCGCCGCCTCCAGCGAGCCGGCGGCCCTCGCCAGGGCGTCCCACACCACTCCCTCCCCCTTCAGCGCCTCCGCCCAGAGCGACTCGCCGTTCGCCCGGTCCCGCCCGTCGAACGCGGCGAACGCCCCCGCCTGGAGCCGCTCCACGGCCGCGTTCGCCTCCACCGCCGCGCGAAGCGACTCCGCCGCCCTCACCCGGTGCACCGCCACCTCGCGCGCCCTCGCCCTCCGGTCCTGGAGCTGCGCCGTCCCGTACGCCACGGCGACCACCGCCGCGAGCGCGGGGAGCGCCGCCCTGCGCAAGAGCCGGGCCCGCCTGGCGACCCGCCGAGACTCCTCCAGGAAGGCCTGCTCGCGCGGGTGCAGCGACTCCGCCGGCAGCCGCCCCACGTCGTCGAGCTGGGCCGCGCTCCAGAGCGCCCCCTTCGACCTGGCCAGCCGCTCCCACTCCAGCGCCGCGCGGGCCACCCGCTCGCGGGCCGGGCGAGACCCGGCGTCGTCGCGCAGCCAGCCCCCCAGCGCCGGCCAGCCGCGGATGAGCACCTCGTGGATCAGCTCGTACTCGGCACCCTCGCCCGAGTCCCGCGCCACCACCAGCCGCCCCTGGACCAGCGCGTCGAGCGCCGCCTTCGACTCCGGGTCGCCGCCCACCAGCTCCCCGGCGGCGCTGCGGGCGCGCGTGAGCTCCGGCGTCACCAGCGCGCAGAGGATGCGCCGGGCCGCCGCCCGCCGCGACAGCGTCAGCGCTTGCCACACGCCGTCCGCGTGCTTGGCCAGCGCGCCCGTCACGCCGCCCAGCCGCTGGAGCACGTCGCGCGGGATGAGCTGCCGCGTCTCGTCCCGCCCCTCCCAGAGGAGCGCCAGCGTGAACTGGAGCAGCGGGAGGCCGCCGTCCGCCCGGGCGGTGGCCTCCACCAGCTCGTCCACCATGGCCTCCGACTCGAAGGCGACGCCGCGCGCGCGGGCGGGGCCCAGGACGCACTCGCGCATCCCGCGCGCGGAGAGCGGGCGCAGCAGGTGGAACGCGGCGCTCGCGCGTGCCTCCAGCGCCGGCAGCGCGGCGATCGCCGTGAAGTAGTCCCCGCGCACCGTGGCCAGCACCTTCACGCCCGGCATCCCCGCCAGGGCGACCAGCGCCTCCGCCGCGCGCTCCGCGTCCGCCCTCGACGCCAGGGTGATCAGCTCCTCCAGCTGATCGGCGAGCACCAGCACGCCCTGCTCGCCCGGCGCCGGGAGCGGATCGCCCCGCTCCAATCTCCCGGCCAGCTCCGCGGCCGGCGCGCCCAGGTGCGGCGCCAGCGCCCCCGCGAGCGCGTGCAGCGGATGCGCGCCCGGCACCAGCGCCGCCGCCGACCAGCGCCGGTCGGCCCCCAGCGCGCCCTCCAGCACGCGCGCGGCGACGCCCGCCCGGCAGAGCGAGGACTTCCCCACCCCGGACGGCCCGCACACCAGCACCAGCGACTCCCGGCGCAGCCGCTCCAGGAGCGCCCTCGCCTCGGCGTCGCGGCCGAAGAAGACGCGGCGGTGCTCGGCGTCGAAGGGCTGAAGCCCGCGGTAGACGTTCCCCTCCGGCAGCGGCGGCGCGCCCCGGATCGCCTCCGCGAGCGCCGACAGCGCGTCCCGCACCTCCCCGGCATCGGCGAAGCGGAGCGCCGGCTCCCGCCTCAGGCAGCGGTCGACGATCGCCGCCAGCCGCTCGTCCGCCCTGGGCGCCACGGACCCCAGCGGCGGCGCGTCCGTCCCCTCCACCGCCGCGCCCAGCGCCCGCCCATCACCGGCCAGGTGCGGCGGCCTCCCCGCGACCAGGTCGAACAGCAGCGCCCCCAGCGAGTACACATCGGACCGCGCCGTGGCCGGATCTCCCCGCCAGATCTCCGGCGCGGCGTAGAGCGGCGTCCCATACGCCCCCGCCCCGTCCACCGCCGGGGAGCCGGCCCTCCGCGCCCCGTCCCGCTCCAGCACCTGCGCCAGCCCGAAGTCGACGAGCTTGGCGTTGCCGTCCTCGTCGAGCACGGCGTTGGCCGGCTTCACGTCCCGGTGAAGGACCCCGCGCCGGTGCGCCTCCGCCAGCCCGCGGGCGAGGCCCAGGCCGATCGCGGCGGCGCGCTCCGGCGGCACCGGCCGGGGCAGCCGATCCAGCGACGTCCCGCGCACCAGCTCCGAGACGAGGTACGGGTGCCCGTCCGCTTCGCCGACCCGGTAGATCGCCACCACGTTCGGGTGCTGGAGCCTCGCCAGGGCTCGCGCCTCCGCCGTGAACCGTTCGCGCGCGGCCTGGTCGGCGGCCGCCTCGGCGAGGAACTTGATCGCGACGTCGCGGTCCAGCACCGGGTCGTACGCGGAGTACACCCGGCCGGACGCACCTTCCCCGAGGAGCGCTCCGACCCTACAGCCGTCGAGCTCCGCAGGCGGCTGGAAGGGTTCGCGAAGCGGCGGGTGGCTCATCGAGCGGGCGGCGCGGACCGCCGAGCATACAATCGCCCTCCTCCCATGGGCACCCCGACCCCCGAGACGGAAGCGCGCAAGCTGGAGGTCACCCGCGAGCTGGAGCGCTTGTCGGCGACCGGCCGCGCGGAGGTGCGGCAGCTCCGCTTCGAGGTGGTGGAGGGCCCGGACGCCGGCGCCTCCGCCGACTCGTCCGGGGCGCGCTTCGTGCTCGGGGGCGACGAGACGGCGGACCTCGTGCTCACCGACCCGACGGTCTCGCGCTTCCACTGCGAGGTGCGGCTGGAGAGCGGCCGGCCGCTGGTGGTCGACCTGGGGAGCCTGAACGGCACGGCGATCGACGGCGTGGAGGTCCGGTCCGCGTTTCTGCGGCCGGGGGCGGTGCTGGCGATGGGCGCCACCCGGGTCCGCGTGGACCAGCCGGGCGGGAGCAACGCCCTCGCCGTGTCGCCGAAGGAGCGCTTCGGCACGATGGTGGGCCGGTCGCCGGCGATGCGCGCCGCCTTCGCCCTGCTGGAGCGCGCCGCGGCGAGCGAGGCCACGGTGCTGCTGGGCGGCGAGACGGGCACCGGCAAGGAGATCGCCGCCGAGAGCGTCCACCGCGAGTCGCCGCGCCGCGACGGCCCCTTCATCGTCGTGGACTGCGGCGCGATCCCGGCCAGCCTGATCGAGAGCGAGCTGTTCGGCCATGTGAAGGGCGCGTTCACCGGCGCGCAGTCCTCGCGCCAGGGCGCCTTCGAGGCAGCGGCCGGCGGCACCCTGTTCCTCGACGAGGTGGGCGAGCTCCCCCTGGAGATGCAGCCCAAGCTGCTCCGCGCCCTGGAGCGACGGGAGATCAAGCGCGTCGGCGAGAACAAGCACGTGCCCATCGACGTGCGGGTGATCGCCGCCACCCACCGCGACCTGCGCGAGGAGATCAACGAGGGCCGCTTCCGCACCGACCTGTACTACCGGCTGGCGGTGGTGGGGATCCGCCTCCCCGCTCTCCGCGAGCGCCCCGGCGACCTCCCGCTCCTGGTGGACCACGTCCTTCAGTCGCTGGACGCGGCGAACCGCCCGGAGGCGGCGCCGCTCCGCGAGGGGCCGCTGCGAGAGGCGCTCTCCCGGCACGCCTGGCCGGGCAACGTGCGAGAGCTGCGCAACTACGTGGAGCGCTGCCTGGCCCTGGGGCAGTACCAGGCGCCGGACCGCGAGGCGCCTCCGGCCGCGCCCGGCGCCGAATTCCAGCTCCCCCTGCGCGCCGCGCGCGACGCCTTCGAGCGGCGCTACCTGGCCTCGCTGCTGCAATCCCAGGGCGACAACCTGGCGGCGGCGGCGCGGACCGCCGGTGTGGACCGGGCCAACCTCTACCGGTTGCTCTGGAAGCACGGGCTGCGCTGACAGGTGTTGTCGCCGCGCAACAGGTGTTGTCCGCCGGCAACGCCCCGCGGGCCGCCTCCACTCTGGGCCCGGCCGGCACGCGCCTTGCGATGCCTGCGGGTCCCACGAGGAGGAACACCAAGATGACCCGCACCGCCGCCACGCTCCTTTGGTTGCTCTCCACCGCCGCGTTCGCCCAGGACCAGGTCCGCCGGGCCGGCGACAGCATGAACGGACCGTCGCTGAATGGCCCCGCGATGGAGGGCCCGGACCTCGCCGCGTCGACGTTCGCGGGCGGGGCCACCGGAATCACCTCGTCCGGCCAGGCGATCCAGGGCGTGGAGACCTGGGGCGGCGGGCTCCGGGCGCTGGATGGAAACGGCGCGCCCATCGCCACCGGCATGGAGTTGGCCGGTGCGACGCTCCAGGGAATGGCCGCCGACGGGAGTTGGCTCACGCTGCACATCGACGGCGTGGTCCCCGCGAGCAACGCGGAGGATGCCGACGTCCTGTTCCACCAGGTCTCCAGATTTGCCTGCGCCTGGGTGCCGGACGGCTTCGGCGGGCAGGTCTTCCAGTGCGGTTGGAGGCCGCTCTGCGGCACCGACCCGGCGGGCGCGCCGATCGCATCCGTGCCGCTGCAGGGGCAGTGGACGTACCGGATGGAGGTCATCGGGGCCACCTACGACTGGGCGCCGGCGGGCATCACCTTCGCCTGCCAGGGCCACGCGCTGGAGAAGTGCGCGGTCCCGCTCCGCTACCGCCCGTGGTGGGCCGGGATGGGCGACCTGCACCGCGCCTGCGTCCGGATGCTGCGCGCCGACTACTGCGCCAAGGGATCGCGCACGCAGGCGGGGACGTGGGTGCACGCCTCCGACGACATCGGGATCAACCCGTGGCCGGAGAGCGGCAGCGAGCACGCCTGGAAGCTGGAGGCGACGTGGGGCCCGGACGGCGCGAAGTGCCTCAGCGCCGACCGGCGGCACGACCTTCAGGGAATCCCCACCTACAGCGCCTGCACGGAGCTCGTGTACAACACCCCGCCCTGCCCTGCCGGCGGCGCGCTCGTGAACGGCGCGGTGATGCGGAACTTCTGCGCCGAGGACCCGACCACCCCGGGCCAGTGCGCGCCGCCGCTCTAGTGCTCGGCGATGAAGAGGCTCGACACCTGGGTGATCTCGGACGCGACCGGGGCGAGCAGAGGTGCCACGCCGAACCGCGCGAGAGCTCAGCGGGTACGGCCCTCGCGCGGCCCTGCCGTGGCTGCCAACGCGACCCGGATGTCGCGCTCACGTCCCTGGCGCGATGCTCCGCGACACCAGCCACACGAACGCCGCGTGCGCGGCGACGACGATCACCGGCGCCACCGAGAGCACGTTCATGTGGACGATGAAGCCGGGCGCGACGATGGCGCTCAACCCGCCGCCCTGCAACGCAGCCATGTACGTCGCTCCGCGGGCCCACTTCGCCCCCTCGCGGACGCCGCTGGCGGCCCACACCACGGTGAGCCCGCTGGAGATGAGCAGGAAGCCGATGAACAACAGGTACGGCCCCTTCGGGAAGAACCCGCCGTGGATGGTGACGAGCGCCTTGGTGCTCCCGGCGAGGTGGAACGCCCCGGAGACCATGGAGAGGATTCCCCCCGCGCGCATGAGTCGAGAGAGCCGGACCGGTGTCATGACGTGCCGACGCTCCCTCTGCCCCGCTCCTGACGCAAGAACCTCCTCCGGACCGCCGCCGTCACCGCCGCGTCCGCCCGCAGCGAGAAGAGCTCCACCGCCGTGCGGCGGACGACCAGCGCGCTGAGCAGGCACAGCACCGTCGCGCCCATCCCGATGACCGAGTTCTGCCACGACGCCAGGTCCCACTGCCCGTCCCACATCCACTCGGTCCGGTTCAACGGCCAGAAGTAGAAGATGGGCCACCCCGGCCCGCTCCCGGCGAGGTCGCAGACCAGGTGCAGGTGGAACGCCACCACCGCCAGCGCCGCCACCGTCCCCCGCCGCCGGGCAAAGGCCGCGCACGCCGCCGCCGTCACCGCCGCTCCGAGCGCGCCGTGGAACAGCAGATGGTGCCAGCGCCCGTACGCGTCCACCCCGCCGAGGAGGCTCAGCCCATCCAGGTCCGGCGCCAGGCCGGCGAGGACCACCAGCGCGCGGTCGCGCCGCTCCGGCAGCCCCTGCGCGAGCAGCCAGGACAGCTCGCCGTGGACGATGGGGTTAATGGCGGGTGACGCTGATGGGACCGCCGACGCCGACGAACAGCGGCAGGTGCGTCAGCCCGGCGCAGAACTTCTGGAGGTTGGGCGGCGCGTTGATGCAGGCGTCGCACTGCTGGTCGCCGCAGGGGTTCTTCGGCTGGAGCGCCCAGATGGTCCCTCCCGCCGCGGCCGCCGCCACCGCGCCCGCGCCCGCCCAGAAGTACCACTGGCCGTAGATCGGCGTGCCGCCGCCCTCGTCGGCCTGGCGCTCCACCACCGTGCTCATCCCGTTCGCGGGGGGCGCGTTGCGGGGCTCGAGCTTTGGCCCGCGCTCCGGCCGATCCCCGCGCGCCACCGCGGACGGGCGCAAGACGAAGCGGACCGGGTAGTCCTGGCCCGCCTTCACGGTGATGGTCTGGGTCTGCTCGTCGTAGCCGTCCCGCTTCCCGCGGAACTGGTGGACGCCGGGCGCCACCACCACGTCGTTCACCGGGACCGGGCCGTAGGACTTGCCGTCCACGAACGCCTCCACGCCCACGGTCTCCGACGAGAAGCTGACCACCGCGGCCAGCGGCTCCAGCGTGGCCAGCAGCTCCGTCACCCCGCCGTCCTTCACCCTCACGGTGGCGTTGAAGGGCGCGTAGCCCAGCCGCTTCACCGTCACCTTGTGGTCGCCCGGGGGCTGGTCGATGGCCTCCATGGGGAGCACCCCGACCTCCCGGTCGTCCACGAACAGGTGCGCGTTCTTCAGCGCGGCGTCCGGCAGGCGCACGGCGAGCTTGCCCGGGCCGGCGAGGGACGGGAGCGGATCCACCGGGGGCGGCTTCTTCTCCCCCACCGGCGGCAGGGCCGGCGGGATCTTCTTCTTCTTCTTCTTCGTGGGGCCGGTCGGGGTGCTCTTGCTGTCGGAGGGCGTCAGCGGCGCGAGCAGGTCATCGCCCTCGTCATCCGCCGGAAAGGCCGCCGGGGCGTACGCCAGAAAGAGAACGGCCAGGGGGAGCAGACGTCGAACGGACATGGCCATGGGGAGGGGGAAGGTTAGAGAGTTGAACCTGGAGGGTCAAACGCCCCTGACCCTGCGCTAGGTTCCATCCATTCGCCGCGCCCTCACCACCCTTGCGCTGACCACCACCACCATGCTGGTGGCGCGCTGCGTCCCCCACCGCCAGGGCCCGCCCGGGCCCGAGCCCGTTCAGGTCCCCTCAGGCTGCCTGCGCGATCAGTCCGGGGAGTACCAGCATGCGCAGAACGCCGCCTACCGCTACCGCGGCCGGGACGACGGCGGGACGCTGGTGCTGGTCCTGGAGGAGGGGCCGGCGGACGGCGGGGTGCGGCCCGCCCCCGCCGCCGCGCCGCGGGTGGTGCTGAACCGGACGCCGCACGGCTTCGTCGGACGCACCGAGGCCAGGGCCTTCGCCGGCGCGGGCCAGAGCTGCGCGGTGAGCTTCCCCACCGAGGTGACCGCCTGCGCGGACGACGCGCTCACCCTGCGCGCGGCGATGAGCGCCCAGGTGAACGAGCTGTGCCAGGCGCCCCCGCCTACCGCGGCCAGCCCGATGCTGGAGCAGCGGCTGCTGCGCGCCCCCGCGGCCGCGCCGGACGCCGGCCCCCGGTAGCCCCGCCTCCGGCACCCAAGGTTTTTGCCCGCCCCCGTTCTTCCGGTGCCCTGGGCGGCGCGCTGCCGGAGCTCCGCGGGGGTGGTCCCTTCGTCCATCCGGCTCGACACAAGGTCTCTTGCCATGTCCCTGAAGCCAAGCTCCTGGTTGTTCTCCCTCGCCGTCGCCGCCGCCATCCTGGTCTCCGGGCGCGCGCACGCGCAGAGCTGCACCACCTACGTCGCGGACAAGCTCAACTGGGTCGCGCAGGGAGGCGGCTACTACCTGAACGTGCGCGGCAACTCGATCAACTCGAGCGCCGCCGGTGGCTACGGCCTCGTCTCACATGTCGAGGGCTATCTCGACCAGTACACGGCGGCGTACACCTATTACGACTACCTCCACTACCAGTGGGTGACGGTGCCGGCGAAGGTCTCCAGCCACGCCAACTTCCAGTCCTTCAGCGATCGCTTCTACGTCTCAGGCCAGCCGTTCAGCAAGAACGCGAAGGACCAGCTGGGCATCACGCTGTCCGGGGACGGGAAGATCACCATCACCCTCGACTCCTGGGGCGGAGGCGCCATCACCATCAACGCCCCCACCTGCGCCAACGAGGTCATCTCGGGCTTCTCGAACGACGGCACCCTGTGGTCGTTCGTCCTGAAGAAGACCTGGCTCGGGTAGCCGCGACCCTCCGGGCTCAGGCCGATACCGAGGTGACCTGGGCCGTGGACTGCGCCTGCGCGGGCGCGGTCCGCACCCGGCCCTGGATCAGGCTGGCCATGCCCACGTAGAGGAAGCCCACCTGGAACAGGACCAGGAACGGCACCGAGGTGAAGATGCCGGCGTCGATGGCGTACCAGAGCGCCCCGGTGAAGTAGAGGCCGAAGGCCAGCTCGATGATCGGCAGCCAGGTCTTGCTCCCGCGGTAGGCGCGCTTGATCGGCGCCCGCGCCGACCGGCCCTCCACGCCCGTCTTCGGGGTGCGCGTGAAGCCGGATTGGTAGTTGATGAGCGCCTCGAACACCGCCTTGGCGTTGTTCACCGCCAGGCCGATGCCCAGGCTCATCAGGAAGGGCAGGTACTTCAGCCGCCGCCACCAGGACAGGCCCAGCTCGCGCTGCGTGGCCACGTAGAAGAAGCACACGGACAAGGTGGCGGTGATGGCGAACGGCAGGTCCAGGAAGAGCGTCTGGTACAGGCCGTGGTGGAAGCGCACCACCATGGAGATGGGCATCAGCACCGACAGCAGGATCATCAGCAGATAGGCGCCGTTGTTGGTGAGGTGGAAGAACGCCTCCCGCTTCACCGCCCACGGCAGGTTGCTGCGGAGGATGCGGGGCAGCAGCTTCTTGGCCGTCTGGATGG
>DATBSS010000624.1:0-6862 GCA_036559665.1 Myxococcaceae bacterium
CAGGTTACCCAGACCAGCAGGATGGGCTTGGCGTTGGGCTGGGTCAACCGATGTACCTCCAGCTGCCGTAACATGGCCGATCTGTCATCCTCGATGATGCGCATCACGCTCTTGGCGTCCGTGTCGACGACATAAGCGCGGATGCGTCCTTTCCCCATCTGCCTCAGGAAGACGACGCACCCTCGCCCGTCGCGCGGAAGGAGCTGCTCCGGCGTCACCCCCGAAGCGCGCTGGATGGGGATGTCAGGTGAGGGAGGCGGCGGCTCGCGACGGTGCCCGCATGCCATGGCGGCGGCCAAGAACAACATCGCGGTCAACGGCAGGCGCGAAGACACTGGTGCTCGGAACATACGTCCCCCCTTTTCGCCAGCACGGGATGTGCTGAAGCTCACTCGTAAACGATGACGTCGGCAGCCCAGCTCCCGGCTTCTCGCTGGAGCCACGCTTTCCGTTCTGTGCTCACGGCGACGGCAGGTGTCGCTCCAGCGCGGATGCGGGTGGTGACCCCATCCATGAAGCTCGTCGCCTCGCGATCCGGAACGTCCTCTGGGGATGCCACGACCGCCCTGGCGCCCGCGGCAAGGAAAGCGGTCGGGAGCCCCCAGGCCGCATGCACCCACTCCGCCAGCTCTCCGGCGTGGCAGTCCGCGAGGAGAACGAGGGGCTGGCAACGAAGCGCCACACGGCTGACGTCCTCCGCCGTGAGCGCCCAGCGCCCGTCCGGATCCGGGGTGAGCGCGAGCAACGGCGCATCTGATCGTTCCCGGTCCATCACGGAGTGAACGTGGAACTGAATCTCGGTGGCGTCAGGTAGCTCGGACAGGACGCGGGTCGGGTTCGCCTCCGGGCCCTTGAGCAGCGCCACGTCCCGGGCGCGGGTGGACTCCGGGAGCTCCCAGTCGCTCAACACCGGCAGCCCCAGCCACTGGGGAGGCCTCGACGCGGCCACCACCACGCGCCGGGGAGGCCCCCCGGTATCCGGGGGGCATGTCTCCAGCGCACCGGCTCGAACGCCGGGCTTGAAGTGATAGCTCCAGGCCATCTGGGGGGGCAGGACGCGCGGCGCGCCGGCCAGTGGGGGCTGCGCCAGGACGCTGACCTCGGGACAGTCAGCCAGATGGGCGATCAGCTCGGGTGGCATCAGGGTGGAGCCTTCGCCGAAGGTCGAGTGTTCGTCGTAGGTGCCCGTGACCCCACCGCGTGCGTCATGCACTGCGATCGCCAGGCGAAGATCGTCGCGCGCGACGGCGACCACGCATGACCGGGGTGCCTCTTTCCCGCCCTGCTCCTCGACCAGCAGCGGAGCCAGCTCGCCGAACGCGCCTCGGCGCGCCGAGTCCACAAGCAACGTCGTGTACGCGTAGGCGCTCACCTTGGCGGAGGTCACGTCGTCTCGCGAGTGGGAGGCCTCCGTGATCACCGAACGCAGGAGGGCCTGCCCGCGGGCGGGCTCCCGGTCGATGGTCAGCCGCGCCTCATTGAAGTCCGCCACGAGCTTCTCTCCGCGCGTCATCCCGGGCATCTTCCGGAAGCTGGCGATCTCCTGGCGGAGCGCTCCCTCGGTGAGCACCGGGGCCCCGATCCGGAACAGGTCGACGTGGACGATGAGCCCGTTCATGGAGAGCGGCCCCGGACACGTCCCGGCTTCCTTCGCGCTCCGGTGCGCGTCCGCGGGACGGCCTTCGAGAACGTAGAGCTCCGCCAGGCTGAGGAGGTTGTCCCGGCGGAGCTCGCACGGCTCCGGAGGGGTCTCGAGCGCCGCCTCCTCGTAGTAGGCGCGGGCCTGCGCGAACCTGCTTCGCAGCCGTTCGGTCTCTCCCAGGATCGTCTTCAGGAGCGAGGCCGATCCCCACTCATTGTTGGACTGCGCCAACTCCAGCGCCTGCCGCGCATGGGCACGGGCTGCCTGGAGCCGGTGCGCTTCGAGGTCCACCTGGGCGAGGCGCGTCGTGAGCGTCATGCAGCGATACGGGACGCGCCGGACGTCGCACCGTCCGATGGCATCGACGAGCAGGCGCTCGCCGCGGGCTGTGTCCGCCGCGTCGAACGCGGCCCTGGCCTCCGTCTCCGCCTCCAGCATGTCGAACCAGGGCGATCCTGCAGAGCGTGCAATGCGCCGGAGCTCGCCGATCTCCTTGCCGGAGCGACCTGTCAGGACCAGGGCGCCGAAGATGAGGTCGTCCGCCCCCGCCTTGCGCGCCTGCGCAAGCCACCGCCGCCACCCAGCGTCGTCGAGCGCGCTGCGGTTGTGGACGAAGTCCAGGTAGTCCTTGAGGAGCGAGCGCCTCGCCTCGAACGGGTGCGCCCGCGCCTGCTCGAGGGTGCGCGAGAGCTCGTCGCCGCCGAACCGCCGGTCGAGCTCGCGGGCGAGCGGGGCGAGCGTCGCCAGCCGCTCGCGGGACGTGGCCAGGCGGACCGCGTCGTGGAAGAAGACGCGCGATATCCCCGGGAACCGTTTGGCCTCCTCCACGGGCATCAGCGCGTTCCCGTCCAGCATCTCGTACCCCAGCCGTCTCGCGGTCACCCACGCTTGGTGCTCCAAGGTCTGGCGCCGCAGCTCCGCGGCGCGCGCCTGCGCCTCCTGGCGCCACTCAGGATCGAGCACCGCCGCGCGCTCGAAGGAAGCGGCTGCCGCCAGGGGAAGGCCAAGCTCCCGGAGCACGAGACCGCGGTTCCAGAGGGCCTGCCGGTGGTCCGGCGCGCGACGGAGCACCCGGTCGAGGAGGATGAGGGCGTTCTCCAGTCCCTGGAGCTCCTGGTACTGGCGCTGGAGCAACTGGCCGAATCCACCCTCCGGGCTCCTGGTCTGCTGGTACTTCAGGAGCTCGAGGAGCGCCTGGTCGCTGTCCGCGTCGGGCGAGCGCGGCGCCTGGTCCAGCTCACGGGCGGCGTTGGAGAGCTCACCCTCGAGGAGGTACGCCGCCGCCAGCCCGCGGGTGTCACCTGCCCTGGAAAGCCTGGCCATCACCTCAGGCGAAATCCGGTCACCGGAGGCGTTGGCGCCCCCACGCATCGGGTCGTAGGCGCGGTACCGGTCCGCGCCGGCATAGGCGACCCGTCCCTCGATGAGCCGGGGACCGGCGAAGGCCAGCAACGTCTCCGGCTGCGTCGGCGCCCAGGGGCGAACCCAGAGGAGCACCGCCGCCGCAGCTGCGGCGAACAGCCCGGCGCTCCCCCAGGTGGTGAGGCGGCGCCGGAACGGGACCACCCGGCGGCGCTCAGCCCGGATCCGCTCCTCCAGGGCACGCATCTGGAGGTCGTCCTCGAGCTCCGCCTGGCAGGTCCGGCAGGAGCGCAGGTGCTCCTGGAACGCCCGCTCCTCGTCGGGAGACAGGAGACCCTCGGCGTACTCGTCCGCTCGACCGTGAAGATCGCTCATGGGCCCTCCTCGCCAACGAGCGGCCGGAGCATCTCCCGGAGCCGCTTCCGCGCGCGGAGGATGCGGGTCCCGACGGTGCTCCTGGTGATCTTCAGCTCGGCGGCGATGAAGTTGTAGTCACGGCCTTCCAGGGCGAATCGCCGGTAGGTACCGCGCAGCTCGTCCGGGAGGCGCTCGATGGCTGCCTCCAGCTGCTCTCGGGTGATCCGATCGTAGGACGGGGCGGTCTCGGCAAGCATGGGTACCTCCGCCGCCTGGTCGAGCGGCTCCCAGGTACGGACGGCCCGCAGGGCCTCGATGAATGCATGGAAGAGGATGCGCAAGAGCCACGCGCGGGCGGAGCGGTGGTCGCGGAGTTGGCCGTACTTGCGGGCCGCCTGGATCATCGTGTTCTGGACGACCTCGCTCGCGTCCAGCCCCCCGCGGCAGAGGTACGCCGCGCGCCGGTCCAGCATCGAGCGGTAAGCAGAGATGAAGTCTTCGAAGCGCGGAGCGCTCTCTTCCGACTTCATGCGCGGAGCAGGCTCGCACGCAGGCCAAAGCCGCTCAACAAGGGAAACTGGCATCTCGAAAGGGAGACGGGGCCAAACTCCGGATCTTCCCGGTGCCGGTCCGAATCCCTGTCGTTGATGTGGGCCCGGCGCGCAGGACTCCCCCGCGCGGCAACGCCCGTTACCTCCTCGCCGTCGGGAGGTGGCTGGGGGGAACCAGGGTCGGCTCCGGCTCCTGGCTGGCGACCGTGCGCCCGGCCACCATCGCCTGGCGCGCCCGCTGCGCGCGGTTGCGGACCCCGGGGGAGAGGTCCGGCTGGCGGGCCAGCAGCTCGAGGATGACCTGCGCCCGCGGCGCGGACTGGCCCTCGAGCACGCCGAGCAATTCCCCCGCCGCCGCCGCCGCCAGCGCGCCCGAGCGCACCAGGCGCTCCAGCACCACCAGTTCGGCGTCCCCGAGCGGATAGCTCGCCAGGCGGCGGAGGGCCGCGATCTGTACCGTGTCGTCGCCGGGGGAGCGGAGCAGGCGCAGCAGCACCTCGCGGCTCTCGACCGAGGGCATGGACCGCAGCGACCATGGCACCTGGCTGCGCACCGCCGGGCTGGGGTCATCCGCGAACGGCGCGAGGGCGGGGGCGTCCCCCTCGACGCCCGCGTTGCCCAGGCCGATGAGGTGGGCGACCCGGTCCTCGGCGGTGCCGGCGGCGCGCAGCCCCGCCAGGAGCCGCCGGTGCTGTGCCCGCGCCTCCTCGGGACGGGTCGGTGCCAGGGACCGCACCAGCGAGCCCAGCACACCCACTGCGGCGCGGCGCGAATAGGAGGGCATCTGCGCGTCGTCGGCGAGGGCGCGCGTGAAGCGCACCGTCTCCGGCTCGGGGCGCCGCAGGAACCCCAGCCGCGTCACCAGCAAGCCATGCTCCTCCTCCGGCGAGGTCAGCGCGAGCGCCGCCAGCGCCGCGCGCATGGCCGCCTGGGCCTCCACGGTGCCGGCCGAAGCCCACAGGTCGAAGATGAGCGCGCGGGTCCGCGGGAGCGCCTGCGCGGCGAGGGCGCGGTCCAGCAACCGGGCCGCCAGCGCCGGCTCCAGCAGCAGCAGGCCGGAGGCGCGCCAGACCCAGCGGCCCTGATCCGGGATGCGGCCGGCGCCCTGGTGGATGGTGAGGTCCACCTCCATCCGCTCCGGGGTGAGGCCGGCCACGCGCTGCTCCAGCAGCCTGCGGTCCAGCGCGAGCGACCCGGCCACCTCGTCCAGCGGGTGGACGGCCCCCCCCGGCGGCAGCGGCGCGGGGACCTCCCGGCGCTCCACTAGCTGGAGGTCGAGCCGCGTCCACCCCTCCGTCGGGGCCTCATCCACCGGGCTCACGGTGAGCGCCTCGCGGTCCTCCACCTGCTGGAGCGCGCCCTCTGCGCCGAACGTGAAGGTGGTGTGCGAGTCCAGCCGCACGGGGAGCCTGGCCTCCAGGCCCGCCTCCGGCGAGTTGACCGGAACGGTCGCGAACGACTCATAGCGGATGCGGGTGCGCCGCAAGCGCGCGCCGGCCGGATCGCGCTCGTACTGGACGAAGGCGTGGCCGCTGGGACCCGGCTCGGACGCGGTCCACGCCGCGGGCTCCCCGGCGGACGGCGGCGACCAGCCCACCGAGCGCCACGCCCCGCGGAGCAGGAGCGCGAACAGCGAGTGGTCGCTCCCGGTGAACGCTGCCGCGAGGGGCTGGTCTCCGGCGCCCAGCTCGAGCACCGCGCTCTCCCGGGTGAGCTCCTGCGCGGCGGCCGCCGCGCCGGCGAAGAGCGGCGTCCCGAAGGCGGACAGGCCAAGGCGCCGCACGTTCTCGAAGCGCGCCACCAGCCGTGCGCCGCCACCCGGGCCGGGCGGGAGCGCCGTCAGGACGAGGTCGGCGTCCAGCTCGCTGGAGAAGGCGGCCGCGTTCCCCCCTCTCTCGCGCAACCACCCCTGCACGCCCCCTGCGGACCAGCGGAGGTGGTACCGGTAGGCGTTCCCGGGGGTCCAGCCGCTGGACCTGCCCGGCGCCGCCCCCAGCAGCACGGCCGACAACGCGGCCACCGCGACGCGCGTCCACAGTCGGCGGGTCATGGCTGGCAGCTCAGAGCTGGGTAGGGGACCTGTCCCACGTCGAAGCTCGTGGCCTTGGCCGGGAACATCGCCCGGGAGAGGTCACGCACTGGCAGGTCCTGCGGCGGCACGGAGAAGAACGGGATGTCCTGGTGGAACCCGCTCCAGGCGAACAAAGGGACAGACCAGCTGTCATCCCAGAGGAACGAGTCCACCTCGGCGTAGAGGCTGAGGTCTCCGGAAAGGCCGTCGATGGCGGCCCCGCCGCGGGTGCCCTCGAGCGAGATGACGTCGTTCGATTTGCCTGCGCCGACGGTCACGTTCACCGGCACGGACAGGTTCACCAGGTTGAGGTTGGCGCGCACGCCGGCGCTCACCTCGGCGATGCCGAGGTCGATCCCCACGCCTCCCTGGGCGAAGGCATCCGCCCTCACGTAGGGATGCGCCCCGGACGAGAGCCGGAACGCCGGCGGCGCGGCGGTCTTGCGGCCGCAGTCGCTGTCCGAACTGCCCTCGGTCTGGAAGTCCACGCCGGTGGATACGCTCGCGCCAGCCTGCACCTCGATGGGGATGGGCCCCGCCATGAAAGTCATGGAGAGCCCCGGGCTTTGCAGCGCCTTGTTCTCCGCCGGGAAGGCGAGGTCGAACGCCAGAGCGCCCTGATCGAGGCCCCCGGGAGGGACGATCTGCTGCCCCAGCACGGTGAACTTGATGTCGGCGTGGGAGCTGGGTTCGATGACTTTCGAGTTGAAGGAGCTCTCGAGGAGAGTGAAGTCTGCCCCGAGCACCCGCACCGAGGCGCCGGCGGTCGCGTGCAGGCTGGCGTCGAACCGGCAGATGTGGTCCTCGGTGCCGCAATCCTGGTGGGGGTGCGCGCACATCCCCTTGGTGCACTCCGGATTCGAGATCTGGGAGGAGAGA
>DATBSS010000625.1:0-8659 GCA_036559665.1 Myxococcaceae bacterium
TGGACCAGGTCGCCGAACAGGTGCTGCCGGACGGTCCCTGGCTGAGCTGGCGCGTGTCCGCCCGGCCGGCCCGGGTGGAGCTGGTGCCGGAGCACCACCCGGCGGGCGCGCTGGGGGCGCGGGCGGCGCTCGCCTCGCAGATCCGGGAGCGCCTGCCCGAGGGGACGGATCTTCTGGGCTTCGAGGACCGGCTCCAGCCGTCGCGCCTGGAGCGGCGCCTGCTCCGGCACCTGGTCCAGCACCGCGCCGGGCACATCCCGGCGGAGGAGTACCTGGGCGACGGGCCGCTGATCCGCGAGTTGGGCGTGCCGTGGGTGACCGCGCAGCGGGCGGTGGCGTCGCTGTCGCGCAAGCTGGATGTCGCGCCGCGCTCCTAGGCCCCCGGGGCCCGGGCGGTCACTGCGACTTCTGCTTGTAGAAGATGACCAGCGAGTAGCAGTGGAACTCGTTGTCGCTGGACTGGCTGACGACCTTGTCCACGATCTCGAGATCCGAGTTGCTCTTGATCCACCGGGTGACGTTCTCCCCCAGCTCCTCGCGCTCTTTCGCCTTGGTTGCGGAGAAGACCTTCACGCCCGTGAACATGCGTCCCCCGATGGTTCACCTGCGGCGTCCACCTTACCACACTTTGGGGGCCGGGGCTGTTCATCCCGGTCGGGGTGCCTACCTTGCGATCCGGACGCAGGGGTACACGGACGCCCGCCGGGAGCACGGGCGCGCCGGGGGGCGGGGGACGGCACGTGGACGTCAAGACCAAGAAGGACCTGGCGGTCGACTTCATCAACACCATCCGGACGATGGAGGCGTCCGCGCTGAACGCGCTGATCGTGAAGGAGGCGGGCGAGGACCTGGCCCAGTTCTTTCTCTCCTACAGCGCCAACCTGATCGCCAAGGACCCCGCGCGGGTCCTGGAGAACACCTCGTCGCTGATGCTGATGGGGTACCTCATCCGCTGTCACGAGGAGAGGGACCAGGCGGGGCAGGGGAAGTTCCAGGGCTACGCGCTGGCCTGAGCGGTGCCGGCCTGCTAGATGGGCGGCCCTCATATGCTCATCGACCTGCACGCGCACTCGCACCTCTCCAAGGGCTGCGAGCTGAGCCCCAAGGCCGTCCTCGAGCGGGCCGCGCAGCATGGCCTCGACGGGGTGGCCTTCACCGAGACGAACACCCAGGACGGCTGCGACGAACTGTTCGAGATCGGCCAGTCCTCCAAGGTGAAGGTGTTCGTGGGCCTGGAGCTGATCACCGACAAGGGCCAGTACCTCTGCTTCTTCCCCCGGCCGGAGCTGGCGCCGGAGCCGGTGCAGATGTGGGGCTCCAACCGGGAGAAGCCGTGGAGCGCGGCCGAGTGCCTGCCCAAGGTGAAGTCGCTGGGGGCGGCCATCGTGGCGGCGCGCCCGTACGACCGGGACTTCCCGAACCCGGCGGGCGACTACGTGCTCACCTTGCAGTGCCTCTCGGCGGTGGAAGGCTACAACCCGAAGGTGCGGCAGACCGCCAACGACCTGGCGGTGGAGGCGGCGGAGAGCCTGCGCCTGCCCTGCGTGGGCGGCAGCGACGCGCGCGGCACCCTGGACGAGGTGGGCCGGGCGGCCACGCTGTTCAAGCGCCCGGTGAATACCCAGCGCGAGCTGGTGGACGCGCTGCTCGGCGGCGAGCTGTGGGCGGTGGCGGTGGGGGACATCCCGCGGCTCACCCCGGCGGGACGGGACAACGACCGCGAGCGGGATCGGGATCGCGATCGGCGCGGTGGCGGCGGCGGCGGGCGCGACCGGGACCGCGGCGGCCGGCGGGGCGGACGCGGCGGGCGGCCCCGGCGGTAGCGAGCTTCACCTCAGGTCCCCGAGCCCAGGGGGCTCAGCGCGGCGGCGGGACGAGCTTGAGCACGCGGTCTTCGGCCACCACCGCCTGGCGCTGGCCGTCGTTGTACTCCCACGTCTCGGTGCGGCCGCCTTCCTCGTCGAAGGTGATGTGCCGGCGCTGCGGGTAGCCCCAGGCCATCTCCAGCGCCGTCAGCGGCATGTCCAGCCGCGCCTCCTTGTTCCGGATCGACGTCCGCATCCCTTCTGACAGCGTGGCCAGGAACGGCAACGGGTCCTTCCGGGAGAGGTAGCGGTCCACCTCCGCCTGCACGTCCTCCACGGTGCTGAGGTTCGGCCGGAGCGGGATCACCAGTTCGAACTCGCGCGGTTCGCCCTGGACGGCGACGAAGAGCCAGGGCTGGAAGCGCGGCGTATAGACGACGCGCGAGGCGATGGCCCAGGACGTCGGGAATTCGATCCTCAGGATCTTCGCCGGCTTCCCCGCGGGGACGATCTTCTGCGTGGGCCCCGGGATGACCGGGTCCCCGTTCGGCTGGAGCACCATCTTCAGCTCCTCCGGCGGGTACTGCGACAGCAGCCGCTTGCTGTCGTCGCCGAAGAACGGCGTCACGTAGTACGAGAGCCGGAGGAAGCGGTCCGCCTCGAGGAGGAGGGCGCGCTCCGACTCCCGGCGCTCGTCGGCCGAGAGGAAGACGTATCCGGTGGCGCAGCCCTGGGCCGCCGCCAGCACCGCGACGGCCAGGGCGATCCGGATCATCAGAATGCGAAGCGCAGGACGCGCGACGTCCCGCCCTGGAGCAACTGGTCGGGGCCGACCGGCGGCGGCGCCGCGAGGATCATGCTGTCCCGCGTTCGATCCAGGAGCTTGGTGCCGTACGCCTTGCCGTAGACGTCCAGCACCTGGATCAAGTGGGAGATCAGCAGGGCGAGGCCGCTGAGGCCTCCGTATCCCAGAAACCACAGCGGCGTGACCACGGCCGTCAGGATGCCGCCCAGCGCGATGATGACCACGTCGACGATCAGGAAGAGGATGAAACCTTCCCGGTCGCGGACGACCAGGTGGCCCGTCCCGAACCCCACGATCAGCGAGAGCAAGATGGCCAGGAGGGGCTGCACGTCGCTGCTGACGCCGGCGCCGCCGCCCTCGTCCGGCACGGCCGGCAGCGGGAGCGGGAGGGACGGCAGCTCGCCCTGGAACTTGAGGGCGGGGAGGTGGAACGAGTACGGCAGCACGGCCGCCTCCGGCGCCAGCAGCGGCGCGGTCGAGGGCGCCGCGTCTTCGAACTGGATCAGGTGGAGGGCCGGCGTCGAAGCCAGGGCCGGGGAAGCCAACAACATGGCAAGGAGGAGTGCGCGTGGGTTCATAGGGGGCCGAATTGTTATGGCCCCGCGCGGGGAACGTCTACTTCCGATGCGCGCCTTGTGCGGTCACGCCCACGTCGTCCGGAAGGAGCGGGAGCTGCTGCCTCCGTTCCAGGCACCCGCGCCGTTCGGGGCACACCGGGCCGCGGCCGTCCGGGTTAGGCACCAGCAGGAACCGCCCATAGCCGGGCGCGTCCGCCAGCTCCGGGAGTCCGCAGAGCGCGCATCGCCGCCGCCGGCCCTTGGTGGGAGGGAAAGGCACGGGCGAAGCATCCACCCGCGCCCCGGCCGGCGAAAGTTTTCGTCACTTCTTGTCGCCGGAGGCGGATGCGGCCGGCGCGGAGGGGGCCGGCGAGGAGGAGGACGCGGAGCCCGAGGAGGCGGTGGAGGATGCCGCGGCCTTGTCCCCGGAGCCGGAGCTGGAGCCCGACCCGGACGAGGCCTCGCCGCCGCCCTCCTTCTTGGCGTCCTTCTTGTTGGCGTCCTTCTTGGACGAACCGTACAGGTCCGAGTACCAGCCGCCGCCCTTGAGGACGAAGGAGGTCCGGCTGATCACCTTCTCCAGCGGCCCCTTAGCACCGCAGTCCGGGCATGACTCCGAGACCGGGTCGTTCATCTTCTGGAGGACGTCGGTCAGCTTGCCGCACTGCTTGCAGACGTATTCGTAGATGGGCATGGGGTGAGGGTCGGTCGTCAGTCGGGCGAGACGCCGAGCTGCTCCATCGCTCGGCGGAGAACGGCGGCGGTGGTGCC
Source organism: Myxococcaceae bacterium (assembly GCA_036559665.1). Taxonomy (GTDB): domain Bacteria; phylum Myxococcota; class Myxococcia; order Myxococcales; family Myxococcaceae; genus DASRBA01. The sequence goes on from DATBSS010000625.1 coordinate 3,939, forward strand.
GTGGCGGCGGGCGGCGGCCTCCAGGCGATCCTCGAGAGCGTCAGAGCCGCCCGGGCGCTCCTTCTGGAGCGCCTGGCGCAGCTCGGCGGCGGCCAGCTCCAGGTAACGCCGCTTGATGCCCAGGTCCGCCAGGTAGCGGTCGCGGCCCAGGAGATCCAGCCGGGCCGCCAGGGGCCGGGGGGCCAGCGCCTCGCGCCGGAAGCGCTCCTTGAGCTCCTCCACCTCGTTCTTCAGGTCCAGCGCCTGGGTGAGCCGGGACAGCTCCGCCGGGGACATGTCCAGCGCCCAGGCCACGCGGCCGGCGGCGCCGCGCTGCTCCGCGTAGGAGCCCAGCACCAGCTCGCACTCGCGCCGCTCGAGGTCCGCCAACAGGCCGTGGCGCTCCAGCGCCTCCCGGACCTCGCCCTCGGAGGGTGGCTTGCCGCGCGACTGGAACTGCGAGGCGAGCGCCTTCTGCAGCGCGACCCGGTGGCGGTACTGCACCGCGAGCGCCTCCAGCTCCGGGCGGGTCTCCGGGGCCAGCAGTTCCTCCACCGGGCGGGCCTGGGGCGGGAGCTGCGAGAAGCGGCCGCGCGGCTCCGGGAGGGGGCGCTTCTCCCGCCGGCGGGGGGCGATCCGCTCGGCCACGGAGAGGGAGGCGGCCCGGGCGGCGCCGCGGCGCTCGGGCTCCGGCGCCGGGGCCTCGATCTCGTGGGGCTCGGCCCGCCGTGAGGCTGGCGGTGGAGGGGGCGGCGCGTCGGAGGGAGCGGGGGCGGGCTGCTCGCGGGCGTCGGCCAGGGCGCGGGCCAGGTCGTAATAACCGACCTTCTGCCGCTCGGCGCACAGCTCGGGCGCGGTGCCGCGGAGCAGGTCCACCACCGCGTACGGGCCCAGCGGGCGGGCGGCCGGCTCTATGTCGGTGACGGAGGGCACCCGGAAGTCCTCGTCCCCGGAGAGGAGCGAGAGGGCGTCCCGCACCTCGGCGGCGGGGGCGGGCGCGCGCGCGCGGCGGCAGAAGTCGGACACGGCCACCGCCACGGGGGTGGGGACCTCGTCCGGCCGACGCCGCCTCTGCCATTGATCCGTCATCAGTCCTAGCCGCCTTTGCCTGGGGCCTCTATGGTTCGCCTGCTCGCGATGGTCAATGACGCCATGGAGCCGGCCGCGGAGAATCTAAGCAGGATGGACCGGGCGCAAGGGCGCCAGCAGCCGCCCACCGTGGCGGGGATCCGCGCCGGGCCGGCGCTCACGTCAGGCCTGTACCTGCTGCTGGTGGGCTCGGCGGCGCTCGCGCTCTGGGTCCGTGGGTATCCAGGCCAGGCACCGCACGGGGTGGAGCGGTTGGCCCCCTGGGCCTTCCTGGCCTTCGTGGCCGCCTTCGCCGGGTACCGGCTGGTGCTGGTGCGGGCCGGGCGCTACCCGGCCTTCAAGGCCTTCGCGCAGATCGCCGCCGGGGTGCTGTTCTTCACGCTGCTCCTGCCCGGGACGTGGCGGCCGGCCGCCGTGGCCGCTACTTCAGAAGACGTGGCGGTGCTGCTGCGCGACTCCGAGGTGCGGGTGCGGCGGCTGGCGGCGGAGGTGGCGCGCCACCGGCCGGGCGACGCGGCCACGCTGCGGGCGCTGGCGGCGGCGCTGGGCGACGAGGACCCGGTCGTGCGCGCGGAGGCGCACCGGTCCCTGGTGGCGCTGACCGGGACGGACCTGGGGGACCCGGAGGGCGAGGCGGGGCGCCGCGCCTGGCAGGAGCGCTACCCGTGACCGCGACCCCGTTCGACCGAGACCAGGTGTTGCAGCGGTACATGACCGAGCACGGGCTGAAGAGCACGCGCCAGCGGTCGCTGATCATCGACACCTTCTTCGACATGAAGGGCCACCTGTCGGTGGAGGACCTGTGGACGAAGGTCCGCGCCCTGGACCCCAAGGTGTCGGTGGCCACGGTCTACCGGACGATGAAACTGCTCAACGAGTGCGGGCTGGCGCACTCCCGCAACTTCGGCGACGGGCAGACGCGGTACGAGGCGGCCATCGGGCGGCACCACCACGACCACCTGATCTGCACCCGGTGCGGGACGATCGTCGAGTTCGAGAACGACCGCATCGAACAGCTCCAGGACGCGGTGGCGCGCAAGCACGGTTTCACGGTCACCTCGCACAAGATGGAGCTGTACGGGCTGTGCCGGAACTGCCAGCGCGAGTTGGGCGAGCAGCGGGAGCGCGAAGCGGAGCGCCAGTGAGGCGGCGGGCGCGGGCCCTGGCCACGGCGGTCCTGCTGGCCGCGTCCGGGTGCGCCACCGCGCCGCCGCGCTGGCCGCACTTCCGGGCCTCGCTGGCGGGGCTGGAGGCGCTCTCCCCGGGGGAGGGCGGGGTGATGGACGGGTGGGCGCTGGAGGGGAGGGTGGTGCTGGTCACCTTCATGGCCACCTGGTGCGCGCCGTGCCTGATGGAGCTGCCGTACCTGGTGCGGCTCCATGAGCAGCACGCGAAGGCGGGCCTGGTGGTGGTGGCGGTGGGGATGGACCTGGAGGGCGACCTGGTGCTGCGCCCGTTCGCGCGCGAGTACGAGCTGCCGTTCCCGCTCCTGCTGGCGGACGCGCGGATCCGCAAGGGCGAGACGCCCTTCGGCTCCATCACCGTGCTCCCCACCACTTTCTTGCTCGGCCGCGACGGCTCCGTGCTCGCCGCGTTCCAGGGGATGGCCAGCCAGCCGGAGCTGTCCAGGGCGGTGGCGAAGGCGGTCGAGGAGCGCTGACACAGCCCTGTAGCGGTTTTCTTGCCGGGTCTCCCTCCACTGCTACCGTCCGCGGCCTTCGTGCTTCGGGGCAAGGCGATCAAGTGGGCGGCGGGCGTGGCGGCGGCGCTCGTGATGCTCTCGCTGATGGACAGCGGTGGGTTCCGCCGGCGGCGCGCGCTCCAGCGCGACCTGCAGGACCTGGAGGAGCGCAACCGCGGCCTCCGGGAGCGCAACCAGGCCCTGCTCGAGGAGATCGAGCTGCTCCGCTCCGACCCGGCCGCCATCGAGCGCGCCGCGCGCGAGGAGCTGGGCTTCGTCCGCCCCGGCGAGCTGGTGTTCACCGTGGGAGGGGAGTGACCTGGCCATGCTCCGCCGCTCCGGACGCGCCGCCCTCGCCTCCATCCCCGCCCTGGCGTTGCTCTTCGCCTTCGTCCGCCTGGGCCGCGGCGGCTTCTCCCACTTCGACCGCCTGGGCTGGCAGGAGCTCGCCGCCGTCCTCGGCCTCCTGGTCGCCCTCGCGCGCTCCTCCTTCACCCGCCTGAAGCGGTCCTCCCTGGGCGCCCCCCAGCGCTTCCGCGCCGATCTGGAGCTGGGCGGCGCGCTGATCGCCCTCACCTACGCCGTGGTCGCCGTAGCCGGCGAGCCCGTCTACCCCCTGGTCTATCTCCTGGTGGCGTGCCTGGTGAGCTTCCTCCCGCGCTCTTCCGGCTTCACCCTGGTGGGCGTGGCCATGGTGTTCGATGCGCTGCTCACCTTCAGCGCCCGAGGCGCCCGCCCCACCACCTTCCTCGCCCACGGCGCCTTCCTGATCCTCTTCGCCGGCGCCTACCACGCGGTGCTGGCCACCCGGCTGCAGATGGCGCGCAGGGCCGAATCGGACGCGGTGCGGAACCGGCTGCGCGAGGTGGAGGAGCAGGCCCGCACCTTCCGGCTGATCAGCTCCGGTACCCAGGAGAGCTTCCCCGGCGTGCAGGACCAGGAGAAGTGGCTGATGGCCGCGGTGAAGGAGATCGAGGGCGCCGTCGGCACCGCCCTGGAGATCGGCGAGCAGGCCCTGCACTCCCACACCTGCGCCGCGCTGCTGCTCACCTCCGACGACCGCCACCTCAAGCTCCACGACTGCCGCTCCGCCTCCGACCGCGTGCAGCGCGACCGCATCCCGGCCTCCGAGGGCCTGCTGGGCGGCGTGATCAAGCGCGGCGCGCCGGTGCGCATCGCCTCCGCCTCCCCGCTCAACGCCGGCCACTACGAGCCGGGCGCGCCGCCCATCCACGCCCTTCTGGCGGTGCCGATCATGGAGAGTTCCGGCCGGGTGCGCGGCGTGGTGCTGGCGGACCGGCTGGCCCACGAACCGTTCACCGAAGGGGACGAGAAGCTCCTGGGCACCCTGGCCTCCGAGGTGCTCCGCGCCATCGAGGTGGAGCGGGTGATGACGTACATCCGCAAGACCCGCGACGAGAAGGACCGGTTCTTCCGCGCCATCGAGGAGCTCAACCGCGCCGGCGCCCCGGACCAGGTGTTCGTGGCGGTGCTGGAGAGCGCGCGCCAGCTCGCCGGCCTGGACTTCTGCGCGGTGACGCTGGTGAGCGAACAGGACGGGCAGCGCGTCCACCGCGTGGCCCGGCTCTCCGGCGTCAGCTCGCCGGGCAAGGCGCTGGAGGGGAAGACCTTCCCCGACAACAACGGCCTGGTCTCCAACGTGGTCCGCTACGGCGCCCCGCTCCCCGGCCGCGAGCTGCGCGCCATGGACCGCCCGGTGGTGTTCGACGACGACACCGTCCTCCGCGGCCTGGGCGCCCTCAAGATCTTCCCCCTCACCGCCGGGGACCGCATCCTGGGCACCCTGGTGGCCGGGTCGCGCAAGAAGGGCCCGCTGGACTCCGACGTGCTCCGGATGCTGGAGGTGCTGGCGCTGCAGGCCGGACAGGCGGTGCTCCGCGCCCAGCTCTTCGAGCAGATGGAGCGGATGGCCACCACCGACGGCCTCACCGGCCTGTTCAACCACCGCACC
>DATBSS010000626.1:0-30752 GCA_036559665.1 Myxococcaceae bacterium
GTCGGTCGCGCAGGGGTCCATGGGTGGGGAGGGACACCCGGCGATCAAGAGAATGCTGGCGACCGTCAGCGTCCGCGTTCGAGCGGTTGGGTTCATGCGGAGTCCCTCTGGAGAAACGCCCCCCGGGCAGATCATTGTCGCAGATCGCCGCGAAGGAGGGTGCGTCCTTGAATCCGCGCACATCGGAAGGGAGGGCACGCCGGTGCTATGTTCTGACCCGGCGCAGGTGCTTCCCTGGAGATCGTCATGGTGCGAACCGCACTGCTGGCCGTGATGCTGCTGGGGCCCTTCGTTCCCGACCGTGCGCTCGCCAACTGCGCCGCGCCGACCACCTACGAGGCCACGGCCGCCGGCAACACGGTGACCGTCTGCCTGATGAACTTCGACACCCGCCAGTGTCCGGACCAGGGGCTGCTGCGGCAGAACCCGACGACCGGCGAGGTGGTGACGCTGGCCGACTGCAATTCGAACGCCTGCTTCGTAGACGAGTGCGTGCCGGAAGGGACGTACCGGTACGGCCTGAAGACTCCCTACGCGTGCAAGTCGGCGTCGTGCGGGACCTACTATTTCACCGAGGCGACGGTCTCCACGCCGCTGGGGAGCTGCACGCGCACGTCAGGCTTCACCGGCCCCTCCGCGTTCACCGGCAGCGTTCCCTGGAGCAATAACGCGCAGATCTGCGGCTACGGGGGAGCCCCTTCCTGCGGGTGCAGGAGCACGAGCACTGACGCCGTCTTCGCGCTCAACGCCGCCGCGCTGGGCGCCGGTCTGCTGCTCCGGGCGCGTGGGCGGAAGCGGCGTTCGCCGTGATCCCGCGCCCGTGAATGCCCTCTACCTCGCCGCGCTGGGCATCACGCTTTGCGCCGAGGTGCCGGTGGTGACGCTGCTGTACCCGGGGCAGCGGTTGCGCCTGGGGGTGGCGTGCGCGGTGGCGACGACGGCCACCCATCTCACGATGCACTTCGTACTTCCGGGGCTGCTGCCCGCAGGGACCTCCACACTCGTGGCTGGAGAGACGCTCGCGCTGGTTGCCGAGGCCGCCGTCTATCTCGCCGTGTCGCGCCCGCACGACCCCGGGCGAGCGCTGGTGGCTTCCGCCCTGGCCAACTCACTCAGCTTCGGCGCTGGGCTGGTGCTGCTGTAGCGCTCACGTGGCCCGAGGGTAGTCCGTGTAGCCCACGGGCCCTTCCGCATAGAACGTCCTGTCGTTCCACGGTGCGAGCGGCAGTCCTCGGCGGACGCGCTCCGGCAGGTCCGGGTTGGAGATGAACAGCTTGCCGAAGGAGACCGCGTCGGCCACGCCCTCCTCGAGCCCCATGGCCCCGGTCTCCGGGGTGAAGCCCTCGTTCGCCACCCAGGCGCCGGAGAACTGCCGGCGCAGCTCGGGGCCGATGCGCGGCGTTCCGGTGGCCGACTCGCGCGCCATGATGAAGGCCAGCTTGCGCTTGCTCAGCTCGCGGACGACGTGGCCGAAGGTCGCGGGCGGGTTGCTGTCGCCCATGTCGTGCGCGTCGCAGCGCGGCGCCAGGTGCATCCCCACGCGCCCCGGCCCCCAGACGGAGACCACCGCGTCCGCCACCTCGAGCATCAGCCGCGCCCGGTTCTCGATCGACCCGCCGTACTGGTCCGTGCGCTGGTTGGTCCGGTCCTGAAGGAACTGGTCCAGGAGATAGCCATTCGCCCCGTGGATCTCCACGCCGTCAAAGCCGGCGCGTTTCGCGTTCGCCGCCCCCAACCGGTACGACTCGACCACGCCGGCGATCTCCCCGGTGGCCAGCGCGCGCGGGACCGCGTACGGGCGCTTCGGGCGGAGGAGGCTCGGGTTGCCGGAGGGCGCGATCGCGCTCGGCGCCACGGGCGGCTCGCCGCCGTGGTAGCTGGGGTCGGAGATCCGGCCCACGTGCCAGAGTTGCAGGAGGATCCGCCCGCCGGCGTGGTGCACCGCCTCGACGATGGAGCGCCAGCCCTCGACCTGCTCGTCCGACCAGATGCCGGGCGTGGCCGGGTAGCCGACGCCCTGGGACGAGACGGAGGTCGCCTCGGTGAGGATCATCGCGGCCGAGGCGCGCTGCACGTAGTACTCGCGCATCAGCGCGTTGGGCACGCGCCCGGGCATGGTGGAGCGGTTCCGGGTGAGCGGCGACATCACCATGCGGTGCGGGAGGTGAAGCTCGCCGATGGTGATCGGGTCCAGGAGCGTTGGGGCCATCGCCCCGAGGAGTAGCAGACGCCCGTTCACTTCGCTCGGCGCAGGTACCGCCGGAACCGCGCCTGCCGGTACCGGAACAGAAGCTGCGTGAATGCCCACACGAAGGGCGTCAACACCCCCGCGCTCAGGTCCACCGTGTCCGTGTAACGCGTCCCCCCGCCCCGTCTGGGCTCGACCCGCAGCACGTGGAGCCAGCGCTTCGCCAGCCCGCCGCCCCCGTCATCGCGCAACATCCGCGCTGGGCCCTCCGCGTGGCGGGTGACCTGGATCCGCTGTCCGCCCACCGGCAGGACCCCGAGCAGGAACAGTCGTGTCTGGTACGGCGTGCCGTCGGCCCAGCGCTCGGGGAACGGGCCGTCCGCGGACTCGATGCGCATCAGCGGACGCGCCACCTGTTGCATCACGCTCGGGCGCTGGACGGCCTCCCAGACCTCGTCAGGCGGGGCTTCGAGGTCGGTGCTCAGCCGGAGCTTCATGACCGGGCCCTCATCGCTCCTGGGAGCCCCACCAGGGAGCGGATCTCCACGCCGTAACCTCAGTCGCCCAGCAGCTTCTTCAGCTCCCCGCTGTCGATCAGCTTCTTCAGGTCGCTCGCCCCGCCGACGAACGTCCCGCGGATGAAGACCAGCGGGAAGGTCGGCCAGCCAATCCACATCTTCAACGCCAACCGCCGCCGCCACCCCGAGAAGTAGCTCCCGTACTGGAGGTAGCGGTAGGGAACCTTCTGCTCATCCAGCAACCGCCGCGCGCGCTTGCCGGGTTGCAGCCCGGAGACGCCGACCACCACCACCTTCTCGGAAGCGGCGGCCTTCGCCACCTCCTCCACGAGGTCAGCGTGGAATTCGGCCTGGGTCTTCGCGACGGCGGGGTGAACGGGCGGGCGCGGTGGAGTCATGGGCGGCGGATGATAGTGCCACCTGCTCGGCCGGGATATGACAAGGGAGCGCGGATCGATTACCGCCCCTTCCAGATCGGCCCGTACGTGCTTCGCTTCAGCGAGGCCTACCGGCCCATCAGCTGATCTCGCTGAGGTGAAGGCAGGCGTCACCCCACCGGCGTGATCATCGCGTCCCGGTGATCCGGACCTCGAACTCCGCTTCCTCCCGCCGGACGATCTCCGCGCAGGTCGTCCGCGAACGCGCCCCGCGGTTCCAGCAGCCGCGCCAGCCCGTCCAGCACGCTGCCGTCCACCATCGGCCCGCTGGGGCTCAAGCTCCCAGGATCGCCATCGGTGCCCGCGGCTGTCCAGGCGCGCGGGGTGCAGCCAACAGAGGGTGAAACACCGGATCGCCTCGGAAAGCGCGCGGCCCCGAAAACACCGGCGGCGCGGTGCCCGGGGAGGACCACCGCGCCGCCGTACTTCCAGGGACCGCGACTTCGTCTACCGGACCACCAGGCCCGCGGCGCGCTGGGTGACGTTGGACAGCGAGGGCTTCGCGTCCAGGCTGCCGTCCGCGTTGATCAGGAAGATGTGGATGGTGTGGTCGGTGGCGGACAGCGAGTACAAGAACCCGTTGTCCGGCGAGACCGCCAGGTCGGTGGCGCCGGCGCCGGTGGCGACGGGCCCGCCGTTCAGGGTGAGGGCGCCGTTCGCGTCCACGGTGACCGGGCTGATGGTGCCGCTGCCGAAGTTGGCCACGTACGCGGTGCCGCCCGCGATGGTGAGCCAGCACGCGGCGGCCTGGTTGTTGGGGAGCGCGCTGGTGATCGCGGTGAGCGTCCCGTTCGCGGCGATGGAGTACGAGCTCACCGACGAGTTCGGGCCGGAGCCGCTGGAGCCCACCTCGGCGACCACCAGGAAGCCCTCGGGGCTGAAGGCGAACGCGAACGGGGTCAGGCCGGCCGAATTCTGCACCATCGGCGCGCCCGCGACGCCGGCGGTCACCGGGTACACGGAGAGCTTGCTCGGGCCCTTCTCGGTTACCACCAGGAACTTCCCGTCCGGGGTGAAGCCCACCTGGCCGGGGTTCGGCTGGGCGGTGCTCAGCGCCTGGGTCGAGCCCGGGATCGCCGCGATGGTGCTCCCGGAGACCATGAAGCCGGAGACGTTGGCGGCGCTGGAGGCGCTGCCCGCGTTGAGCACGTACACGTACGACCCGGAGACGGTGACGCTGACCGGCTTCACGCCGCCCGAGCCGGACGTCGCCAGCTCGGTGAGCGAGCCGTCCGCGGCCAGCGAGTACATGGAGAAGCTGTTGTCGCCCGCGTTCACCCCGAAGAAGCGCTGGCTCCTCGCGTCGAACACCAGCGCGCCCTGGCTGCCGAGCCCTCCGCCGAGGCCCTCGCCGCTGGCCATGAACGTCCCGCGCCGGGTGATGTTGCCGTTGGTCGCGCGCGTGTACGCCACCACGCCGTTCGCCGCCGCGTCATTCATCAGCGTGTAGACGCCCGGAGGCGCCAGTTGCGGCCCTGCGGGCCCCATCGGTCCCGTTGGACCAGCCGGCCCAACCAGGCCCTGGGCGCCCTGAGGCCCCGCCGCGCCCGCCGGCCCTTGCGCGCCGATGTCGCCCCTGGGGCCGAGCTGCCCCGTGCACGCCGTGACGAGGACCACCAGAGCTCCGAGTACACGAGTCCATCCGAATCGCATTCGTCGTTCCTTCCTTGCAGTGTTCGAGAGAGAGTGAGCCGCCCGGCTCGCGCTTCCCAACCGGGCAACGCGGGGATTACGCAGCCACCGAGAAAAGGGTTACGCGGTCCGGGGGCCTACACGGCCTCGCGCCACCTACACCGAGAAGCTCTCGCCGCACCCGCACTCGGTCTTCGCGTTCGGGTTGTGGAGCTTGAAGAGCGACGCCATGAAGCTGGACTCGAAGGTGAGCTCGCTGCCCTTCAGGTAGAGCAGGCTCTTGCCGTCCACGAACACGCGCACGCCGTCGCGCTCGAAGACCTTGTCCTTCTCCTTCGGCACGGGCGCCCACTCCATGTGGTAGCTCATCCCGGAGCAGCCGCCGCCCTTCACCGCGATCCGCATCCCGGACTCCGGCGCGGCCTTGAGCTCCTGGTACATCGTCTTCAGCCGCGTCACCGCCGCGTCCGAGATCGTGATCGCCATCTCGCTCATCGCGTCTCTCCTCCTGCGCGGACCTCGCGCAGCGCATATACCCGCTCCGCCACCCGGCCTACCACGGAGTCGATCTCCTCTTCGGTGGTGAAGCGCCCCACCCCGAAGCGGATGGACGACCGCGCCAGGTCGTCCGGGACGCCCAGCGCGCGCAGCACGTACGACGGCTCCAGCGACGCGGACGTGCACGCCGACCCGGAGGATACCGCCACCTCGCGCATGGAGAGCATCAGCGCCTCGCCGTCCACGCCCGCAAACGACACATTGAGGTTCCCGGGCAACCGCCGTTCGGGAGACCCATTGAGGAACACCCGCGGCAGGCGCTCGCGGAGGCCGGCCCAGAGCCGGTCCCTCAGCCTCGCCACCCGCGCCGACTCCTCCGCCAGCTCCGCCCGCGCCAGCTCGCACGCCACTCCGAACCCCACGATGGCGGGCACGTTGAGGGTCCCGGATCGCATCCCGCGCTCGTGCCCACCGCCGTCGATCAGCGGCGCCACCTTCACCCGCGGCTTGCGCCGCACGTACAGCGCGCCCACGCCCTTGGGCCCGTACAGCTTGTGCGCGGAGAGCGAGACCAGGTCGGTCCGGCACTCCTCCACGTCGAAGGGCACCTTCCCGGCTCCCTGCGCGGCGTCGCAGTGGAACAGCACCCCGCGCTCCCGGCAGAGCGCGCCGATCTCCCGCACCGGCTGGAGAACGCCGATCTCGTTGTTGGCCAGCATCGCGCTCACCAGCACGGTGCGCGGGCCGATGGCCACCCCCAGCTCGCCCAGGTCCACCGTCCCGTACTTCCCCACGCCCAGGTACGTCACCCGCGCGCCGGCCGGCACCGCCTCCGCCCACCGCTGGGCCCAGGGGTCTTCGTCCAGCCGGCACCGCTCGGCGAGCACCGCCGCGTTCTCCCCGGTGACCGGCTCCCCGGCGAGCTGCATCAGCCGCATCAGCTTCAGTCCGCGGAGGTGCTCCTCGCGCTCGTGCTCCAGCCGCTTGCACACGTCGAGCACCGACTTGTGCTCCGTCTTCAACGTCACCACGTGGTCCCCGCGGCTGCGGTACAGCGCCACTGCGCCCTTGAGGGCCAGGTTGTTGGACTCGGTAGCGCCGGAGGTGAAGACGATCTCCCGCGCCTGGGCGCCGATGAGTGCCGCCACCTGTTCGCGCGCCTTCTCGACCGCTGCCTCCGCCGCCCACCCGAAGGCGTGGCTGCGGGACGCCGCGTTGCCGAACTGCTCTCCGAGGAAGGGGAGCATCGCCTCCTGCACCCGGGGGTCCACGGGCGTGGTGGCGTGGTGGTCCAGGTAGATGGAGCGGTTCGGCACGCTCCTTTGATGCTCCTGTGCGCGCCGGGGCGCAAGCGCCGCCGTTCCGACCTGGAGCGGCGCGCGCCGCGACGGATCAACCCGCTGGGGGGTCCCTCCCAAGTCCGCCAAACGATTCAATCTCGACGCTGGCAGGCGCCGTGCTCCATGGCGGCGCATGCCCATGCAGACCCCAGAGCAGACCAACGGAGTCCGTCCCACCTCGCGCAACGGTGTGGTGAACGCGGCCTACCCGTCGGCGCTGCCCGAGAACCACGGGACGGCCGTCATCACCCTGGAGCAGCGCCCGCGCTACGCGGACGGCTGGCGCGCCGGGAAGCCGGAGGAGGACCCGGAGAAGCTGAAGAAGTGGGGCATGATGTCCGCCCGCCCGAGCGAGTTCCTGATCCGGATGCGCGGCGGCACCGTGATCCAGGCGGGGCAGGGCGCGTCCTGCTTCAAGTGGCCCTGGGAGTCGGTGGCCATCATCCCCACCACCATCCAGCGGCTGCACTTCACCGCGGACCAGATCACCTCCGAGAAGGTCGGCGTGCAGGTGACCGGCGTGGCCGTGTATCGCATCGCCGACCCGCTGGTGGCGTTCAAGATGCTCAACTTCTCCTACGCCGAGCGCGCGGGCGAGAAGCTGGAGATGATGCTGGGCGAGATGTTCGTGGGCGCGGTGCGCCGCCTGGTGGCCAACCTCTCGGTGGAGCAGTGCCTCACCCGCCGGAAGGAGGGCCTCGCGGTCGAGCTGATGCGCGAGATCGCCCCGGTGGTCTCCGGCGTCGGCCGGCCCGAGGACCGCGCCAGCAAGGGCTGGGGCGTGGTGATCGACACCATCGAGGTGCAGGACGTCCGGGTCCTCTCCAGGACGGTGTTCGCCAACATGCAGGCGCGCTTCCGCCACGAGCAGGAGCAGAAGGCGCGCGAGGCGGAGCTGCTGAAGGAGCGCATGGTCCGGTTGGGCGAGGCGGAGGCGCAGCGGCAGATCGAGCTGGCACGGGTCGCCACCGAGAAGGAGATCCGCACCGAGAAGCAGACCGCCGAGGAGCAGGCGGCGCTGGCCAAGCTGGCCGCCGAGGCGCGCGTGGCCGAGGCCCGGTTGCACGCGGAGATGGAGGTGAAGCAGCGGCGTGCCGAGGCGGAGGAGCGGGTCCGGCTGGAGGCCATCGCCGCCGAGCAGCGCACGCAGCAGGCGAAGATCGCCGCGGAGATGGAGCGCCACCGCCTGGAGGTCCAGGCCCACGCCGAGCGTGAGGCGGCGGTGGCGCGCGCCCGGCTGGGAGCGGTGGCGTCGGCGGCGCAGTTGGAGCAGGCGCAGATCCAGGCCCAGGCGGAGAAGGCGCGGCTGGAGGCGGAGGTGGCGTCGGCGCAGGCCGAGGTGGCGCACGCCCAGGCGCAGGTGGTGGAAGCCCACTACGCGCGCGTCACGGCGGAGGTGCGCATCGCGGAGTTGGAGCAGCGGCGGGCCTGGCTGGGTCACGAGACGGAGCTGGCTCGCGCCCGGACGATGAAGGAGATCGAGAACACGATCTCCCCGGAGATGATCCAGCTCCAGGTCGCCCACCAACTCCCGGCCATCGCCGCCGCCTTCCAGCAGAAGATGGGAGAGGTGCACGTCACCGCGGTGGATGGCGCCAACCCCTTCGGCTACATCGCCGCCGCGGTGGAGGGCGTGATGGGCATCGCCCGGTCGGCCGGCCTGAAACCAAACCCGGTCAACGGTCATAAACCGGTACCGGCCGCGGAGTAGGTTTGCATCGGCGGCCGGCCTTGACTAACCAAGAGGCGGCATGCCGACGAAGGTCATCCTCCTGGCGCTCGCGACGGCGGTCCTCGTGGTCGCCGTCCCCTGGCTGATGCCCACCGGGCCGAACGCCTCCCTGGACGCCTCCTCCTATCTCGCCTCCGGGCAGATGGCGCTGGCGGCCGGGGTGGTGTTCCTCGGTGGGTTGCTCACCTCGATGACACCGTGCGTCTACCCGCTCATCCCCATCACGGTGAGCGTGTTCGGCGCCCGGAAGGGGACCAGCCGGGGGCAGTCCATCCTGCTCACCTCGTCGTACATCTTCGGGATGGCGGCGGTGTTCTGCGCGCTCGGCGTGCTGGCGGCGAAGGGCGGGCAGGCGTTCGGTTCCATGCTGGGCAACCCGGTGGTGAGCATCGGGCTCGCGGTCTTCCTCGGGGTGCTGGCCTCCTCCATGTTCGGCGCCTTCGAGCTGGCGCTCCCCTCCAGCCTGCAGACGAAGCTGAACGGCGTGGGCGGCGCGGGCGTGGCGGGCGCCTTCCTGATGGGCAGCGTCTCCGGCTTCCTGGCCGCGCCGTGCACGGGCCCGGTGCTCACCAGCCTGCTGACGTTCGTCGCCAAGTCGCAGAGCACCGCGCTGGGCGCCGGGCTGCTGTTCGTCTACGCGCTGGGCGTGGGCGCGCCGTTCTTCGTCATCGGCGTGTTCGCGGTGAAGCTGCCACGCGGCGGCGTGTGGATGGAGTGGGTGAAGAGCGTGCTCGGGGTGGCGCTGGTGGCGCTGGCGGTCTCCTACCTGCGGGACGGGCTGGCGCCGCTGCGAGGGGCGTCCAGCGCACTGGCCGCGCAGCTCGGCCGGACACCAGGGACGTTCATCGCGGCGGCGGTGGCCGCGGTGGGCGTGCTGATCGGCGCGGTGCACCGCTCCTTCAAGGAGGGCGCGGCGAACGCGGCGCTCAAGGGCGTGGGGGTGGCGGCGGTGGCGGTGGCGCTGCTGGTGCGCACCGGCGCGATGAACACCGCCGGGCCGGGCGACCTCTGGGTGCGGCTGGGCATGGCCGCGGTGCCCGAGCCGGTGGAGGTGACGTGGAAGGTGCGGGTCAACGACAAGGGCGACCCGGTGGCCGCCCTCGACGGCGCCCTGGCGGAGGCCCGCGCGCAGGGCAAGCCGGTGATGATCGACTTCTTCGCCGAGTGGTGCGCCGCCTGCAAGGAGCTGGACCGGGACGTCTACGTGGCGCCCTCGGTGGTCGACGAGGCGAGCCGCTTCGTCAGCATCAAGGTGGACGGGACGACCGAGGCCGACGCCATCGACCAGCTCTACCAGCGCTTCGGCGTGCAGGGCCTGCCCACGGTGGCCTTCGTCTCCTCGCGCGGGGAGATGCTCCCGGATCCGCGCATCACCGGCTACCTGGAGCCGGAGCAGTTCCTGGTGGAGCTGAAGAAGGTCCGCTGAAGCGGGCTGGGCCGGACCGCCGGGAAGAAATTCGTTTGTCCGGTTCCGTTGTCCTGGCAGGCTGACGCACCGTGGCAATCGACCCCGATCTCTTGAGCGCGGTGCGTCAAGGGTTGACCGCTCAACCCAAGCGGCTGCCGCCCTACCTCTTCTACGACCGGGAGGGGAGCCAGCTCTTCGAGGCCATCACCGAGCTGCCGGAGTACTACCTCACCCGTTCGGAGCTGCAGCTCTTTCAGGCGCACGGACCGGCCATCGCGGCCGCCGCCGGTGAGGTCTCGGCGGTCGTCGAATTCGGGTCCGGCAGCGCCAAGAAGACGCAGGTGCTGCTGGAGGCGCTGTTGCGCAGCTCGCCGAAGGCGGCCTTCGTGGCGGTGGACGTCTCCGCCGCGGCGGTGGAGATGACGCGGGCCACGCTGCGCGCGCGCTTCCCCAGCCTGGAGGTGGTGCCCATCCAGGACGAGTTCCACCGCGCGCTGGGGAAGGTGCAGGAGCGGCCCGGGCGCAAGCTGGTGCTGTTCATCGGCTCCTCGGTGGGGAACTTCGACGGGGCGGAGGCGGTGGAGCTGCTGGCGGGGTTGCGCGCCGCCATGCGCCCGGGGGACGCGCTGCTGCTGGGGACCGACCTGCGCAAGGACCCGGCCCTGCTGGTCCCCGCGTACGACGACGCCCAGGGCGTCACCGCGCGCTTCAACAAGAACCTCCTGGCGCGGATCAACCGCGAGCTGGGCGGGCACTTCGACCCGGACGCCTTCCGGCACGTGGCGGTGTGGAACGGGGAGGCCTCCCGCATCGAGATGCACCTCGAATCGGTGCGCGCCCAGGTGGTGGCGGTGGATGGGCTGGAGATGAGCGTGCGCTTCGAGCGCGGCGAACGCATCCACACCGAGAGCTCGTACAAGTACACGCCGGAGATGGTGGAGGAGATCCTCCGCCGCGCCGGCTTCCAGCGCGAGCACACCTGGACCGACGACCGCGGCCTCTTCGCCGAGCACCTCGCGCGGGTGAAGTAGCGCCCGGCCTGGGCGACAACGCCGCTGGCGCCTCGTGTCCACGCCGTTGACGGCGCAGGCGATCCGCGGCTGTCCGCCGGCCCGTTCCTTCAGGGAGTTGCGTGACGGCACGCGCGCTGCACATGGCGCCCGCAGGACCCGGGAGGTTCCTTTCGAATGAGCACCGCTTTGCAACTCAGGCGAGGGATCGTGGAGATCGGTCTCGCCCTGCGCCGGCCGGAAGCGCTCGCGCTCCGCTGGCGCGACCGGAGGAAGAACGAGGCCGACGCGCCGCCCCGGATGGTGTTCCCGCTGCTGCTGGCCAACGCCATCCTCGGGATCGCCGCCTACGGGCTGACCATGGGCCTGCACCAGGGCATGGGCGGGATGCTGGCCGGGGCGCTCAAGGCCCCGTTCGCGGCCGGGCTGGCGTGGACGGTGGCGCTGCCGGCGCTCTACATCATCAACTCGTCACTGGGGTCGAAGCTGGACTCGTCCACCACGGTGCTGGCGGCGCTGGCCACGGTGAGCTTCGGCGCGCTGGCGATGCTGGCCAGCGTCCCGGTGAGCTGGTTCTTCTCGCTGGCGCTGCCCTACGACCTGGTGCGCACCGCGGTGAACCTCGTCGTCTTCTCCGCCGTGGGCATCTGCATGGTGGACGTCTTCCTCCGCACGATGAAGGCGCTGGAGCCGGACCGGAGCCGCTTCTTCGCGGTGGTCTGGCTGCTGCTGGTGGCCGTCATCGGCGCGGAGCTGATGGTGCTGGTGGACCTGTTTGCCTGGAGGGTGAGCCCGTGAGCGCCGCTACGTATCCCGTCGTCCAGCCGAAGTTCGGGGATCCCCGCCCACCGCCCTTCATCATCCAGGCGGAGCCGGTCGAGGGCCCGGTCGTGCCCGCCGAACCCCCGGCCCCCGAGGAGGAGATGCCCGCGGTGCGCCCGTCGATGTTCGACCTGGTGCTCCGCCGCCCCAGGCTGCTGGACCGCGTCCTCCGGGACGAGGCGATGCTGCCCAAGGCGATCCAGGAGATGGTCAGCCTCTCGGTCGCCGGGCTGGCCGTCTACGGCCTGGTGCTCGGCGCCAGCGCGCAGCTCGTCCGCGGGCAGCATCCGCTGTTCGGCTTCTTCGCCGGGAGCCTCCCCGCGGTGTGGACGCCGGTCTCCTTCGTGCTCGCCTTCCTGGGAGCGATCTGCATCTGCCTCCCCAGCTTCTACTTCTTCACCCAGCTCTCCGGCCTGGACGCGTCGTTCCGGATGGTGACGGCGCAGGCGCTCCGCGGCATCGCGACCACGGGAGTACTGCTGCTGGGCGCGGCGCCCTTCTACGCGGCCTGGGTGCTGGGGAACGTGGTGGGCGTCTTCGAGGACGTGCAGACCACGCTGTGGGTGGGGCTGGTGGTCCCGTTCCTGGTGGGGTTGGTGGGCGTGGCCTCGGTGGACCGGGGGTTCCGCTCGATGCTGGACGTGCTGCCGGTGACGCACCCGCGCCGGGGCAACTACGTGCGGCGGATGG
The DNA here is from genome assembly GCA_036559665.1 of Myxococcaceae bacterium. Lineage (GTDB taxonomy): Bacteria > Myxococcota > Myxococcia > Myxococcales > Myxococcaceae > DASRBA01. The sequence goes on from DATBSS010000626.1 coordinate 12,276, forward strand.
TGCTCGCCTGGGGCGCGCTCTTCACCGCCATCGCGCCGGTGGCGCTCTACCGGTTGGGTGAATTCTTCAGCAGGACGTGAACGGCCAGACGTGAACGGCCACGGAGGCGCGCCATGGGAGTGCTGGAGACGGGCATCATCTACGGGTTGATCGGGCTGGCGGTGGCCACCGCGCTGGTCCTGCGGAGCGCGGAGTCGTCGGTGCCGGAGCGGGTGGCGCTGTTCGCCATGGGCGCCACCTTCTGGCCCATCTACGCGCCCTCGCTGCTGGCGCCGGAGCGGAGGGGGAAGGGCGAGGGGTCTTTCGATCGATCGCCGGACGCCGCCACGCTGGGCGAGCGGATGCAGGCGGCGCAGGCCAAGCTGCTGGAGGCGCTGGCGCAGCTGGAGGGGGTGGCCCAGGCGGTGGGTCCCGAGGTGGCGCGGGTGCGGCTGGTCACCGGGCAGGTGGCGGCGATGGAGCGGCGGGTCCGGGAGATCGACCAACTGCTGGCCACCGAGGAGTTCGACCTGGCCGCGGCGCGCGAGGCGCTGGCCCGCATCGCCGCCCGAGGCATCCCGGAGTCGGACCCGCGGTACCAGAGCCTGCAGGTCCGGGTGCGCAACATCGAGCGGCTGCAGGGCATCCGCGAGCGCACGCTGGAGGACCTGGAGAAGATCTCCCTCAAGCTGGAGGAGATGAGCTCCCGGTTGAAGCTGCTGCGCTTCGCCGGCCGCCCGGACGCGGAGGTCGTGCAGCTCTTCAAGGAGGTCGCCGACAGCGTGGAGGAGGTCACCGAAGGACTGCTGGCGGCGGCCGGGTAGCGAGGCCGATCACGGGTGGGTCGGCACAGCGCCGGAGGGGACGGTCCGCTCGGCGGTCTCGCTCCGCCACTGGCGCAGCCGCAGCCCCACCCCGATCAGGAGCGCGCCGAAGATGAAGGAGTAGGCGCCAACCATCAGGACGATGGTGAGCAACCCCAGGCCGGGGAACATCACGAGGACTACGCCGAAGGCGATGGAGAGGACGCCGGCCAGCGCCAGGAGCCACTCGTGCTGGATCTCCTTCCGCAGCCGGATCGCCGCGCCGACCTGGGCCGCTCCGGAGAGCAGGGACCGGGCGGCGACGAACCCCAGCAGGATCAGCGCCGTGATGCCCGGCCAGACGAACGCTCCCACGGCGGCGAGCACGGCGACGGCACCCTCGAAGAGCAGCCATCCCCACCGCTTGCTCCCCGCGCGGGCCCGGCGGGAGGCCATCGTCAGGTTGAGTACCCCGTCGACCAGCGCGAAGGCGCCCCAGAGGAACACCAGGGTGAGGAGGCTCATCCACGGGGCAAGGAAGGTGAGGACTCCGAAGAGCATGGCGACGGCGCCGCGGGCGACGAGCGTCCCCCAGCGTTCCGCGAGGTGAATCGTGTTGACGCGTTCGATCGCGATCGTGGCCATGGTGTTCTCCCCCACGCGTACGATGAGTTTTCACCCCGGCCACAGCAATCGCGCGGGCGCCTGGGATGCCCATGGACCGCTGGGTGCCCGCGGGGGCGGCGGGCGAGCCCATCCCGGCACCGCCGCGGGGTAGATTGGGGAGCGAAAGCCCGATGGGTCCGCTCTACGCGTACAGCCTGGTGCCGGTGCTCTCGGTGGCCTTCCTGCTGTTCTTCACCGCGGCGCTGCGGGGGCGGAACGCGCGGGGCCTGGCCATCTACTGCCTCTCCGTGGGCGTGTGGACGGCGGCCCTGTTGAGCATCTCCTTCCCGAAGACGGTGGTGCTGGGCGAGCGCCTGGCGGCCATCGGGGCCTTCACCGCCGCCGGCTACCTCCACGCCGCCTACGACGTGACCGCCCAGCGCTCCCACCGGCTGGTGTGGCTGGCCTACCTGGCGGCGTTGGTGCTCACGCTGCTGGGCGTGCTCAGCCCGGGTCTCCTCTACGGGCCCCTGGCGATGCAGCGCGGTCCGCTCTTCTGGCCGGCGATGACGATGGCGGTGGTGGCCGCCACCATTCCGCTGGCCACGCTCACCGCCGCCTACCGCCGCGCGGAGCCGGAGCGCCGGGTCCTGCTGCGCAACCTCGCGGTGGCCGGGGTGCTGGGGTACGTGGGTGGGTTGAGCAACGCGCTGCTGCTCTCCTCCGGGCGCGCCCTCCCGTTCGGGATGCTGGCGGTGCTGGCCTCGCAGCTGGTGCTGGCCAACGTCATCCGTGCCCACCAGCCGCCGCGCGACCGGCGGCTGCTGGAGCGGAGCCTGCTGTACTCGGCGCTGGCAGCGCTGCTCTCCGCCGGCTTCCTCTTCGGCGTGATGTCGCTGATGTCCTCCAACGCCGAGCCGCTGCTCGCCCAGTACCGGGTGGGCGCGCTCTTCCTGTTGTTCATGGCGGCGCTGGCGTTCGAGCCGTTGCGGCAGCAGGTCCAGGAGTGGATCGGCCGGCGGTTCTTCCGGGGGCGCGCCGGCGCGGGCGACCTGGCGGCGGCGCTGGTGGAGAAGGAGGAGCGCGCGGACCACGCCAGCCGGTTGGCGGAGTTGGGGCAGTTCGCCTCCGCGGTGGCCCACGAGGTGCGCAACCCGCTGGGCGTGCTCTCCGCCCACCTGCGCGGGCTGGAGCGGCGCGGGGTGGACGCGGAGTCGGTGCAGGCCATGCGCGAGCAGATCGAGCGCGCCGGCCACTTCGTGGAAGAGCTCCTCCGCTACGGCCGCCCGCGCCCGCTGGAGCTGCGGATGGTGAACCTGGATGCCACGGTGGACCTGGCGCTCTCCACCGCGCGCCAGGGCCTGGGCGACGCCGCGCCGGCCGTGGAGGTGCTGCGCGAGCGGGCCGGGGAGGGCGCGCTGCTGGAGGCGGACCAGGCGCAGCTCTCCCAGGTCCTGGTGATCTGCGTGGAGAACGCGCTGCTGGCGCTGGCCGGGCGGCCCTCGCCGCGGCTGAAGATCACCACCGCGATGCAGGGCGACCGGGCCACCCTGGTCATCGAGGACAGCGGCCCGGGGATCGCCCCGGAGCTGGCGAGCCGGCTCTTCCAGCCCTTCGTCACCGGGCGCGGGCGCGACGGGCCGCGCCGCGGCACCGGGCTGGGGCTGGCCATCGCCCGCGGCATCGTGGAGCGGCACGGCGGGCGGATCTCCGCCGGGAAGTCGGAGGCGCTGGGCGGAGCGAAGTTCGAGATCTCGCTCCCCAAGATTCAGGCGGTCCTGGCCGCCGCGGCGGCGCTGGCGTGACCGAAGTGACGGTAGAGTCCCGAGCCCGGTGACCACGCCTCGGCGAAGAGTGCTCCTGGTGGATGACGACGCGGCCTTCCGCAAGGTGTACGCGGGGCTGTTGCGCGACGCCGGCTACGAGGTGAGCGAGGCGGTGGACCGGGAGAGCGCGCGGAAGGCGCTGGAGGGCGAGCCGCCGGAGGTGGTGCTGCTGGACCTGATGCTGCCGCCGGATGGGACGGTGGAGGCGGGCCTGCAGCAGTTGGAGCAGACGCTGGCGCGCGCGCCCGGCGCCAAGGTGGTGGTGGTCTCCGGCGCGGGCGACACCCGCCACATGCTTTCGGCGGTGAAGGCCGGCGCCTACGACTTCCTCACCAAGCCGGTGGACCCGGACGTGCTGCTGGTGGTGGTGGGGCGCGCCGCGACGCGCCTGGGGCTGGAGGCGCAGGTGCGGTCGCTGCAGGCCACGCTCGCCCAGGCGCGCCCCGACCGCGCGATGGTGGGCGAAAGCCCCATCTTCCTCGCCTCGGTGGGAATGGCGGAGAAGATCGCTCCCAGCGACCTTCCGGTCCTCGTCACCGGCGAGAACGGGACCGGCAAGGAGCTGCTGGCCCGCTCCGTCCACCAGTCCAGCCGGCGCAAGGACGGGCCGTTCGTGGCGGTCAACTGCGGCGCTCTCCCGGAGAACCTCCTCGAGTCGGCGCTCTTCGGCCACGTGAAGGGCTCCTTCACCGGCGCCACCCGCGACCACAAGGGCCTCTTCGCCGAGGCGGATGGCGGGACGCTCTTCCTGGACGAGGTGGCGGACATGCCGCCGCCGCTGCAAGTGAAGGTGCTCCGCGCCATCGAGTACGGGGAGATCCTCCCGGTGGGCGCGGACCGGCCCTCCCACGTGGACGTGCGGGTGATCTCCGCCACGCACAAGGACCTGCTCCAGGCCCAGCGCGAGGGCGCCTTCCGCGAGGACCTCTACTGGCGGCTCAAGGGCGTGGAGATCCGGCTCCCCTCGCTGCGCGAGCGCCCCGCCGACATCCCGCTGCTCGCCAAGCATTTCATCAACCAGAGCGCGCAGCTCACCAGCGACGGCCGCCCCCGGTTGCTCTCCGACGCCGCGCTGGAGGCCCTGGGGCAGCACCCGTGGCCGGGCAACCTGCGCGAGCTGCGCCACGAGATGCAGCGCGCGGCGGTGCTGGCGGGCGACCGGCGGGAGATCCAGCCCGAAGACCTCTCCTTCACCGGCGCCGAGCGCCCGCGCCCGCCCCCCGACGGCCCGGCCGGCTCCACGCTCCAGGAGAAGATCGAGGCCCTGGAGCGCCGGGAGATCGAGGCCGCGCTCCAGAAGTTCCACAACAACCGCACCCACGCCGCCGCGGCGCTCGGGCTCTCCCGGCAGGGCCTGCTCAAGAAGCTGGAGCGCTTCGGGCTCGGCTAAGGCCCCAGCCAGCTAGAACAGCCGGAGTCCGAACCCCAGCATCACCGAGTAGCCGAACCGTGCCTGCGTCACCGCCAGCGGCAGCTTGATCCAGTCCACCCCCGCCTCGCCCAGCACCATCACGGTGATGTCGTCCGCCAGGTACACCTCCGCGCCGCCGCCGGCCAGCGCGCGCAGCCTCCCGCCGCCGGTCGCGCCGATCGGCCGGTCGAAGGGAACCTCCAGGCGGGCGAGCAGCCGGACCGTGTCCAGCAGCTGGTAGCTGAGCGTCGCGCCGCCCAGGACGCGCACCCCCACGAACGCGAACGCCAGCGGGTCGAAGTAGCGCGAGCCCGAGCTGAGCGTGATCCCCGCGCCGAGGTAGGGCCCGTAGTCCAGCCGGCCCCAGTGGTAGAGCGCGTACTTGCCGATCACCTCGCCCGTGACGGAGAGCGTCAGATAGTCGACGCGCGCCCGCGCCTCCCACTCCCCGAACCCCAGCCCCTGCCGGAACCCGGCGCCCACCTCGGGAAGGCCCATGAAGGCGTACAAGGCGGTCGCGCCGGCAGGCAGTGCAGCCGGTCCTACTACCGCTCCGAAGCTCTCCTTCTTGTCGGAGGTCCGCAACGGCGCCGAAGTCCCCGTGTCTACGAGGGCGAGCGAAACCAGGGCGATTGACGCGATCATCATGCCGACATTTGCCGGCGGGACGCCTCGACCGTCCAGCACAAAAAAGGTAGTATCCGCCCCCTTCAAAACCCGGGGGGCCGGGTAACGTGAGCGTTCACTCGGATTCACGCAGCGCGTAGTGCCGCGTCGTACGCGAAGGAACAGGAACGAAATGCCCCCCGTTGCCGCCACTCCACTCTTCTCCTTCTCACCTCGCGGCGGTGCCGCGGTGGCGTACCAGGCGGCGGGAGCGTTCGGGGGAGCGCCGGGCACGGCTCGGCGCCGGCCCCTGATGGCCAGCTCCATCGCCGAGGTGGGGCCGCTGCGCGTGCTGGTGGTGGAGCCGGACGCCCGCACCCGCTCGCTGCTGGAGGTGGGGCTCTCCCGCGCCGGCTTTGCGGTGGTGACCGCGCGCACGCTGGCGGAGGCCCACGAGCACCTGGGCCTGGGCCGCGCGCTCCCGGCGATGCTGGTGTGCGAGACGGACCTGGCGGGCGAGGACGGCTTCCGCTTCTGCGGCCAGCTCCGCGCGGACCTCCGCACCGCGCAGATCCCGGTGGTGATGCTCTCCCAGCGCCCGGAGGCGTTCCACCTCGAGATGGCCAGCGGCGCGGGTGCGGACGACTACCTCCCCAAGCCGGTGTTCCTCAACGACGTGGTGGCGCTGGCCAAGCTGAAGGCCGGCGAATCCGCGGCCCAGGCGGTGTTCGCCGCGGACACCTCGACGCTGCCGATCGGCGAGCTGCTCCGCGCGCTGCTGGCGGGGATGCGGTCCGGCCAGATCGAGCTCCAGGACGGGACGGCCCGGCTGACCTTCCGCCAGGGGCAGGCGATCGACGCCGAGGTGGAGGGCGTCCGCGGCGCCCGCGCGCTGTCGCGGATGCTGCTGCTCTCGCGCGGCGCGTACCGGGTGACCTTCGGCCCGGCGCTCGCCCGCGGCAGCCTGTCGGTGGACCTGCGCGAGCTGTGCCGCTCCGTGCTGCCGGACCTGGCGCGGTCCCGCCGGGCGCAGGAGCGGGCGCTGCCGCTGGAGGCGGTGCTGCAGCCGGACACCGCGCGGCTGCGCGAAGTGCTCCCCGACTTGCCGGAGGGCGTCAATTCGCTGGTGCGCCTGTTCAACGGCGAGCGCACGCTCAAGCAGGTGCTCCTCCGCTGCGAGCTGCCCGAGGCGAGCGCGCTGCTGATCACCACCCGCCTGTACGGGCTGGGGGCGCTGGGGCCGGAGGGCCCGGGAAAGCCGGCCGCGCCGGGAAGCCTGGAAGAGGCGCTGGCCGCCATCTCCGAGCGCGCGCGGGAGGTTGCCCAGGCCAAGGCCCAGGTTCAGGCCCTGGCGCCGGTGGTGGCGATCGCGTCCGCGGCGCCGGCCACGCTGGGCCCGGCGGCGCTCACACCGGTTCCGCCGCCAGCCATTCCCGTTTCGCTGGCGCTCGTTCCCGCTCCGCCGGCGCCTGCTCCCGCTCTGCTGGCACTCGTTCCAGCTCCGCCGGCGTTCGTGGCCGCTCCGCTGTCGCTCGCTCCCGCTCCGGCGCTCGTTCCCGCCATGCCGGAGCCGCCGCGTTCCCTCCACCGCGCGCCGGTGCAGGACGACTTCGGCCAGCGCCTGGACAAGGCGCTCCAGCTCTCGGCCGCTGCGGCCAGGAAGCGCGCGCTCACCCCGCCGCCGGCGCCGATCGTCAGCGTCCATTACTTCGAGGCGAAGCGGCCGCTGGCGCGGGACACCCAGCCGATGCGGATCCCCACGGACCTGCAGCGCGCGCGCGCCTGGTGGCGCAGCGCCCAGGCGAAGGTGGCCGCCGGCGCGCTGGTCCTGTTCTTCGGCTCTGCGGGGCTGGGCTCGGTGCTCTTCCGGCCCGCCGCCCCCGCCGAGGGGACCGCGCCGCCGGCCGCCTCGGCGGCCCGCTTCTCCGTGCTCCCGGAATGGCTGGCCCCGCGCGCGGACGGGACCGCGGAGGGCTGGACCGCCCTCGGCCGCCGCCGCTACGACGAGGGCGACCTGGAGGGCGCCAAGGCCGCCGCCGTCCAGGCGCTGGCGGTGGACGCGCAGAGCGGCCCGGCGCTGCTCCTGCTGGCCACCATCCACTACGGGATGAACCATCCGGTGGAGGCCAAGGTGGCGCTGCGGCGCTACCTGGCGGTCGATCCCGGCGGCCAGTTCGCCGCGGAGGCGCGCACGCTCCTTCAGCGCTGATCCGATCGGAGGTCCCATGTCCGGCCACAACCGGTGGACGAAGATCAAGCGCAAGAAGGAGGCGATGGGGGCCACCAAGGGCAAGCGCTTCAACAAGATCATCATGGAGCTGACCGTGGCGGCCCGCATCGGCGGGGGCGATCCGTCCGGGAACTTCCGCCTTCGCGCCGCGATGGACGCGGCGAAGGAGGCGAACATGCCCAGCGACCACATCCAGCGCGCGATCAAGAAGGGCACCGGCGAGCTGGAGGGCACCTCCTACGAGGAGGTCCGGTACGAAGGCTACGGCCCCGGGGGCGTGGCGCTGATCGTGGAGTGCCTGACGGACAACCGGTCCCGGACGGTGGCCGACATCCGCACCGCGTTCTCCAAGGGCGGCGGCAACATGGCGGCCGAGCACGCGGTGAGCTGGATGTTCCACCGCAAGGGCAACATCGCGGTGAAGCCCGGCCCCACCGAGGACCAGGTGATGGAGAAGGCGATCGACGCCGGCGCCGAGGACGTGATCAACGCCGGCCCGGACGGCTTCGAGGTGCGCACCGAGCCGGACCACCTCCACGCCGTCGCGTCCGCGCTGGAGAAGGCCGGGCTCAAGCTGGGCGAGCAGAAGTGGATCTTCGTCCCGGAGAGCTCCGTCAAGCTGGATGGCGAGGGCGCGAAGAAGATGGTGAAGCTGATGGAGCTGCTCGAGGAGAACGACGACGTGCAGCACGTCCACGCCAACTTCGAGATCGACGACGCGCTGATGGAGCAACTGGCCGCGGGGTAGAGCCCGCCGGCCAGGTCACGGCTGACGGTACGCCGCCACCGTGTCGGCGGCGATCTGCTGGAGCGCGCTCGCCGTCCCCGCGTCGAGGCCGGCGGTGAACCCCAGCCCCACCGCGCTCCGCCCGTACAGCATCTGGAAGAAGACGCACGCCGCCAGGTAGGTGCCGGCGGGCGTGGGGTGGCTCCCGTCCGACTGCCACAGCTCCACGGCGGGCTGCAGGCGCCGCGTGTTCCGCCAGGCGATGCCCACCGGCGCGATCGGGACGTGCAGCCGCGCGGCGATGGTCTCGTACCCCCGGATCAGCCGGTCCTGCATGGCGTCGTAGGTGTCGCCGGGGACGTTCTCCAGATCGCCATCCCGGCGCCCCCAGGTGAGGAACAGCATGGTGCGCGTCCCGGTGTCGCGCCCCGCGGCCTCGAGCTTGGTGACGTACGGGTAGAGGTCCGTCTCCAGGACGGAGAGCTCGAAGGCCGGTTCCTGGCTCTGGTCCTGGAGGACCATCCACTCGAAGTGGCTGGAGGCCAGCAGCTGGGTATCCGCCCCGGAATCCCAGTGCTGCTTCAGCGTGGTGCCGCCCGGGCACTCCTGGACCTGGTCGAAGTGGCGGGCGTCGGCGGCGGCGGCGAGCTGGCCCACCATCGCCGGCAGGTCGTTGACGTAGGTGTAGCTGTTCCCCACGAAGAGGGTGCGGAGTGGGCCCGTGGTCTGACACGCGCACAGGGCCAGGCCGAGCAGAAATAAGGCAAATCCCGGTCGGCGGGAATTTTCGGAAGGAGCCTCGTTCACCCATCGAACCCTACACCTTCCGGAGCGCCTCACCGTGCGTACCCTTCTCCCCTGGCTCCTCCTGCTCGCGCTGCCGCTGCTTGCCGCCTGCGGCGCGGACGACTACGTCGGCTTCGCGCGGGTGAACGAAACTCCCTGACGCTCGCGCGCCGAGCCCCCGAGGCTCCACGGCCGCCGGGGAGAGGACCCCCTTCCCGGCGGCCGCGTCTCGGGGGCGGGGATCCGGGCGCCAAGGATCGACAGCCCGGATCCCCTGAGGTACAACGCTAAACACCTGTTCCGTTCCCGGAGGGGGAGCGTTGCGCGTCCTCGGAATCGACCCCGGCAGTCGCTTCATGGGTTACGGCGTGGTGGACGAGCGGGGCGGGCGGCTCCAGCACGTTGGGCACGGGGTGATCCGCGCCGGCGAGGGTCCCCTGGAGCTGCGGCTTCGGCACATCGGGCAGGCGCTCCGCGTGGTCCTGAAGTCCTTCCAGCCGGAGGCGGTGGCGGTGGAGGGCGTGTTCACCCTCCGCAACCCGCGCAGCGCGCTCATCCTCGGGCACGCGCGCGGCGTGGCGCTGCTGGTGGCGGCGGAGGGCGACCTCCCGGTGCACGAGTATCCGCCGGCGCGGGTGAAGCGCGCGGTGGGGGCGGGCGGCGGGGACGGCAAGGAGGCGGTGGCGAGGATGGTGCGCACCTTCCTCGATCTCGAGGAGATCGAGCGGGCCGACGCCAGCGACGCGCTGGCGGTGGCCATCTGCCACCTGAACGCGGCGCGCGGCAAGGTCGTCGCGCGCGCCACCTCCGCCAACCGGCGAACCGGGAACGGCCGCGGCCGCTACGCCGCGCTCGCCGGGCGCCTGGCCCCGGCGTACCAGCGCTTCGGGGGTGCCGGCGGGTGATCGCCTCGCTGAAGGGCGTGGTGGCGGAGAAGAACCTGGCCGACGCGGTGATCGACGTCGACGGCGTGGGGTACCGGGTGAGCCTCTCGCTGCTGGCGCTGACGCGGCTCCCGGAGGAGGGCCAGCCGGCGAAGGTCCGCGTGCGCACCGTGGTGCGCGAGGACGCCATCGAGCTGTTCGGCTTCCTCGGCCGCGCCGAGGAGGAGATGTTCCTGCTGCTCACCTCGGTCTCGCACGTCGGCCCGCGCCTGGCCCTCACCGTGCTCTCCGGGTTGGAGGTGGAGCAGCTGGTAGAGGCGCTGTCCCGCGGCGAAGTGGGCCGGCTGACGAAGATCCACGGGGTGGGGAAGAAGACCGCGGAGCGCCTGGTCCTGGAGCTGAAGGACAAGGTGAAGGCGATCGGCCTGGAGCCGCGGAGCGCGCGGAAGGAGGCGCCGTCGCCGGCGACGTCGGGCGCCCGGGCCGACCTGGTCTCGGCGCTGCTCAACCTGGGCTACAAGGCGCCCCAGGCGGAGAAGGCGGCCGACGCCGCGTCGGAGCGCGCGGGCGCGGACGCCTCGTTCGAGCTGCTCTTCCGCGAGGCGATGAAGGCGCTGCGGACCGGGAGCTGAGCGCCGGCTCCGGTCACTGCAGCCGCAGCTCGATCCCGGCCTGGATGCCCAGCTCCGGCACCGAGGGCCCGCCGAACCGGAAGCCGGAGGGGTTCAGCGCCGGCCCGGCGCGCGCCCGCAGGGTGGCCGCCATGTTCCGGTCGATGAAGTACTCCAACCCCGCGGTGCCCAGCACCGGCACGGTGAAGCCGCTCGCCGCGCTGCCGAACGTGATCCACATGGGCAGATCGACGCCGGCGAAGGCGGAGAGCGTGGGGCCCAGCGGGACGCCGATCCGCGCGCCCAGCGGCAGCACCAACCCGATCACGAGCTGGCCGATCGGGAAGTAGGTGAAGACCCCGGCACCGGCCTGGACGCCCACGCTGATGCCCGCGATCTCCAACAGCCGGATGCGGAGCGAGGCCTCGGCGTGGCCGCCAAAGAGGGTGAGGGTGGAGAAGATGCCCTCGTACGCGTAGTTCCCATCGAGGCGCACCGACAGGTCCGCGGTCGAGGTCACCGGCCGCAGGTACCCGAGCGAGAGCCCGGGGAACCCGATCTCCACCGTGACCGCTTGCCCCTCGCCGTCCAGGCCCTGGGCGCCATGCGCCGACCAGCCTTGCCCGGTCAGTGCCTTGACCGCGGGCGCAGGTGGAGGAGGCGCGGGAGCCGGAGCGGGCGCGGGAGCAGGAGCCGGCGCGGCAGGCTTCGGGGCCGGAGGGGGCGGCATCGGCAGCGAGGCCGGGGCGGCCGCTGGCGCAGGCGAAGTCGCCTCCGGCGGCGGCGTGGTCTCCGGCGTGGGGGCGGGAGCAGGTGGCGTCGTCTTGGAGCCGGCGGGAGGGCGCTTCTTCGGCACCGTCGCGGTCCCAGCCGCGCCGGCGGGTCCAGCGAGGAGGAACGCCAGCGCCGCTACCGTCCCGATGCGTCCAGTGGTCGACACAGGCGAGCCGTTATAGCCGGGGGTGTGTGTCCGGCGCCAGGTTCCCGTCCGTATGCGACAGTCGGAGAATTCCCTGGTGTCCGGATAGGCCGTTCCCGAATCCTGGCGCTATCATCGTTCGCCGAAGGACATTGCTGGATGCGCCGGCCGGGCGCCCGGGGGTCATCACCATCATGCACTGTCGTCTTGTCGTGTTCGCAGCGCTGAGCGCCGCCTTGGTCCAGGGATGCACTGGCTGCGGCCAGGGCGCGTCGTTTCCCGTCGGCTCCGTCTCCGGAAGGGTCACCAGCCTCGTCGACGGGACCGCGCTGGGCGGGGTGGCCGTGAGCGTGGCGCTGAAGGCGCCGGTGCTCACGGACTCCAACGGGTACTACGAGATCAGGGACCTCCCGGCGGGGAACACCTACCGGGTGCGGTTCGCGTTGCAGGGCTACGTCGGGCGGTTCGGGGACGGGACGCTGGGGGCCGCCGCCGGCGACTACCCGCAGGGCAACGCGGTGGCGGAGGTGAACACCGCGCTCTCGCCGGACACCGCGGGCATCACGGGCCGGGTGTACCTCTCCGGCGGCCAGCCGGCGAGCCAGGCCACCGTCGGCGTGGACATGCGGGGGGCGCTCTTCGACGTCGTCAGGCAGGTGCAGACCGACGCGAACGGCGACTTCACCATCATGGGGCTGCCGGGCTCGCCCAACGGCATCTCGATCACCGTGGTGGTCCAGCCGTTCGACGAGGACGCGGACGGCCGCGCGGACTATGGCGTGGTGCAGGTGACCGGCTCGTCGTTCCCGGGCGTCACCACCCGCGTCGACGTGGACCTGCGGGCGGCGGCGTCTTCGATCGTGCTGCTCTCCTCCAACATGGATGACGGGACCCACGCGGTGGACGGGGCCGGGAGCGACGCGCTGAAGGAGATCTTCAACCGCGCGCTGGTCAAGGATTCGATCCAGATCACGCTGACCGACATCGACCAGGGACGGACGCTCGGCACCGGGTTCACGCTCGACTCGACGAACACCGCGCTCACGGTCACGCCGGCGGGCGGGAGGTTGACCGTGGGCACCAACTACCGGCTCAGCGTCTTCGCCCGCGCGGAGAACACCGCCTCCGGGACGTTCAACCGGACCTTCCGCGAGGTGTCCGCCACCTCCGGGCTGGGCTCGGTCACCGGCCTGACGGTGACGCCCACCACGGTGGACTGGCGGACCACCTCCTTCACCGCCCGGTGGAACCCGCTGGCGGGCGCGGCCACCTACCGCGTCTTCGGCAAGGACACCGGCAGCAACAGCGCGTACGTGCTGCTGGCCACCGTCGGGAACACGCCCTCGCCCGTGGCGACCTTCAGCTTGCCCACGGTGTTCGACTGGTTTACCGGCGACGCCTTCCAGACGCCGTTCGCCAACGGCGTGGGGCTGGACGTGGTGGTGATCCCGGTGGACATCATCGGCAACGCGGTCGACCCGTCCACCGCCACCGCCGTCCGCCGCACCGACAACACCGCGCCGCGCATCTCCTCGGTGGTGCAGACGGGTGCCGCGGACAACACCTCGGGGAGCACGCCGGTCACGGTGACCCTGACGGTCCAGTTCAACGAGTACATGACGTTCCCCGGGCCTGCGCCCACCATCACGCTCCCGGCCGGCGTCACCGCGACCTACGCCTCGGACTCGAACCTCACCCAGGGCATGTTCACCCTCACCGTGCCCGCGGGCGTGAACGGCACCGGCGCCTTCACCATCAACGGGCCCACCGACTCGAGCGGCAACCCCATGTCCCAGTTCGACGGGAGCATCCGCACCCAGTCGCAGATCGCGGCCGACAACGGGTTCGAAGCCGGGTCGCTCGCGTCGTGGAACCCCACCACGACCAGCACCGCCGCCCTGCCGGCCGCCGTCACCACGCCGGTGAATTCCGGCACGTACGCGGCCCGTCTCGGCAACAACACGGCCAGCATCCAGTTCGGTCAGTCACAGATCACCCAGCTGATGAACGTCCCGGCCGCGTCCACGCAGGTGACCGTCAGCATCCGCTACTACACGTACACCAACTTCGCGACGGCCGGTCATGACTCCGCCAACTGCGCGTTGTTCACGGGAGCGGGCACCCTCATCGGCAACATCTTCACCGACTACCTGAACTACGCGGCGTACCAGTCGGTGACCCAGACGTTCGGCGTGGCCGGTGGGTCGCAGATCCGGCTCACCTGTTACAGCTACCAGGACGGCTCGCACGTCTCCGGGTTGTACCTGGACGACATCCAGGTCCTGGCGAACTGAGTCGGGCTAACGGCCCTCGTCGCGAAGGACGGTCTCCAGGGTGAGCTGGTCGACCGTCACCGCGAGCTCGCCGGAGGCGGGGACGTCGATCCGCCTCCGGTCCAGGCCGATCTGGTCGCTCCCCAGCTCGCGCATCAGCACCAGCGTCTGCGGGCCCGGCGGCGCGTGCCCGAAGGCTGGCGCACGCGCCAGGGAAGGCTCCGCGGGCATGGCCAGGAACAGCCGGCGGTAGAGGGACTGCGCGGGCGCCTCCATGGCGTCGGGTGGGAGGAGCCGCGCGGAGATCGCCCCCAGCGCCTCGGGGAGTTGGAGGTTGACGGTCACCCGGGCGCCGGCGGCGCGGGGGCGCAGCTCCAACTGCGACGTCTCGCGCGCCTTCACCTCCACCGGTTGCGGGTCGAACACCATCAGTGAACCGTCCGCGCCCGGCAGCGCGCTCACCGCCAGCGTGTACGGCCCGGGCGCCAGGCCGCCGAAGCCGAAGCGCCCGGCTTCGCCCACCGTCCCCGCCAGCACCATGCCGCCCGCGGCCGCCGGCACCAGCGTCACCGTCCCGCGCACCGGGTCCCCGCCTTCGTCCACCACCTTGCCCACCACCGTGCCGCCGGCCTGGAGCGTGGCGAAGAGGCCCGGCACGTTGGGCTGGACCAGGTTCTCCATGGGCAGGTAGAGCGGGTAGCGGATCAGCACCGCCGCCGGGCCCAGGGGCGCGTGATCCACCCGGTACGCCCCGTCCGCGCCGGTGAGCGTCGCGGCGAGCGGCGGGAGGTCGTCCGGCGCGCCGTAGAGGCGATCGCGCAGGGCGTCCCTGGCGGTCGGATCCACCGCCAGCACGGCGGCGCGGGCGAGCGGCTTGCCGTCTGGATCGAAGACCTTTCCCTCGAGGGTGCGGCCGGCGGAGAACGAGAGATCGCCCAGGTCCACGTCGCGGCCGCTCGGCGCGTCCACGCTCGCCGCCGCCGGAGCGAACCCGGCCGCCTCGACCACCACCACCTGCTTGCCGGTGCGCAGGAGCGGCGCGCGGAACCGCCGCTGGTCGTCGAGCGTCCGGCGCTGGCCGTTCACCCAGACCTCGGCGGCGGCGATGCCGCGCACCCGGCCCTTCACCGCCGGCAGCCGCGAGAGCGCCAGGGACACTTTGCGTGAGCCCGCCTCCGCGGGGACGCGGCTCTTCGGCCCGGAGAGGTACCCGTCGCGGGATGCGCTCACCTGGTACTTCCCCGCCCCCGGCGGGAGGCCTTTCACCTCGAAGGCGCCGTCCTGGCCCGCCGGCACGATCGCCATTCCGTGCCCGCTGGCGGGCGCGACCTGCACCTCGGCGCCCGGAACCGGCTTGCCCGCGTTGTCAACCACGCGGCCGGCGAGCGTCATCCCCGGCGGGAGCTCCAGGTCGGCGGAGGCGGAGTCGCCCTCGGCGATGGTGACGGCGGCCTCGGCGCGGCGCGGAAGGGGATCCGCGCTCTCCGCCACGGCGGTGTACGCGCCGGCCGGCAGGCCCTCCAGCCGGAAGGTGCCGTTGGGGTCCACCGGGCGGGCGGGCCGGACCACGGTTCCGTTGGCGTCGCGCAGCGAGGTGGAGGCATGGATGGCGGACTTCTGGTCGGGGTCGCGCACGGTGCCCAGGAGGCTGGCGCCGGGCTTGAGCGCGAGGCGGAGGTTGTCGGTGGGGACGATCTTCTTCGACTCGAGCGCGAGGTAGCGGTCGTGCCGGGCGCGCACGGTGTATTCGCCCTGCGCCAGCGGGTAGAGCACGAAGGAGCCGTCCGGGCTGGTGCGGGTGGCGAGGCGGCAGCCGGTGCAGGTGGGGTTGGCGTCGGAGCGGACCGCTTCCACCTCCGCGCCCGCCAACCCGTCCGCGAGGTCGTTCACCACGAAGCCGGCGATGTGCGTGGCCGGCGCCAGCTCCACCTCGAGCGGCTGGCGCGCGCCCGCGGTAATGCGGATCTCCGCTGGCGGCCGGGCCAGGTGCCCCGCGGCGGCGACCTCCACCTGCCAGCGGCCAGGGGGCATGGGGCCCAGCTCGAAGGAGCCGTCCTGGTGCGTCCGCGCGCGGCGGATGTCCCCCGCGCCGCGGGGCTGGCGGGGGACGGCCACCACCTCCGCGCCGGCGAGCGGGCCCTTCTTGTCCTTCACCTTGCCCGCGAGCACGCCGCCGCGCTGGAGCTGCAGCGCGAGGGGTCCGGGTGCGTCCAGCGAGGCAAGGACCTGCGCCCCGTCCGCGCCGGAGATCGCGCTCACCGGGTAGTCGCGGGCGGGGAGGTCTGCGAGCTCGAACGCGCCGCCGGTACCGGTCTTGGTCCGGTAGGTGCGGCATTCGGATGGTGCGAGCACGTCCGCGCCCACCACCGGCGCCCCGCCGCGGGTGACGGTGCCGCGGAGGGTGACCCGGGGGCGGAGCTGGAACGCCAGGGGTGCGAAGGTGAGCGCCCCCTCGCGGGTGGCGGCGGGGGCGGGTGAGGCCTTGGCGGGGGTGAGGCCCTTGCTGGAGGCGACGACCAGGTTGGGGCCCAGCGGGATGCCGGGGATCTCGAAGCTGCCGGTGGAGTCCGCCACCACGCCGCGGAGGTCGCGCGCGTCGGCGAGGCTGACGATGACCTCGGCGCCGCCGGCGGGCGCGCCGCCGGGGCCGCGGACCTGGCCGGTGATGGGGGCGGTGGCCAGGAGCGGCACCTCGACGTCCTTGGCGCCGGCCGCGACGCCGGTCTTCCAGCCCACCGCGCCGGGCGTCGCCGCGGCCAGGTCGTAGTGGCCCTCGTTGAGGGGCGGAGTGACGAACGTCCCGTCCGCGCCGGTGGTGATTTGAGTCACCTGGTTCGCTTCGGGCTCGACCTTGGCGAGCCCGGCCAGCTTCTCGGTGGACTCCGGGGCGGGGCAACTGGCCAGCGCATGCGTCGGGTGGTCCTCGCAGGCACAGGGGGACTCCGCACCCAGCGGCAGGCGGTGCTTCAGCACCACCACGCGGACCTTCGCCAGCGGCGTCCCGGTCGCCAGCACCTTGCCGGAGATGGGTTGGGGCGCCACGGGGGCCTCCTTCGGCGCGCCGCCGGTGGTGGCGCAGGAGAGGAGGAGGGCGGAGGTCAGGACCAGGGACGGGCGTCGCATGGAGCGCGCCTATATCCGCCGGGATGGGTCGTCGCTACTGCGGAAGTGCAGCGGTCAGGTCGGCCGCAAAGCGGGCGAAGGAGTTGCCAGGTCGGGCTAGAAGCCAGGCTGGAGTGGGTCGTGCTCGGCGATCAGCTTGGAGACGCGCGCTTCGTCGATCCGCTTGGTGAGGCGTTCGGATTCGTGCTGGTCGCGGACGGTCTTGGCCAGGGTGATGGACGAACCGACGGTGAAGACCAGGCCCATGGCCATGAAGCCCTTCACCCAGAGGTCCACCGGCAGTGCCCAGATGCCGATGGCGGTCACTCCCAGGGAGAGGAGGAAGGAAACCCAGGACTGGACGGTCCAGGCGGCAGAGTGGGTGGCGGCGTTGGTGTGGGTGCTCACGTGTGACTCCTCGTGATTCCTGCGGGTGGTACGGGGTCGGGGATCAGCGCTTTCAGCGGTTCGAAGGTTCCTGGCAGCTCTTGGTTCCATGGGCTCGGGCTCCGGCGGTTGGGTGGGATCAGCGGTTCGCCAGGAGGTCCAGTCCCAGGCGGAGCAACGAGAGCGGGAACACCCGCGGGATGGCAGAGAGCGCCAGGAAGGTGCCGGCGTGGATGCCCGCCGCGGCCAGCGAGGACTTCACCGGCCGGACGAAGGCGGTGGTGACCGCGGCCAGCCCCGCGAACCACAGCCAGAAGCTCACCAGGTCCAGCAGCGTGCCCAGCGAGGCCCCGGCGCCGAAGGTGCACTTCAGTGAGTAGGCCAGGCCGAGGAACCCCCACAGGCCCAGCGCGATCAGATGCACGAAGTTCTTCAACCCGTTCATGACGTCCCCTTGCGTTTCGTTCGTGATGCGCAAGGTTGTACGCCCGGCGAGCGGTAAAGTGGAGGAACTAATCAAGCAGCAATCATTAACTATTGGTGATTAATGGTGGTCATGTAGATCCAGCGGTTGGAGGCGACTCTCGGCATATGATCGAGGCCATGCTCTTCCGCGCTTGCATCGCCCTCACCATCCTCCTGTCAGCCTGCGCGACGATCGAACCAGGCCCGAGGGCGATCCCGGCTCCTGAACCTCAAAGGATCGCCAATCTCCGGAGAGCGGCGACGTTACCTTGGATGGACGATGGGCATTGCGCAGTGCAGGAGGCCTCCAACCCGTGGTCTGTCCTGGCAGAGAGATGCTTCTACGCGCTCGACCTGGACAAGGTCCGGTTTCAAGACCGTACGGGAAGATGTGCGGTCGCCGTCGCGCCCGCGATCGCCGTGGGAGTGGGAGTCTGCCTGCTGGCCGCGGTGGAGATCGTCGCCGAGGCGGTCGTAGTGGTCGCGAGCGCGGTGGTAGTGGCTGGCGCCATCAACGCGGAGTTGGATGCCTATTGGCGGGGGGCCTCGCGAGAGCCCAAGAAGCCCCAGCCTCTGGCCCGACCACCCAGCGAGATGGGACCCGAGGCGAATCGAGGACCAGATCCGGAAGGGGCGCCACGCGGCGGAGACTCGTTCCCCCCAGACCCGCCGAGACCTCCGGAACCACGGGATGACGACAAGTGCATCCCCAAGCGAGTGCCGCCCAAGGGCGGGGATAAGTTCCACAACTGGTGCGCCAACAAGGTGCCGCTCAATGCCTTCCAGAACGCCAACGTGCTCGTCAACGGTAAGGCGTTCGACGCTCTCCAGGTGTCCACGCGGACGCTTTGGGAGGTCAAGA
>DATBSS010000627.1:0-23928 GCA_036559665.1 Myxococcaceae bacterium
AATCGCCAAACGCCGCCGGCCTTTTTCCCGAGAAAACTCGCGGCCGACCGGATAGAGCCGCAACGGACATGCCGACGACGTTGGTCCCAGGGATGAAGGTTCGCTACGTCCCCCAGCCGGAGTGGGGGATCGGCCACCTCGTGGCGCTGCACGAAGGTGGCTCCAAGGCGGAGGTGCTGTTTCCGGCCCGCGAGGGGGGACCCGTGCTGGTCTCCACCAAGGGTGGGTCGCTGCAGCCCTACCAGCTCTCCGTGGGCGCCCTGGTGCGCAACGCCAAGGGCCGGACGGGGGCGGTCACCGGCGAGGAGCCCGGCGGCCGCGGCCTTCGCCGCTACACGGTGCGCTACGACGACGGGGAGGACGACGAGCTGCCCGAGTCCGAGCTCCGCGCCCAGGCCCCGCGCCCTGACCTCCTCTCCACCCTGCGCGAGGGCCGGGTGGGCGACGCGCGCAACTTCCTCCTCCGCCGGCGGGCGCTGGTGCTGGACGACGAGCGCCGCTGCGACGCGCTGGGAGCGCTGCTCGCCTCGCGGGTGATGGTGAAACCGCACCAGGTCGGTGTGGTGCAGCGCGTCCTCTCCGCCCGCCGCCCGCGCTTCGTGCTCGCGGACGAGGTGGGCCTGGGAAAGACCATCGAGGCGGGGATGATCTTCTCCGCCCTGCGCCTCAACGGCCTGGCCAGCCGGGTCCTGGTCGTGGCCCCGTCCCACCTCACCGTGCAGTGGCTGGCGGAGCTGTTCCACAAGTTCAACCAGCTCTTCACGCTGATGGATTCGGACCGGCACGCGGCTTCGGTGAAGGAGCAGCCGGACCGTTCTCCCTGGGCGCGCTTCGACAAGGTGGTGACGTCGCTGGAGCTGCTCTCCCGGACCGACGAGTACCTGGCCCAGGCCGCCGACCCGTCCGCCGCCTGGGACCTGGTCATCATCGACGAGGCGCACCACCTCAAGTCGGAGCGCGCCTTCGCCGCCGCCAGGAAGCTGGCCCAGAGCTCCTGGGGCCTGCTGCTGCTCACCGCCACCCCGATGCAGCTGGACCCGGCCGAGTACCACGGCCTGCTCACGCTCATCGACCCCGCCACCGCGCCCACCCTGGACGGCTTCCAGGAGCGCCTCAAGCGCCAGGAGGATGTCTCCACCGCGGTGCGGGGGCTCCTCGAAGGCGGCCAGGCGCCGGAGGCGATCGCCGCGCTGTCGAAGCGCTTCCCGGCGGACGACCGGCTGAAGGCGCTGGCCCGCGACAAGGACCGGGGCGCGCTGCTCTCGCACCTGGCGGAGACCTACAGCCTCTCCGAACGCCTCATCCGCAACCGGCGCGCGGTGGTGGGCGGGTTCGCCCAGCGCGCGCTGCAGCGGCACCCGGTCCAACTCGGCGAGGCGGAGCTGAAGGCGCGGGAAGCGGCGGTGAAGCTGCTGGCGGAGAAGGGCAACGTCCGCGGCGCCGCGCTCTCGCAACTCCTCCGCCGGCTGGAGTCGTCCACCGCCGCCTTCATCCGCGCGGCGCAGGGGTCCAAGGCGCTGGGCAAGCTCAAGGACGAGCTGCCGAAGGTGGAGAAGGACGCCAAGCTGGTGGCGTTCCTGGACGTGCTGCGCGGCATCTGGGCGAAGGAGAAGGGCGCCAAGGTGCTGGTGTTCACCGAGTCGCGCGAGACGCTGGACATGCTCCAGGCGGAGCTGCTGCTCGAGAAGATCGAGCCGCTCGCCTACCACGGCGATCTCCCGCTGCTGGACCGCGACCGGCAGGTGGCCCGCTTCCGCGACCCGGAGGGCCCCAAGGTCCTGGTCTGCACCGAGGTGGGCGGCGAGGGCCGCAACTTCCAGTTCAGCCACCACCTGGTGAACTACGACCTCCCCTGGAGCCCGGCGGTGATGGAGCAGCGCATCGGCCGGCTGGACCGCATCGGCCAGACGCGCCCGGTGGAGATCCACGTCTTCGAGCAGCCCCCCGGGACGCTGTCGCACGACGTGCTCGCCATCCTGGCGGATTCGGTGGGCGTGTTCGGGGAGACGGTGGGCGGCCTGGACGCGGTGCTGGAGGAGGTGGAGCCGTCCCTGACCGAGCTGGCGCTGGCCGAACCCACCAGGCGCGCCGAGTACGCCGCCGCCCTCAAGGTCAAGGTGGCGGAGGCGCGCGCGGCGGTGAAGCGCGCCTATGACCCGCTGCTGGACCGGCGCAGCTTCGACAAGGAGGCCGTGGAGGCGCTGGTGGAGCGGGCCCGGTCTCGCTTCGGGGTGGAGGCGGACGAGGAGGACGGTCTGGAGGAGGGCCTGTGGTCGCTGGCCCGCGACCTGGACGAGCGGCTGGAGGAGGCGGTCACCGACCTGGCGCGGAAGATCGGCATCGGCGTGGACACCGACGAACAGGTGGACGCCTTCCAGTGCGCCTTCCAGTTCGGCCACGCGGTGAACGTGGACGCGCTCCCCGGCCTCAACATCGCCGACGAGAGGACCATCCTGGGCACCTTCTGGCGCGATACCGCGGTGGAGCAGGAGGAGATCGAATACTTCGCCACCGGGCACAACGTCGTGGAGGCGCTGTTCGGGTTCCTGCGCGACGGCCCCTACGGCCGCAACGGCGTCCGCTTCCTGGAGCGGCGCGGGACCCTGAAGGCGCGCGGGCTGGAGGCGCTGTTCCACGTGGTGCCGCCCGAGGCCGCGGACACCTCGCCGGGCGCGCGCGTGCCGTCGCGGCAGCTCTCGCGCTTTTTGGACCGCCAACTCGTCCGGGTGGCGGTGGCGCTGGGCCCCACCGGCAAGCCGAAGGTGGACCCCACGCTGCTGGGCGTGCTGGAGGACGAGGGCCGCTCGCTCAAGGGCGACGAGATCCGCGCCGCCTTCCCGGAGCTGGCCGGCTTCGTGGACCCCGCCATCGCCGAGGCCACCCGCGCCGCCGAGGTGGAGATGCGCGCGCTGGCGGAGGCCGCGCGGGCGTCCATCGCCGCCGAGCGCGACGGCGCCGTCCGGAGGATGCGCCTCTCCCTCCAGCACCAGGGCCTGGCGGAGGCCGCCATCGCCCAGCAGCTCAAGGCAGAGGAGGCCCACTACCAGGCGCTGCTGGACGCGCTCTCCGGCCTGAAGATCGCCCTCGACTCGGCCTGCGCGTTCGTGATCAACCGATAACGACTGTGAGTCAAGTCGGCCGGGCACGTCACGCCACGTAGGGTCACGCGGCGGCGTGACCTGTCCGTTCAGGGGCGAGCCTGCAGTGGCTGGTGGCGCTGCTAGAGCGGGGCCGCCGCCTTCTGCCGGCGCAGGCTGACGGGCGGCGCGTCCAGGAGCCAGGTCACCGCCTCGGAGGCCACCTGTTCGAAGGCCTCCAGCCGGCCGGTGCAGAGATGGTCTGAGTCCGGGACCACGAAGAGCTTCCGGGGGGGCGGGGTCTCGTCCACCAGGCGCCGCACCTCGTCGATCGCCGCGAACTCGTCCTGGTCCGCCTGGATGAAGGCCTTGGGCCTCCGCAGCTCGCGGAGCAGGCCGAAGCTGAACCCCCGCGGGGCCACGCCGGCGAGCAGCACCCGCTCCACGCGCGGGTCCTCGATGGCCAGCTGCATGGCCACCCGCGAGCCGAAGGAGAAACCGGCCAGGAGCAGCGGCACGCCGAGCTGCTGGTGCTGCACGAAGTCCAGGGCGGCGCGCGCATCGTCCACCTCGCCGCGGCCGTCGTCGTGCTCGCCGGTGGAGAGGCCCACCCCGCGGAAGTTGAACCGGAGCGTGGAGACGCCCTGCTTCCGGAAGGCGTCCGCCAGGCGGTAGGTGACGTGGTTGTGCATGGTGCCGCCGTGGAGCGGGTGCGGGTGGCACACCACCGCGGCGGCGCGGGCGTCCTCGACCTTCCAGAAGAGGGCCTCCAGCCGCCCGTGCTTGACCGGCACTTCGAGGAAGGACAAGGCCGTTCGCCCCTAGGACCGCAGCTTCTCGCGCAGCGCCTTGGCGCGAGCCTGCATGTCGGAGTCAGTGGAGGTCATCTCGATGGACTTCAGCCGCTGCTCCAGGCTGGCAGGGAGCTTCCCCTTGAGCCGGCCGTCGGCGTGGAGCCCCTCCAGCTTGCCCAGGGCCTTGTCCGCGATGCGCTCGCGGGGGTGGTCTAGGAGCGAGTCCAGGAAGTAGGGGTCGTCAGGCAGGTCCGGGTACTTCTCGAGGTACTCGACCACGCCCTGGACCCAGGCCTTTCGGTCCGGCAGCTCGCGCAGCTTGAGCATGGCGTCCTTCTGGGCCTTGCGCTTGCCGTCCGGGTCGAAGGACTTGGCCAGGTTCTCCGGCAGCTCCCCGCCGGTGAACAGCGAGTCCGCAGCGAGCTTGTAGCGCTCGTAGGTGGCGCTGCGCTCGATGCGCTGCTGGGCGGGGTCGTCCTGGCGGGAGTGGTACTTGCTCCCCTTGCCGCGCTGCGAGTCGATCTCCCGCCAGCTCTTGTTGCGCTTGCCGGTGAAGCCACCGCCGCCGTCGTCGTCTCGGTCCTTAGGCATCCGTACCGCCCTCCTTCCGGGGCCGGCGCGCGCTCCATAGCGCCCTCAGCCCCAGGTTCACCAGCGCCCTCGCGCGCGCGGAGTCCGCGGGCGAAAGTGGCGCCACCTCGTCCTGCTCGGCCTCGAACAACGCCTCATCGGCGTAGGCCTGGAGCGCTGCAGGCGCTGGCCGTCCCCCACCAGCCTCCTGCAGCTCCGCGCGGGCGACGCTCTGGACGCCCGGCGGCCAACCCAGCTCGATCATCGCGTGGAGCTCGAACAAGAGCTGCTGGGTCAATCCGAAGACTTCATCCTCGAGCCCCTGTTCGTCAAGGAATCCGAGCAACGCGTCCTGCCTGTTCTCGAAGGCGTGCTCCAGGCGGGTGACCTCCCGCTCGGGCGCCTCGTCCAGGTATTTCCAGGCGGCCTCCACCCACGCCTCGTCCAAGTCATCCCCTTCGAAGGGCGGCGGGCGTTCGGGAATGGGCTTCCTGGCGCGGGCGCGGGTTCCCCCGGCGGGCGAACCATCCTGGGGCAGGGGCTGTCCGCGGGCGAGGAGGTCCCAGAGGCCGAGGAGGTTCTGGAAGAGGCGGCGGGCGATCTCCGGGTCGGGGAAGCGGGGCTCGCCCTCGAAGAGGGTGGGGACGGCGGATTCGCGAGGCTCCTTCCGGCGGAGGGCCTCCCGCATCTGGACCATGGCGCCCTCGGTGTCCACGCGCGCGCCGGCCAGCTCCAGCAGCCCGTCGAGGACCTCCCGGCCTTCGAAGGCATGCTCGAACTGCGCGCGGTCTCGGCGGCGGGCCATGGGCGCGCGGCAGGTTAGCCCATCGATTCGCGCTCCTGCCGCTCGCGCGGGCCGGAGTACCACTGGTAGTCGTCGGGGACGTAGCCCGGGCCCATGTTCGCGGGGCCGATCCAGTCCACGTCCTGGTGGAAAGGGTAGGCGTGGTGGCCGTCGGGCATGGGCTCCCCGCCGGTGATGACCTCCCGCGGCTCCTCGGGGAGCACGAACGGGCGGAAGTAGGGAGGGACGCGCGAGTCTTCGGCCATGGGACACCTGGCCGTCAACGTAGGCACGGCGCCGTCAGGGCGTGAGGGCGCGGGCGTGCCGGGCGATGAAGTCCCGCTCCCGGTTGCCCGTGGCCGCGGCGACGACGACTGTCTGGTGGTTGACGAACGCCATGCCGGGGATCGACCGCACCCCCAGCGGGTCGAGCAGCCCCTGGTCGCCGTCATAGAGGGCGATGGGGCCGTGGTAGCCGTAGTGGTCGGCGAGGATTCGCAGCTCGTCGAGCTGTCCATCGAGGGCGACGGCCAGGAACCCGGGCCCATCCGGCCCCAGCTCGTTCCGCGCGGCTTCGAGCTCGGGAAACTCCCGAACGCAGAGCCCTCAATCCGGGACCCAGAGCTCCACCACCCAGGGCCGGCCCGACAAGCTCTCCCGTTCTACCCGTCCCGTCAGCCCCTGGAGCGAGAAGTGCTGCGGGAGCGGGCGGTTCACCCGGTCGATCGGGTCGCAGCCAGCGGCGAGCGCCAGGGTGCCAAGGGCGAACGCCAGTCGGACCGGGGTCGTCATCGCGCTATTCGACCGCGGCCCGGCCGAAAAGTTCTAGACGTACTTCTTGAGCAGCAGCCCCAGCCGCTGCTTCTCCGCCTCTGGAATGAGCTTCCGGTCGGACCAGAGGCCCAGCGCGAGCGCCGACTGGCAGTGGCACTCCGGGGACCCCTTCGCGGAGGGCCCGAGCGCCGGCAGGGTCTCCTTGATCAGCGCCAGCCCGCGGTCGGTGGCTTCGCGCAGGTTGCCGATGATCTCCTTCAGCAGCTCACCCTGGTCCTTCACCTCGTGCGGCCGCCAGCAGTCGTAGTCCGTGGGCAGGGAGATCAGCGCGTAGCAGAGCTCCGCCTCCCGGGCGAGCTTGGCCTCCGGCATCACCGTCATGCCGATCAGGTCCGCTCCCCACGACCTGTGCAGCTCGCTCTCCGCGCGGGTGGAGAACTGCGGCCCCTCCATGCACACGTAGGTGCCCTTCTCGTGCACCGTGTGGCCCGACTTCCGGCCGGCTGCCACCAGCGCTGAGCGCAGCCGCGGGCAGAACGGCGCCGCCAACTCCACGTGCACCGCCAGCGTCTCGAAGAAGGTCGACGGGCGGCGGAACGTCTTGTCGATCACCTGGTCCGTGATGACCAGGTCCCGCGGGGCGATCTCCTGCTTCAGCGAGCCCACCGCCGCACTCGCCAGCACCTGCGTCGCCCCCACGCTCTTCAGCGCCCAGATGTTCGCCCGGTACGGAACCTGCGAAGGGTTGAGCAGGTGGCCCTTGCCGTGCCTCGAGAGCGCGGCCACCCGCTGCCCGTTCACCTGGGCGAGGAACACCGGCCCGGACGGCTTGCCGAACGGGGTCTCTACCTCCACCGCCTCGCCGCCCAGCGTGCCCAGGGCCTCGCCCAGACCGCTGCCCCCGATGATGCCAACGATCGACTCGCTGCTGGCCATGCGATCCGTCTTATCGGCAGTGCGCGGGCGTTGCCACCAGGCAGGCGCCGAAATCGGCGTCCAGCCGGCCAATCTCGTCGGCGTCAGTGAGCGCCCCGGCGGCGGAGCTGTACCGCGGGCACTCCGACGAGGTGCACGGTTCGAAGTCCGCCGACACCGAAGCGGTCAACGGCACGACCGCCGAGGACGACCGCGCGGAGAGCCCGACCACGCACAGCAGCGACGCCGCGCAGAGCGCGAAGGCCGCCACCTCCCGGCGCACGCGCAGGCGCCGCTCGCGTGCCCGCGCCGCGCCCTCCACCTTCGCGAACAGCTCCAGCCTCGGCAGCGCCGGCTGGGCGGCCGCACGGTCGTGGAACTGAGACCGCTCCCGCCGCAGCGCCGAAAGCTCCATCCCGCACGCCGCGCACGCGCCCGCGTGCTCCAGCGCCCGCCGGGCCTGCTCCAGCGGCAGCTCGTCGAAGGCCAGCGCCTCCATCCGCTCCAGGTCGCAGGAGACGCTCATCGGGCACCTCCGTCCGAGTCCTCGTTCGCCGCGTCCAGGGCGGCGCGCAGCTTGAGCCGGGCGCGGTGGACCTCCACCTTCGCCTTGGACAGGCCCCACCCCAGCGTGGAGGCGATCTCCTCGTAGGAGAGCCCGTGGTCGAAGCGGAGCAGCAGCGCCGCGCGCTTGTCCTCGCTCAGGCTGGCCATGGCGCGCTCGACGACCTCCATCTCCTCCCGCCCCAGCAGCACGTGCTCCGGGCTGGGCGCCGCGGAGGCGCGCTCTCCCCAGAGGTCCTCTCCGCCCGGGCCGTCGCGACGCCGCGCCCGCCGCAGCTCCAGGCTCACGTTCCGGGCGATCCCCAGGAGCCAGCCCACCACCCGGTCCCGCTGCTCCAGGGTGCCGAGGCGCTCGTGGGCGCGCACGAAGGTTTCTTGAAGGCCCTCGTCCGCCAGCGTCCCGTCGCGCAGCAGGTCCTTCAGGAAGCGGTGGACGGCGCCGGAGTGCTCGAGGAACAGCGACCGGAAGGCGTCCGCCTCGGCCTGCGCCTCCGCCCGCCGCAGGGCCAGCACCGCCGCCGCCGCAGCCGGGACCTCCACCGCCTTTTCACGGAACCCCACGGAGCCCAGTGATAGCAGCCGGCGCTTCGTTACACACGGGCGCGGAACAGCCGGCCGCGCTTGTAGGCCTTGATGAGGGCGAATGCGACCAGTACGGAGATTTCCGCGGCGGCCAGGCAGGCGAGCCACCCGGTCGAGAGCTGGCCGCGCGCGCCGAGCTCCCAGCCCAGCAGCGCCACCGCCCCGCTCGCCCAGGCGGCGAACGGGTTGTGCTCCTTCTTCAGGCCGCGCCGCCAGTCGAAGCGGTCGTTCAGCTTCCCCGGGTAGGCGGGGGTCAGCCGCGGCACCCAGCGCGGGACCTTCGCCAGGAAGTCGCGGTAGGCGTCGCCGTGGCGCTCCAGCAGGAAGCGCTCCTCGGCGCGGATGATGAAGTGGTACTCGCCGAAGAAGAACCCCAGGCCCACCGCGTACGCCCACGGGTCATGGGCGATCAGCAGCAGCCCCAGGCAGATCCCCAGGTTCCCCACGTAGAGCGGGTTCCGCACCCGCGCGTAGGGGCCCTGGGTGTTGAGGTGCGTCGACACCAGGACGGCGCCCTGCCCGGAGCTGCCTTCACGCACCAGGCTCAGCGTGTAGAACCGCAGCGCCTGGCCGGCTGCCGCCACCGCCACGCCCAGCGCGTTCAGCCACGCGTCCACCGCCGGCCCTCCGGGGCCAACCGCTCCCCGGGAACGCCACAGCAGCCACCCCACCAGCGCGATCACCGGCACCGGCGTGAAGCTGCGGAACCGGAACAGCACGGTCCCGAGCGAGGTGGTGGCCGTCGGCCGGGGCGCGGCGGACGCCTCGCTCACCGCCGCGCTCCGTTCAGGCACGTGCTCCCCGGCCTCAGTACGGCCAGACCAGGATGGTCAGGTCGCCGGCGTTGAGGTTGCCGGTGGCGACGTCGACGTTCTCGATGACGTCGATCGAATGCTGCCCGGGCCCGACGATGCCCACCCACGAGTTGTGCTGCGGGAACCAGGTCGGGGTGTCGGTGCCGTTCCGGAAGCCGATCTGCGACGTGACGGTGTTGCTGTCGAGCACGATGCGGCTGAACGTCCCTCCTCCCGCGCCCGAGTTGGACGCCAGCGCCGACCAGGTGACCGCGACCTGGGCGGGGCCATTGATGCTCTGGGTCGCCACCAGGGTGTTGCCGATGGGCAGCGCCCTGGCGGCGGTGGTCGCCTGGATCGCGATGGGCGTCCCCTGCCGGCTGGACGGCGGGGACAGGAAGTACCGGAGCGCGCCGTTGCCGGCGAAGTCCTGCGTGGCGTTGTCGACGTCGACGCCGTCGAAGTACAGGGCCCGGTCGGGGGTAGAGGTGTTGGAGGCCTTGTCCAGGAACGCGTGGGCCCGGTCGTTGGCCCTCAGCGTCCACGGCCCGCCCGGCGTGACCACGGTCATGCTCACCACGTGGAGCTTGTGGTCGCACCCGCCCGAGTTGTTGTGGTTGCTGAACGCGACCGCCACCTCCGACGTGTACCGGCGCGGCGAGACGGCGAACGTGAAGTCCATCGGCGAGGCGCTGGTGACGTCCGCCTCGCCGATGAGCGACCCGTTCACGAACACCTCCATGTGGGGCGCCGGGATGACCGTGCCGCAGTCTGCGAAGGCGTTCACGCGGACGCTCTCCACCAGCGCCGACTCGATGCCGTTCGGGATGGGCGTCACGAGGACCGGCGGGATGTTGCCCAGCGTGGAGAAGTCGTGGTTGTGGTTCCCTCGGGCCGCCGTCGTGCCGGTGGTGCCGAAGTCGACCGCCAGCGGAGAACCCGTCGCTCCGCTGCCGGTGATGCCGCCATTGGGCGCGACCTCCGGCAGTGGACCAGGGTCTCCCCTGTCTCCCTTGTCGCCTTTCGCGCACGCCGCCAACGCCAACACGACCAGCACTGCCCAATACGGACGCATGGTTGCTCCCCCGGAGAGCGGATGAGAAGGCGCAAACCATACCCGCATCCCCGGGAGCGAATTCAAGGCGCTTCGTCCAACGCGCCCTGCCGCAGCAGCGCCGTATACCGCCCCTCCCTGGCCACCAGCTCCTCGTGCGAGCCCCGCTCCACCACCTGCCCGGCCTCCAGCACGTAGATCAGGTCGGCGTGCCGGACGGTGGACAGCCGGTGCGCGATGACCAGCGTGGTGCGCCCCTGCCGCAGCTCCTGGAGGCCGGCCTGCACCTCGCGCTCGGAGGCGGCGTCCAGCGCCGAGGTCGGCTCGTCCAGCAGCAGCAGGGAGGGGTCGCGCAGGAACGCCCGCGCGATGGCCAGCCGCTGCCGCTGCCCGCCCGAGAGGAGCGCGCCGCGCTCGCCCACCGCCTCCTCCAGCCCGCGCGGCAGCGCCCGCACCAGCTCGTCCGCGTGCGCGCGCCGGAGCGCCTCCCACAGCTCCGCCTCCGTCGCCCCCGCCCGCCCGAAGGCGAGGTTCTGCCGGACCGTCCCGGCGAAGAGGATGGGCTCCTGCGGCACCCACGCCAGCCGCTCGCGGATCGACCGCCGGCTCAGCTCCGCCACGTCCCGCCCGTTCCACAGCACCCGCCCCTTCCGCGGCTGGACGAAGCCCAGCACCGTGGCGAACACCGTGCTCTTTCCCGACCCGGACGCCCCCACCAGCGCCACCGTCCGCCCCGCCGGCACCTCCAGCGTCAGGCCGCGCAGCGCATCCCTCCGGTCGTCGTACGACACCGTGGCGCCCTCGAAGGCCAGCGCGCCCTGCAGCGGCGGCGCCTCGCCTCCGGCGTCCTCCGGGCGCGGCGCGTCCTGCAGCTCGAACAGTCGCGAGGCGGCGCCCAGCCCCTGCGCCACCAGCGCGTACGTCCCGGAGAGCGCCTTGAGCGGCTGGTACATCAGCAGGGCCGCGGCGAGGAAGGAGAGCAGCTTCGCCGCCAGCGCCGGCTCGGCCGCCACCGCGCTCGCGCCCACGCCAATGGCCAGCGCCACGCCGACGATGCCCAGCACCTCCACCGTGGGCGTGAACGCCGCCCGGATGAACAGCGAGCGCCGCATCGTTGACAGGTACGCCGCCTGCCCGGTGTCGAAGCGCGCCACGGCGCGCGCCTCGCCGCGGAACCCCTGCACCACCGGCAGGTTGTGCAGTTGCTCCGCGGCCAGCTCGGAAAGGCCGCCCAGGCTGGCCTGCGCGCGGGTGGCCACCTTCTTCAGCGACTTCGCGAACCGCGACACCGGCACCACCGCCGCCGGGATCACCAGGAAGGTGAGCAGGAACAGCCGGACGTCCGTCACCAGGCACAGGGCCAGGAGCGCCAGTACTTGAAGCCCATCCTTCACGTACGAGCCCAGCGCCTGCGTCACCGAGAACTCCACCTGCGCCACGTCCGCGGTGAGGCGGGAGAGCAGCTCCCCGGAGTGACGCTCCTCGTAGAAGCGGGGCGGCAGCTCCAGGAGATGTGCGTGGAGGTCCCGGCGGAGATCAGCCATCACCCGCTGCCCCAGCGACTGCATCCACCCGCCCTGGAGCCACTGCGCCAGCGCCTTCATCCCCGCTGCCGCCAGGATGGCGAGCGGGAACACCAGCGCCAGATCCTCCCGCTGCACGACCACGCCCCCCAGCTCGACCGGCCCCTGGGTGAGCACCGCCTTGAGCAGCGGGCCAATGAGATACGCGTAGAGGGCGGCCGCCGCGGCGGCGATCGACGAGGCGGCAGCGGCGGCGGCGGCGGTCGCCCGGTAGGGCTTCAGGGAGCGCAGCAGCCGGCGGTACGTCCCCTTCGGGAGCGGAGCCTCCACGGCGCGCGCACGGTCGCATCGGCCCGCCGGGACAGTCAAATTGGCGCGCACGCCTGCTGAGCGTGGAGGGCAAGGCACCAGGCATACGTCCCATGTGGGAGCGTTGCCCCTGTCCCACCCGGCCTCATCGTTAGTCCCGCAGACGCAGCTTCACGCGAGGAGGCCGGGTCGTGGAGATCAGCGGAAAGGAAATCGGGACGACGGTGGGGTGTGAACCCGTCGTGGGCGATGAGCACCGCCGGCGCCTGCTGTGGTTGATGGCCGAGTACTTCCGGACGCTGGGCTACTCGGACATCAAGGCCAGGCTCCCCGGCTACGTGCCGCCGCCGGTGCTGTCCGGGACCATCGAGGACCATCGCCCGGACTTCACCTGCCGCCAGTCGGACCGGGAGCGCACGCCGATCATCCTCGAGGTGGTGACCCTGCAGAGCGTGGGCGATCCGGCGGCCGACAACCGCTGGTCGCTCCTGTCCTCGGCCGCCCGCCTCTACAACGCGGAGCTGCACTTCGTGGTCCCCAAGTGGGACCCGGCCGCCTCGGTGGACGCCGCGCTCCGGCGACGCCTGCAGAGGCTCGAGCTCTCGTTCAACCGGGTCTGGAACGTGTAGGCCCGGTAGCCGGCGGATTGCCGGGCTTCCCAGGGCGGTTATATTGGCTACGCGCCGCCACGTGTGGCCAGTTTGACCTGTGATTCCGGGGAGTTGTCGAGGATGCCGGCGGTCGGTGGGCAGCAGAGCAAGCGCGACTACTACGAGGTCCTCGGCGTGGAGAGGAACGTCTCCGCCCAGGAGCTGAAGAGCGCGTACCGCAAGGTGGCGCTCCAGTTCCATCCAGATCGCAACCCCGGCAACAAGGACGCCGAGGAGAAGTTCAAGGAGGCCACCGAGGCCTATGAAGTCCTCTCCGACACCGACAAGCGGGCCCGCTACGACCGCTTCGGCCACGCGGGCGCGGGGTTCGAGGGCTTCGGCGCCGGCGGCTTCAGCACCGTCAACCTGAACGAGATCTTCGGAGAGATCTTCGGCGACATCTTCGGGGGCGGGCGGCAGCGGCAGCGCGGAGGCCGCCAGCGCGGCGTGGACCTCCAGTACAACCTGGAGATCAGCTTCGAGGAGGCGGCCTTCGGTTGCGAGGTGCGCGTCCCCATCCCGCGCTCCAAGCTGTGCGAGCCCTGCAAGGGCACCGGCTCCAAGGACGGGGAGGCCCGCGCCTGCCCCACCTGCCAGGGCTCCGGCGAGCTGCGCTTCACCCAGGGCTTCTTCGCCGTCTCCCGCACCTGCAACGCCTGCGGCGGCAACGGTCGGGTCATCCTGGAGCCATGCAGCGCGTGCGGCGGGCGCGGGCGCACCGAGGCCCGGACCGAGCTGACCGTGAACATCCCCGTCGGCGTGGACACCGGGACCCGGGTGCGCGCCCCCGGGCAGGGCGAACCAGGCGAGGCCGGAGGTCCGCCGGGCGACCTCTACGTGGTGATGCACGTGCGGGAACACCCGCTCTTCGCGCGCGACGGCACCGAGGTCTTCCTCGAGGTCCCCATCACCTTCACCCAGGCCGCCCTGGGCGCCACCATCGACGTGCCCACGCTGGACGGCAAGGCGAAGCTCAAGGTGCCGGCCGGGACGCAGAACGGGAAGGTGATCCCGCTGAAGGGCAAGGGCATCCCGCACCTGCACGGCGGCGGGCGCGGGCACATGCACGTGCGCGTGCTGGTGGAGACCCCGACCGATCTCAACCGCGAGCAGCGCGCCCTGCTGGAGCGCTTCGCGGAGCTGGCCGGGGAAGAGGTCCACCCCGTCTCGAAGAGCTTCTTCGCCAAGGTCCGCGAGCTGTTCGGCTGAGCCCCAGAGGACGCCGGCCCCAGAGGACGGTTCAAGCCGCCTCGACTCCAGGCAAGCAGTCGATGTCAAGCTGGCGTGCACGCCAGACGCGGCGCCCGACCGTTCTACAAATCTTACGGATGTGGTGAGTCAAGGCACAGGAACCATCGACCGTGAGGTCGACGGGGGACCTTGGGAGCTCATGGGGGTCCGACAACGGTTCCTCAAGGTGAGCCGGAGACGGGTGCGGGTGGTCGAGGTGGGTCGCCGCGGCCACCCGTTGCTGTTCCTCCACGGCGCCGGCGGCTGGGCGGAGACCTGGGGCGAGGTGGTGCCGGCCCTGGCGCGCTCCGGGTACCACTGCTTCGCCGCCGACCTGCCAGGCTTCGGCCAGAGCGCGCCGCCGGTGCGCGCCCGGTACTTCGACCCCGGCCGCTCCTATTACGTGCACTGGGTGCAGAAGGTGATGGACGCGCTCCACCTGAGGCGCGCCACCCTGGTCGGGCACTCGCTGGGGGGGACGGTGTCCATGCTCACCGCGGCGAGCGCGCCGGCGCGGGTGGCGAGGCTGGCCCTGCTCGCGCCCGGCGGCTTCGGCGACCCCATCCTCTACCGGCTGCGGATGATGGCCCTCCCCTTCGGCGAACGGCTGGCGCCCTACGTGCCGGACCGGCTGATCCGCTCCTTCCTCCGCGCCAACGCCTACGACCCCACCTGCCTCCCGGAGTGGCTGTACGACGGGGCCCTTCGCTACGCCCGCTCCGGCAGCGGCGTGGAGCTGGCGCGCGTGATGGCGCAGGGCCTCTCCCGCTTCCGCGGCCCCAACGGCCTGGGGGCGCAGTGGCGGGCGCTGCTGGCGGCGGGCGTCCGCTGTCCCACGCTGGTGCTCTGGGGCCGCGAGGACCGCACCCTCCCCGTCTCCCACGCGCTGGACGCGGCCGCCACGCTGCCCGGCGCGGTGGTGGAGGTGATCGACCGCGCCGGCCACCTCCTCATGCTGGAGAAGCCCCGGCTCGTCCAGCAGGCCCTGCTGGCGTTCCTGGAGGTCACCGCGGCGCGCCTGTCCAGCCGCGGGCTGTCGGCGCGCGGCAACGGCGCGGAGGCCCTCACTGCGGGCACCGACTTTGCTATGCCGTCGTCTCTATGACCAATGCACGCTGGCGCGGTGCGGCCGCGCTGCCGCTGCTCGTGGCGGCGCTGTCTGCCTGCCCGCCCCGCGGGGTGCGTGGCGGCGGTGGGACCGGGGATGGCCAGTTCCCGGACCGGCCCGTGGTGGAGGCCAGGCGCGACCCGGCGGCGGATGAGGCGCTGAAGAAGGCGGAGCAGGCGGCCGCCGAACAGGCCTCCAAGGACAAGGCGGCCGAAGTCTACCTGGGGGTGCGCAAGGCGTACCCGGAGACCACCGCCAGCCAGGAGGCGCTCTACCGCGCGGGGGTGCTCTCCTTCGACTCCGGCGATTTCGTGAACGCCCGGAAGAGCTTCAACGAGCTGCTCTTCGAGAACCCGCTCTTCGACAAGGCGGCGGACGCCAAGAAGATGCTGGGGTTGTCCGCGCTGGAGGTGGGCGCCTACCGCGACGCCTATCACACGCTCTCCTCGCTGTCGGAGCACGCCGAGGGCGAGGAGCGCCGCAAGCTCCTGGAGGCCGCCGAGCGCGCCGCCGAGGGCGCCCTGCTGTTCGGGGACGCCTTGCGGATCGCCATCCTCTTCGCCAACGAGGCCCGCACCCAGGACGAGCAGCAGCGGGCGCTCCAGCGGGTGAGCGACCTGGTGGAGGGGAAGGTGGCTTTCGTGGACGTGGCCCGCTTCTCCCAGGAGATGTCGGCGGACAACCCGGTCTGGCCCATCCTCACCTTCAAGCTGGCGCGCATCTACTTCCACCTGCGCGACTGGAACCGGCTCAACGACACGCTGGAGCGGTTCCTGGCCAGGGCGCCCGAACACCCCTTCGCCCCGGAGGCCCGCGCGCTCCAGGAGCGCATGCAGCGCGGCCGCGACGCCAACGCCCGGCGGGTGGGCGTCATCCTCCCGCTCACCGGCCGCTTCCAGCAGGTGGGCGCGGTGGTGAAGGCCATGGTGGACATGGCCTTCGAAGGCTCCAGCGTGGAGCTCATCTACAAGGACACCCAGGGCGACGTGAACCTGGCCGGCAAGGCGGTGGAGGACCTGGTCTTCGACGAACGGGTGATCGCCATCATCGGCCCCATGCTGGGGGACGACGCGAAGCGGGCCGCGCTGGTGGCGGAGGAGCTGCAGGTCCCCATCCTCACCCTGAGCCGCCTGGACGGGCTGACCGACATCGGGCCCCACGTCTTCCGCAACATGCTCACCAACTCCGCGCAGGCGGCGGCGCTGGCGGAGTACGGGACGAAGGTGATGGGGTGGAAGCAGTTCGGCGTCCTGTACCCGAACGTCCCCTACGGCGTGGAGCTGGCGAACAAGTTCTGGGACCAGGTGCTCCTGCGCGGGGCGGAGATCCGCGCCGCGGAGACCTACGACCACGACGCCACCGCCTTCACCCCCGAGGCGCAGAAGCTGGTGGGCCGCTTCTACCGGGAGGACCGGCTGGATTACCTGGAGAAGGCCCGCGACATCTTGAACGCGCCCGGGACGGACGAGTTCCACAAGCGCAAGGCGATGGAGAAGCTCCGCAGCACGCTGGAGCCGATCATCGACTTCGACGCGCTGTTCATCCCGGACGAGTGGCAGCGGGTCAGCCTGGTGGCACCTGCGCTGGCGGTGGAGGACATCATCACCAATGCCTGCGACCCGCGAGACCTGGAGAAGATCAAGAAGACCACCGGCAAGAAGGACCTCAAGACGGTGACCCTGCTGGGCGCCAACGAGTGGAGCTCGCCCCGGTCCAAGACCACCGGGCTGCCGGAGCTTCTGGAGCGGGGCGGCAAGTTCGTCACCTGTTCGGTCTACGTGGACGGGTTCTTCGCGGACTCGGACCGGCCGGGGACGAAGAAGTTCGTGACCCTGTTCCGGAAGAAGTTCCCCGACGCCGGGCGCGACCCGTGGCTGGTGGAGGCCTACGGCTACGACGCCGGGGCCATGGTGCGGACCGTCATGGAGGGCGCCCGGCCCCAGAACCGCGAGGAGTTCCGCTCCGCGCTGGCGGGGCTGAAGGGCTTCGAGGGCGCGTGCGGGAAGGCGGACATGAGCGACCGCCGCGAGGCGGAGCGCCCGCTGTTCTTCCTCACCATCGACAACAAGGGCGTGCACGAGCTCACTCCGAAGGCCAAGGCCGCCGGTGGCAGCTAGGGCCGCCGCTGCCCTGGCGCTGCTCGCCGCCGCCTGCGCGCGCACCCCGCCCCCGCTCACCGGCGCGCAGGTCCAGGCGCTCTCGCGCGCGGACACCTACCTGACCGGCGAGGTGAAGGCGCTCCGGCGCGACGCGGTGCTGGACGAGGGCGGGCGGGCCACCGCTATTGGCGGCAGCCGCCACGGCGAGCTGGTGGCGTTCGCGTCGCTCTCCGGCGAGGACGCCACGCTCACCGCCATCGACCGGCGGGGGGCGCCGAAGCGCCTGTGGACGCAGAAGCTGAACGCCGGACGCCGGGAGGTGCCGGCGGTGGAGGTGGCGCCGGACGGGTCGATGGTGGTCTCCGCCGGGCGCGACGGCTTCGTGCGCACCTTCGACGCCCGGACCGGGACGCCGCGGGCGGCGTTGGGGCTCCGGCAACCGCTGGCGTCGCTGGCCCTGCGCGCGGACGGGGCGCAGCTCGCGGTGGGCACCGCGCAGGGCCGGGTGGTGGTGACGACCTTCCCGGAGCTCGAACTGGTGGCCTCCGCGGAGCTGCACGGCGGGCAAGAGGTGCGCGGGTTGGCCTACCGGGCGGACGCCGCCCTCTTCTCTGGCGGCTGGGACCGCAGCGTGGTGCTCTCATGGCAGGAGGGGAGCGACCTGCGCGAGGAGCGCCGGCACCTCCTGGACCAGTACGTCAACGACGTGCAGGTGGGCGGGGGCGTCGTGGCGGTGGCGCTGTCGGCCTCGCCCGCGGAGCGACCGCCGGGAGAGATGAGCGAGCTGGAGGACACCACCCCGGCGAACGCCGCCGCCCTGCTGGACGCCGCCACGCTGGTGGAGGTGCTGCGGCCGGTCCGCCACCGCGGCGCGGTCTCCACCGCGGCGATGGCCTCGGACGGCCAGGTGTTCC
This sequence comes from Myxococcaceae bacterium, assembly GCA_036559665.1. Classification (GTDB taxonomy): domain Bacteria; phylum Myxococcota; class Myxococcia; order Myxococcales; family Myxococcaceae; genus DASRBA01. The sequence goes on from DATBSS010000627.1 coordinate 17,742, forward strand.
TGAGCGGCGGCATGGACGGGCGGGTGCTGGTGGAGCGGAAGGACGCCCCGCCCGAGCTGCCGCCCCTGGTGCTGACGTACGACTGGTTCGTCCGGCGCGTCCGCGTCACCCGGGACGGGAGGTACCTCCTGGTGGCGGCCTGGACGAATCCGCTGCCCCAGCAGGAGCACCCCCCGCCCTCGGTGACGGTGGACGAGCTGGTCCGCAAGGCGCCGGAAGTGGTGCGAGAGGCCCCGGCGCCCCGGTTCTGAGCTTTCGGCTACCGGTGCTGCGCGTCGTGCTTCTGGCGGTAGATGGCCCGGCTGGAGCGGTTGAGCATCCGGTTGTCCCGGACCACCTCGCGGGCGGTGAGGCCGCCGCCGTCCACCCGGTCGCGGGCGATCTTGTTCTCCACCCGGACCTCGCGGCGCTCCAGCCGGACGGCCTCGCGCGCGGTGAGTCCACCCGACTGCACTCCCTGGGCGATGCGGGCCTGCTGGCGCACCTCGCGCCGCGCCAGCTCGCCCGCCAGGGCCGGAGTGGAGAACGCCATGGCCATCACGGCCGCCATCACCTTCGTCTTGAAGCCGGACATTGGAGCTCCTTCAGGGGTTCAGGTTCGGGGTTCGCTACGCCGCGCTGGTGGTCGGGGTGGAGGCGGGCGCCGACTGGCCGTCGTGCTTCTGCCGGTAGATGCGGGCGCTCATCCCATCCAGGCGCAGGTTGTCGATGGCGCGCTCGCGCTTGGTGAGGCCGCCCCCGTCGAAGGCGTCCTTGGCGATCTTCGCGTCCAGCCGGACCGCGCGGGCCTCGAGGCGGACGGCCTCGCGAGGAGTGAGGGAGCCGGACTCGACACCCTGCTGGATGCGGTTCTGCTGGTTCTGCATGCGGTTGATCAGAGACATGGTCGTTTTCCTCTGCGGTGGGAGAGCACCGGCCAACGGGGTCGGTGCGGGTTGCGGTGATGAACCCGGCGCCCACGGAGGAGTTGCGGGTGCACTGGTACGGAGCGGTGCGCACCATTTTGGATAAGGACCCGCGCCGATCCGGAGCGGAGCGATCGCGCATCTGCTCGAAACCGGGTGGGCCCCGGTTTTGCTCTAGGAAGCTCGCGTGGCGGTGACGGTGAGTCCCACCTTCGTGACGCGGTTCAGAGCCGCGACGAAGGCGCAGGCGTAGGTGAAGTTGCAGCTGCCGTACGAGGTGGAGCGCTGAAAAGGTCGCAAGCGACCGAGACTGCTGGGGGGCAAGTCGGGTTCGGCGAGGTCGGCGCTCCACCTCATACGGTAGCTGGAAGAAGTGGCGGGGAAGATCGATCGCGTGTCCGGTTGTTGGGGGGGCGCGCGATCGGCCAGAGCCGCCAGGCTCAGAAGTTGAGGAAGATGCGCTCGCGCGGAAGTCCCTGGCGTTCGAGCGCCTCCGTCACGCCGTGCACCATTCCCTTCTGACCGCACAGGAACGCCGCGACGTCCGCGAGCGGCTCCGGCGGCACGTGCGTCTGCACGTAGCCTTGCAGCCCCTGCCAGCCGGACGCGCCGGGCTGGCTGACGGTCCGGACGACCTGGAGGCCGGCGGCGGCCCAGACGTCCAACTCCGCGGTGTACGCGAAGGCGTCCGGCGTGCGCGCGCCGAAGTACAGCGACAGGTGGCCGAACGAGGCCCGGTCCTGGAGGAGCACGCCGATCAGCGAGCGCACCGCGCTGATGCCGGAGCCGGTGGCGAACAGCAGCACCCGCCGCCCCTTCGCCACCTCCACGGGGAAGCCCTTCCCCTGCGCCGCGGTGGCCTGCACGCGGGCACCCGGAGGCAGCGCCACCAGCGCGTCGGCCAGCGCGCTGCCGCCCTTGATGAGGAGCTCCAGCACCTCGCCGCGCGCGCCCGGCGCCGAGGCGATGGCGAAGAACCCCTCGCCCTTGCCCGGCAGCGACAGCTTCAGATATTGCCCGGCCCGCTGGTAGGACGCGGGGATGGGAGTGCCGCGCGCGTCCAGGTCCACCTCGGTGAGGTTGGCCGCGGACGGCTGGCGGTCGACCACGGTGACCTCATGCCAGTCGCTCATCTTGGTCGCTCATACGCTAGCATCGCGGACCCGTGAAGCGGCTGCTGCTGGCGGCGATCATGCTCGTGGTGTCCGCGGTGGTGATCGTCCCCGTGTGGTGGGCGATCGCGGTGAGCAGCCTCCCGCCGCTGGAGAGCGAGTTCGAGCTGGAGCGCTTCCTGCGCGACCGCATCGAGGGCGAGCGCGCCGCGAACTACCCGGGCGGCCGCCCGGACAAGGCGGCCATCGCCTTCCACGCGCCGGAGCTGATGCACTCCCCGAAGGACATGGTGGGCCTGTACATCTCCGGCTACGGCTGCCCCACCTTCTTCCAGTCGCCGCACGAGAAGCCCGGGCCCTGGCTGTGGCGGCTGGTGCGCTACCAGGCCTTCAAGACCGAGGGCCCCGCCGGCAACGCGGACTGCGAATTCCAGTTCGCGCGCCACCTGGTGTGGGCCATCCGCATCCGGGGCGGGCTGCGCGAGACCATCGCCATCCACCGGATCCGCAACCTGCTGCCCAAGGGGAAGCTGGTGGCGTACGACCTGGCCACCACCGAGTTCGACGCCGGCGTGGTGGGCCTGGAGGCCGCGTCGGAGTCGCTCTACCAGCGGAAGCTGGAAAATCTCAAGCTGGACGAGCTGGCGGAGCTGTCCCTGGCGCTCCCGCCCAACAGCGCCTACGGGCAGATCAAGCTGTGCGCCAACGCCAGCTCGCTCCGCCAGGCCCGCGACGCCGCGCTGATCGAGATGTCCAACCACTCGCTCATCCCGGTGGACCGGGCCAAGCAGGCGCAAGCCCAGCCGCTGGCGTGCATGAAGATCTAGCCGGGCACTGAGCCGGGCGCTAGGCCGCCGCCGGCCACTGGGCGGCTTCGGCGGCGCACTCCGGCGACTCGGACCAGAACTTGAGCCAGTCCTCCTGCCGGGCGCGCGCGTCCGACCGGCCGAGGTCGATCAGCAGCTCAGCGAAGCCGCCGTCGAACATCAGGTACGAGAGCAGGTCGCTCTCCCCGCCCTCGCGGTCCACCATCCGCTTGAGCGCCATCCCGGCGAGCCCCCTGGCGCGCCTGGCGAAGGTGGCCGAGGAGGCGTACTCCGCCGCCAGCCGCCCGATGTTCTGGGACGGCCGGATGAGGATGTTGCGGACGTAGCGGAAGGGCGCCGGCCCGGTCCTGGGGACCGCCTCGCTCATCACCGTCTGGAAGCCGGGCCCGTAGGCGCGGGTGCCCGCCTCCAGCATGGCGTTGATGGCGCGCAGCCGGCCCAGGTCCTGGTCCGCGCTGTCCAGCATCAGCGCGTTGAGCGTCTTGCCCACCAGGAACGGCGCGGTGGCGAAGTGGGACTCCTCCGCCTCCGCGCCCGCGTCGTCGCTCCCGTGCGGCAGCAGCTCTTCCTCCTTCGACGGGATGTGCCGGAGCGAGATGACGATGACCCGGGTGGCGCCCATCCTCAGGGCGGGGCTGAGCGGGACGTTCATCCGCAGCCCGCCGTCCACGAACAGCCGCTTGCCGATCTGCACCGGCGGGAAGAGGAGCGGGATGGCGGCGGAGGCCAGCGCGTGCCGCGGGCCGATGCGCGCGCTCGCCACGTGGATGTTGGGCTCCGGCGTCCAGCTCGGCAGCCCGCCGCCGCGCTGCTGGATGAACACCACCGTCCGCCCGGTGGCCACCTCGGTGGCGGAGAGCGCCAGGCCGTCCAGCAGGCCCGAGCGGATGTTCCGCCCCAGCCAGGGCCAGTGGGTCCCCGTCATCACGACGTTCTCCAAAGCGCGCGGGTCCACCAACCCGCCGTGCCGGAGCGAGGCCGGGCCGGGCTTGCCCAGCATCTCGCGCGCCATCCGGAGCACGTCCGGGACGCCGAACTTGAGCACCTCCTGGACGTGGAGGCTCTTCCAGCGGTCGATCAACAGGCCCGACTGCGCGCTCATCACGTGCGCGTGGGTGGCCATGTGGCAGGCGTTGATGGCGCCCACCGACGTCCCGGCGATGACCGGGATGGGCAGGGGGCGGCCCAGCTCCGGTTCCAGCTCGTGCCGCAGGTAGCTGATGACGCCCGCCTCGTAGGCGCCGCGCGCGCCGCCGCCGCAGAGGACGAGGCCGGTGCGCTGCGGAGCGACCCTGGCCGCCGCGGCGCTCACCGGCGGGGCTTCTCCGGCACCGGCCGCACGTTGGTGACGTCGTCCTCCACCGGGCGGCGTCCGGTGGTGACGCCGCGGGCGGGCGCGCTGGACGGCCGGCCCGCGGGGAGGGGCTTGCGGTCCGTGGGCTCCTTGGACACCGCCTCCTGGAGGTACTCCGGGGAGATCTCCACGCTGTGCGGGTCCGGGTCCACGTTCATCGAGGGCGCGGTGGTGTTCTGCGCGAGCGGGTTGCGCGTGGGCGGCGGCGTCTTGTCCGCGTCCGCCCCCGCCGCCCTGGCGTTGGCCGTGGGGCGCGCGGACGGCGGCAGCGGCGGCTTGGCGGCCCGGGCCGGCGCGGCGGGCGGGAGCGCGGGCGGCCCCGCTCTCACCGGGGCGGGCGGCAGGGTCTTGGCGGCGGAGGGGACGACCAGGTTGGCCTGGGTGGGCCCGGCCTCGTCCTCCATCTCCTCGCCGGCGCGCGCCCGCGCCTCGTCGCGCAGCTTCCGCTCGAAGGCGGCCAGCTGCTGCTTGTACGCGTCCGGGTCCGGCTGTCCCTTCTCGCGGTGCCGGAGCGACGGCACCCACTTCTGCACGACCTCCTCGGACACCTGGTGCGCGGGCGGCGGCGGCAGCCCGTGGGTGGCCGGGTCGAAGAAGCGGTCCTCCAGGTCGGAGAAACCGTGGGCGCGGAGGCGGTGGATGAACTGGGGGACGATGCCGGTGGGCGCGTGGAAGCCGATGGCGTGGCCGGCCTCGTCCTTGCCCAGCGCCGAGTAGACCCAGAGGTGCTGGGTCCGGTAGTCGCCGCGGTCGGAGAGCGGCAGCACCTCGGAGACGTGGGTGATCTTCCGGGTGCCGTCCGAGAGGCGGTCGCAGCAGACGATGACCTGGATGGCGGACGCCACCTGCGCGCGCACCGCCACCAGCGGCATCTCCACCCCGCTCATCAGGCACAGCGACTCCAGCCGCCGCAGGGTGTCGGTGGGCGAGTTGGCGTGCACCGTGGAGAGCGACCCGGCGTGGCCGGTGTTCAGCGCCTGCATCAGGTGGAAGGCCTCGCCGCCGCGCACCTCGCCCACGATGATGCGGTCCGGGCGGAGGCGGAGCGAGGAGTGGAGCAGGTCGCCCATGTCCACCGCGCCCTTGCCGAACTTGTCCGGAGGGCGGCTCTCGAAGGAGACCAGGTGCGACTGGCTGAGCTGCAGCTCGGCCGAGTCCTCGATGGTGAGGATGCGCTCCTCGTCCGGGATGAAGGAGGAGAGGACGTTGAGCAGCGTCGTCTTCCCGGACCCGGTGCCGCCGGCGACGAGGACGTTCAGCTTGGAGAGGATGATCGCCTCGATGAGGCGGGCCATCTCCCTGGAGAGCGAGCCGAACCGGAACAGGCCGTCGATGGTGAGCCGGTCCTTGAAGAACTTGCGGATGGAGATGGTGGTGCCCTTGCGGGCCACCGGAGGGAGCACCACGTGGATGCGGCTGCCGTCCGGGAGGCGCGCGTCCAGCCGGGGGCGCTCGTCCGAGAGCGGGCGGCCCACGAACTGGGCCACGTTCCGCGCCGCGCCCAGAAGGCCCTCCTCGCTGAAGCGGGCCTCGGTCTTGAAGAGGCGGCCCTTGCGTTCGACCCAGACGTCTTCCGGGCCGTTGATCATGATCTCCGTCACCGACTCGTCGTCCAGGTAGGTGAGGACAGGCTTCAAAAACGCCCGCAACGACTCGGCGTAGAGGCTCATCTGCCCCACAGGGTATTTGAGGCCCGGGCGTAGATCCATGCCGGGGCGGAGCGGGTTCCCGGCGCGGGCATGCGGCACGCCGCCCGGACGGCGATTAAAGTGGCCTCCATGGCCCGAAAGCGCCCCGCCGCCCGCCGCTCCCAAGCGCGCCGCCCCGCTCGACCCTCCCCGAAGCGCCAGAGTCACCCCAAGCCCGGCAGCGCCCTGGCGCGCACCGACCAGGCCGCCCCGGCCCAGGCCTCGCGCCGGGCCGAGCCCGCCGGCGCCCGGCCCCTCGCCCGCCTGGAGCCCGTCCCCGTCCACACCTTCCCCAAGCGGC
>DATBSS010000628.1:0-1541 GCA_036559665.1 Myxococcaceae bacterium
CCCCGGTAGGGGCCATCGGAATGGGGTGCGGGAAACGGCCCTGGGGGGGCCACTGGGCGCGTGTTCTAGGCGCTGGCGTCGCGCCGATTCGCAGATCCCAAGCCCCGCGCCTCCGATTCGCCACCTAAGCCGGGCTTGGATGCCCTCCACGCGCCCGCGACGGTGGATGCCCGTTCGGCAGGCCCGCCGTCTCCCGGATCTCCGCGGCCATCCCGGTTGCCGCAACCCTCAGCGCGCGCCAACAGCGACGCCAGCGCAGATCGGAAGGGTCCAGGTTGGCGACCGCGGCGTACGCGAGCGCGGCGCGGCGGAGCATCACGCCCCCGCGGACCTGGCCGCGTTACCTGGCCGGGCAGCGCTCCGGGGGCGCTGACCCCTGGGGGGGACTCATGAACGGGGGCGGGAACGCCCCTGGCCGCCCGCTGGGCGCGCGTTCGCCGTTCGGGTGGGCCTCTGGGACGTTCCTCGGGATGCGTGAGCAGCGCGCTTGGCGTCCCTCGCCATCGCTGGAAGGGCGTCGTAGGCCACCCCCAGGAGCGCCTCTGCGCTGGCGAGCGCATCTATGGCCGCTACGAGCGCCTTGACCGTCCAGCGAGCGCCGCCCCCGATGCGCCACGCGCGCGCGGCGTCCAGCACTGCGGAGCGGGCGGCCCCGTAGAGCTCGTCGATGGTCTCTAGCAGGTCTTCCTCTGGGGTCGGCTCAGGCATGCTGATTCTCTGGTGGCGGAGGGGCACGGAGACCGGGCCCTGGCGGGCCTCCGGGGGCGCATTTCCAGGCGTGGAGGGGACCAGGCCCGGCTAAAGGGCCGCCCGGCGGCGCAGGCGTCGCCGCGACGACGTAGCCCTTCTTGCGCCGGATTCTTCCGTCACTTCCGCTCGCTTCGGGCATGGTCAAACGTCCCAGGGGCGGTGAGCTTGTCGAAGCACGCCCGGCACAGGCGGCCCCGTCGCTTGGCGTACCAGAGGACCACGCCAGGACTCACCATTCCCGTCGCAACCCCCATCGCGTACCAGCGCGCCGTGGCGCACCCGCGCTCGTGGGGCGAACCGGGCAGGAGCCCGCGGAACCACAGCCACGGCCCCGCGAGCACGAAGAGAGCCGCGACCGCCACTCCGGCCGCCGCGGTCACGGCCGCGCCCCCCCGGCCACGACGAGCGCCTCTCCAGCAACGGCGAGAGCCGAGCCGAGCAAATCCCGCCAGGCTTCTTGAAAGCGCTCATCCTCCAGAGGCAGCTCGGACACCGCCGCGTAGTCCTTCGCGCGGCGGCGGAGCTCTACCTCGGCCAAGACTACGGACTCGGTTCGGTGCTTCGGGGTGGGCTTGGGCATGGCCCACCCAATGCGCCCGTCCGCTTCCCGTGTGGGCCAATCAACGTTTCACGGTGCCAAACAACGTTTGACCCGGCGGGAGGTCACGTCGAAGAGACGCAATTGCAGCCCATTGACGGCGCTTGCGTCCTGCACCGGCTTGCAGGTGGGTTACCTCGGAGGAGCCTCCACACCGACTCAGAACCTGCCTCACGGCCGGTTCTGGTGGGAG
>DATBSS010000629.1:0-10588 GCA_036559665.1 Myxococcaceae bacterium
GTTGGCCTCGTACAGCCCTCGGCCATAGCCGCGCTTGGAGATCGCGCGCAGCTCTCGGTGGACCGGGCCGTCGGCGCTGATCAGCGTGGTCTCCGCGCGCATCTCCTGGTTGATGCCGGCCCAGAACTCCTTGGAGCGCAGGTGTTCGCCCTGCTCGCGCGCGAAAAAGAGGTTGGCATCCGTCCCGGCGATGACCGTGTAGACATCGCCCAGGGCGCGAATCCGGAATATCGGGCCGTATTGGCGGTAATTCCTGACCAGAAACCCCAGGACGTCCTGGCTCAACGCCAGGGCGTTCCCCAGGATGGGCAACCCCTTCACCAGGGGCGGTAAGGGAGCAGTGGTGGGGCCGCTCTTCCAGGCAATGGTGGAGGTGGTCAAGGAAGCTTCCTCTCGTCACAATAGCGCTCGTGCGACCAAATCTCTGCGTGTTTGGAGCCGGGGCCCTGCTGCTCTGGCTTGGGTGCCAGCCCGTTGGAGGGTCGCGCCCTCCGCCCGTTCAGTTCCACTTCGAACCGGATCCCATGGATTTTGGCCGCTGGGCGCCGGGGGCTTGCAGCGATCGACGGTACGTCTCGCTTGTCAACGAGTCGGACCGGCGGATCTTCATCAGCGGAGTGCGATCGGCGCACTTTCAGACCCCATATCTCCTGTTCAGCGGGCCCGTGGAACCACACGCGTCGTTGGGGATCGCGGTCGTGTTCGTATCCGACCCGGATGCCGCCGCTGCGTATGACGAAGAGGTGACGGTGCCAATGACGGTGGAGGATCAGGATCGAAACCAGCACCTGCTCGAGCCCGGGCATTTCCGGGCGCATGCGATCACCGAGCCCGGGGCGCCGTGCGGACCTTTCTTGATGTGTCCTGACTCGGGTTTGTGTTCCGGACCCTCCCGCTGCGTGTGCGACGTAGAGGTCCACATCAGCAATCGACACTATGTCTGGTCCTGCGCGGTGGGGGCGGCCACTCCAGGCGTGGCCTGTAACGATCACAATTCGTGCACCGCCAACGACCACTGCACCGATGACGCGGGCCAATGCCTGGGGACACCGGGGCCGTCGATTCCCTGTGATGACGGCAACAACTGCACCCAGAACGATAGCTGCCAGGCGAACGGAATGTGCACCGGCTCCGGTGTGACGTGCCTCACCCCGCCCACGGCCTGCGCGGACGGCACCCACCAGTGGATCTACAGCTACCCCGGTGCCTGCGTCCCGCCTGGAGGACCCTGTGAGTATCGTCAGGTCGGCGTGATCGCCTGCGGCAACGGGTGCGACGCGGATGCGGGGACCTGCTTCTGACCGGCGTTTGACGGAGAAGCCGGCCGGGGGCTATAGGGCCGCGAGCTCGAGGAGGGCCCATGGAACTGAAAAGCAACACGATCCTGATCACCGGCGGGAGCAACGGCATCGGCTTTCATCTCGCCAAGGAACTGGTGAAGCTGGGGAACAAGGTCGTCGTCACCGGGCGCGACCCGGCCAGGCTGGCGAAGGCCGAACAAGCGATTCCGGGGCTCAAGACCATCCGCAGCGACGCGGGCCAGGTGAAGGACATCCAGGCGCTCCAGGAGACGATGTCGCGTGACTTCCCCGAGCTGAACGTCCTCGTCAACAACGCGGGGATCATGCGGACGGTCAACCTGCACAAGCCGGTGGATTCGCTGGAGGGCTTCACGCACGAGGTCGAGGTCAACCTCATGGGGCCGATCCGCCTGGTGGCGGCGTTCCTGCCGATGCTGAAGCAGCGGCCCGAGGCGGCGATCATGAACGTGACCTCCGGCCTGGCGTTCGTGCCGCTGCCGACGTCTCCCATCTACTGCGCCACCAAGGCGGCGTTGCATTCCTACACGCGATCGCTGCGCGTGCAGCTCAAGGGCACCCGCGTGAAGGTGTTCGACCTGGCGCCGCCGGCGACGGAGACGGAGCTGCTGGCCTCCGGCACGAACCCGGAGGACATGAAGGGCATCGCGGTGATGAAGGTCGAAGACCTGGTGGCCCACGCGATCCGCGGGATGGAGCGCGACCAGCTGGAGATCCGTCCCGGCCAGGCCAACCAGCTGCGGTTCATGAACCGCCTGGCGCCGGACTTCATCCTCGGCCAGCTGAGCAAGCCCGTCGAACGCATGCTTCGCGAGTCCTGACCGGCCGGAAGCGCCGGAGCAGGGCGTTCATTCGCGGAGATCGATCTCCGCCAGGGCCCGGAGGATCGCCGGGGCCTCGAGCACGAGCGTCCGCTTGATGGCGTCGACCGCGAGGCGCCCCAGCGACGCCTCATCGACGTCGCCGTGCGCCGCCTGGTTGCGTATCGCGACCAGCGTGAACCCCGGCGAATCGCCGAGCGGCCTGATTTCGCCGAGCAGTCGGACCAGCACCGGAAGCGCATCGCGCCCGGACCCGAGCTGCCCGCGGAGGCGCTCCACGTCCGGGCCCGGCGCGGGTTGGCCCAGCTCCTCGACGATCTTCAGGCATTGCCCCAGCGTGCAGCGGTGGTTCTCCTGGCTGAAATACCGGGTCATCGCAGGAGGGGAAGGCGGAACCCGCCGGCCGTGATGGCGTTCCCAGAGGGGGACGAGCAGCCGGTCCCGAAGCTCCCGCTCCACCGCCAGGGCCAGCAGGTGGGCGCTCCGGGCCAGGTCGTCGACGGCGCCGTGGTAAGCCATGTCCGCGCGGATCAGGTCCTGGCGCGTGTTCTCCCCCAGCTTGTCGAACGCTCCGGGTAAGAGCTCCTCGCGCCAGCGCGTGTTGGCTTCCCGGCATAGCCTGTCATTCCAGTCCCACAGCAGCTCCTCGGAGCGCCGCTGCCACTGCGGCGTTTCGCCGAGCCGCCCGAAGAGCACTTCGAGCTCCTCACGCTCGGAGCTCGTTCGCACCACCTGGCCGGCTTCCTCGACCAGGCCGTGCGCCAGGCCCCTGAGCTCCGCCAGCCGCGTCCGCGCCATGTCGCGAAGGCGCTGGTTCGCTTGCAAGGGCTGGTAGAGCCTGAACCGCGTGTCGGCGGCCTGTCTCAGGTACCAAAGCGCCTCACCGTGAAGCGCGCTCCGCTGGCAAAGCGAGGCGAGGTCGTGGCAGACCTTGGCGTAGCGCACGCTGTCCCCGCCGTCCGCGGAGCCCTGGAGCACCTCGCGGTAGATCCCATACGCCTCCGCCAGGTGTCGTTGTCGATCGAGCACCCTGGCCACGTAGTGCCTGGCTTCGGCCGCGCGTCCAAGCTCGCCCAGCTTCTTCCCTTGTTCAGCAATCTCCCCGAAGCGATGTCTCGAGCTTTCATGGTCCCCGCCGCGCTCGAAGTCGAGCTTCGCTCGATGAAGGTCGGCCGCCAGCTTCGCCTTGAGCGAGGTCGAGCGGTAGGCAAGCTCATGCTCCTCCCGGTACTTCCGGTCAGCTGCCTCGACATCGCCGCGCCGGAACGCCGCCCTCGCAGCCAGCGCGCGGGCATTGGCAAGCCGGTCGGGCTTGTCGTTCTCATGGGTGAGGACGTGGTACTCGATGAGCTCCTCGTAGCGCGCATAGCAGTCGTCGGCCGCGCTCACGTCTCCGATCTCGTCGAACAAGGCGCCGAGGTTTCCGTAGAGACGCGCGCGCGGGTACAGATCTTCCGGAAGCCGCGTCTTCGCGATGGAGTCGCGGAACAGGTCGTAGGCCTCGAGCAGGTGGCCCTGCCGGCGCCAGGTGGCCCCCAGGTGGTTGGCGATGTACAGCTCCTGGTCGCGCACCTGGTGCTCCTGCGCCAGCCTCCGGGCGTCCTCGAGGTGCTTCGCCGAGGCATCGAGCTTCCCTTGCCTGAAGGCGGCGAGGCCGGCGAATCGCAACCCCAGGATCTGGCCGAGGACGTGGCCTGCCTCCCGGCTGCGTTCGGCGAGGTCGCTGTTCCTCCTCCACGCCTCGGCGTAGTCCGACACGAGGTAGCGCTCGCGCGCCGCGAGGTACAGCTCCTTCAGCGGCGAGGGCAGCGCGCAGGCGGGTTTCGCGCCCGTCGCCGTCGCCGTCGCCGTCGGATCGTTCACCAGATCGCCTCCACGTCCCCGGATGTAGCAGGCCCGGGCGCTCGCCGCCGCAGCGCCGGCTCCTCTCCGCCGCCGGGCTGGTAGAGTCGCGCCCCTATGGCAGCCATCCAGTTGATGACCGAGATCCCCGGGCCGAGGAGCCGTGAGCTGCTCGCCCGCCGCGCCGCCGCGGTGACGAGCGGACTGGCCAAGGCGACGGACATCGCCGTCGCCTCCGCTTCCGGCGCGCGGGTGCGCGACGTGGACGGCAACACCCTCCTCGACTTCGCTGGGGGCATCGGCATGTTGGCCACCGGCCACTGCCCGCCCGAGGTGGTGAAGGCGATCCACGAGCAGACCGACAAGCTGGTCCACGTCTGCAGTCTGGTGGCGACCTACGAGCCGTACGTGCGCCTCGCCGAGCTGCTCAACGAGGTCACCCCCGGCAAGTTCGCCAAGAAGACGCTCCTGGCCAACAGCGGCTCCGAGGCGGTGGAGTTCGCCGTCCACATCGCGCGTTCGTACACCAAGCGCCCGGCGGTGATCTGCTTCGAGGGCGCCTACCACGGCCGCACCCTCCTCACGCTCAGCCTGACCAGCAAGTACGGCCTGTTCAAGAAGGGCCTGGGTCCGTTCGCGCCGGAGGTCTACCGGTTCCACGCGCCCGACGTGTACCGCCGCCCGGCGAGCATGTCCGAGGCCGACTACGTCGCCCTGTGCATCGCGCAGCTCGACCGGGCGCTGGTCGCCCAGGTCGACCCTTCCGCGGTGGCGGCGATCATCATCGAACCGGTGCAGGGCGAGGCGGGGTTCATCCCCATCCCGCATGCGTTCCTCGCCCATATCCGCAAGGTCTGCGACCAGCACGGCATCGTGATGGTCGCCGACGAGGTGCAGTGCGGCTTCGGCCGCACCGGCAAGCTCTTCGCCATCGAGCACAGCGGCGTGGTCCCGGACGTCGTCACCATGGCCAAGTCGCTGGGGGCGGGGATGCCCATCAGCGCCGTCACCGGGCGGGCGGAGATCATGGACGCGCCCCACATGGGCGGGCTGGGCGGCACCTACGGCGGCTCGCCGGTGGCGTGCGCCGCGGCGATCGAGGCGGTGAAGCTGATCAACCGGCCCGAGTTCCTCGAGCGCGCCACCCGCATGGGCGAACGGATGCGGGCCATCATGAACGGCTGGAAGGAGACCTGTTCGCTGGTCGGCGACGTGCGCGGCCTGGGGTGCATGATGCTGATGGAGCTGGTGCTGGATCGCGCGACGCGCGAACCGGCCGCGCAGCCGGCCCTGGACGTCATCCGCGCCGGGGTGCAGGGCGGGCTGGTGCTGATCCGCGCCGGCCTGTTCTCCAACTGCGTGCGGCTGCTCCCGCCGGTGGTGATGACCGACGAGGAGCTGGAGGAGGGGATGGCGGTGCTTGGCCGCGCGCTGCGCGTGGTCCAGGACCGGCACTCCGGCGCCAGCAACCGCACCGTCGCCTGATGCCTTCGCCCGGAGCCGGCGCGGCGCCCGACCTGGTCCTGCACGGCGGCGCGCTGCTCACGCAGGACCCGGCCCTCCCGCGCGCCGAGGCGCTGGCCGTCCGCGGCGGGCGGATCCAGGCGGTGGGCTCCAGCGCGGACGTGCTGGCGCTCGCCGGGCCCGGCACCCGGCGCGTCGACCTCGGCGGGCGCGCCCTCATCCCGGGCTTCAACGACGCGCACATCCACGTGTGGAAGGTGGGCGACCTCCTCACGCGGCAGCTCGACCTCCGCCCCCTGGACAGCCTGGCCGCGCTGGCCGCCGTGCTCCGAGACGCCCACGCGCGCCTCCCGCCCGGCGCGTGGATCCTCGGCCGCGGCTACAACGAGGCCCGGCTGGCCGAGGGCCGCTCCCCGGACCGCCGAGACCTCGACGCCGCCGCCCCAGGGCGCGCCGTCTTCCTCATCCGGGTGTGCGGGCACATCGCGGTGGCCAGCTCCAGGGCGCTGGAGACCGCCGGCATCAACCCAGGCACCGCCGTCCCCAAGGGAGGCGCCATCCTCCGCGACGCCTCCGGCGTCCCCACCGGGGTGCTCCACGAGACCGCCATGGGCCTGGTCTCCTCCCACGCGCCCGAGCCCACCGCCGCCGAGCACGAGGCCATGGTCCTCGCCGCCGCGCGCCGCCAGCTCTCCCTGGGCATCACCACGGCGGGCGAGGCCGGGGTGCTCCCGCCGCTGATGGCCGTCTACCGGGCCCTCGACGCGCGGGGGGCGCTGCCCTACCGGGTAAACGCCATGGCGCTGCGGCGGCCGCTGGGCGGGCCGGAGACGCTGCCGCTCCCGGAGCCCTTCGTCTCCGACCGGCTGCGCGCCGACACCGTGAAGGTCTTCGCCGACGGCGGCCTCAGCGGCGCCACCGCCGCGCTCCGCGTGCCCTACCGTGGCCGGGAGGCCCAGGAGGACCGGGGCCTCCTCCGCGCCAATGCCGAGGAGCTGGTGGAGCTGACGCGCGAGGCACACCTGAAGGGCCTGCGCGTGGCCACCCACGTCATCGGCGACCGCGCCATCGACGCCGTGCTGGACGCGTATGAAGCGCTCGCGCGCCTGGGCCCGGGGCCGCGGCACCGGCTGGAGCACTTCGGGTTGCCGCACCCCGACCAGGTGGCGCGCGCCGTCCGGTTGGGGGCCTTTGCCGTCCCCCAGGCGGTGTTCGTCCACGACCTGGGGCGCAACTTCCGGCAGCACCTGCCGGACGCGCTCCTGTCGCGCGCCTACCCGCTGCGGGACATGCTCCGTGCGGGACTTCCGGTGGCGCTCTCCTCCGACGCGCCGGTAGTGGCGGACGAGAACCCGCTGCTCGGACTGCGCGCGGCCGTGCTCCGCCGCGACGAGGACGGCGAGGCCATCGCCCCCGAGCAATCCATCTCCGCCGCCGAGGCGCTCTTCGCGTACACCATGGGCGGCGCCCTCGCCAGCGGCGACGGCGGCAACCGCGGCAGCCTCACCCCCGGCAAGTGGGCGGACCTGGCGGTGCTCACCGCCGACCCCACGGCCGTCCCCCCCGAGGCGCTGGCGGACCTCAGGGTCGACCTCACCTTCGTGGCCGGGGAACCGGCCTTCGAGCGATGAACCAGCCCATGAACATCCCCGACCAGCAGCTCATCGACGGCGCCTGGACCTCCGCCCGGCGCGGCGGCACCTGGGACGTGGTGGACCCCGCCACCGAGGACGTCTTCCACCGCGTCCCCTTCGGCGACGGCAGCGACTGCCGGGAGGCGATCGACGCAGCGGCGCGGGCCTTCCCGGCGTGGGCCGCCCGCACCCCGTACGACCGCGGGGCCATCCTCCGGCGCGCGGCGGACCTGATGCGCGCGCGGAGCGCCGAGCTGGCGGTCACCACGGTGCGCGAGAGCGGCAAGCCCGTCGCCGAGGCCGCCGGCGAGTGGCGGGTGGCGGCCGACCTGTTCGAGTGGTTCGCCGAGGAGGGCAAGCGCGCCTACGGCCGCACCATCCCGTCGCGGGTGGCCTCCAAGCGGATGAGCGTCCTCCGCCAGCCCCTGGGCGTAGTGGGCGTCATCACCGCGTGGAACTTCCCCGCCTACAACCCGGCGCGGGCGGTGGCGGCGGCGCTCGCCGCGGGCTGCACCGTGGTCGCCCGCCCCAGCGAGTACACCCCGCTCACCGCGATGGCCATGGCCGCCATCCTGGTGGAGTCCGGCGTGTCCGGGGGCGCCTTCAACCTGGTCAACGGCGAGCCGGAGAGCATGGGCCAGGCCATGCTGGACCATCCCGCGTGCCGGAAGATCAGCTTCACCGGCAGCGTGCGGGTGGGCAAGCTCCTCATGGACGGCGCCTCGCGCACCATGACCCGGCTCTCGCTGGAGCTGGGCGGCAACGCGCCGGTGCTCATCTTCCCGGACGTCGACGTGGACGCGGTGGCGCGCGCGGCCGTGCAGGCGCGGTACCGCAACGCCGGCCAGGTGTGCGTCTCCCCGCAGCGCTTCCTCGTCCACCGGTCGGTGCACGACGCCTTCGCCGAGAAGGTCCTCCCGCACGTGCGCGCCCTCCGCGTCGGCCCCGGCCTGGACCCGGAGACCCGCGTCGGCCCACTCGTCAACAAGCGCCAGCGCGACCGCGTCGAGTCGCTGGTCAGCGGCGCGCGGGAGGCTGGCGCCAGCATCCTGGCCGGCGGCGGGCGCCCCGCGAACCTCCCCAAGGGCTACTTCCTGGAGCCGGCGGTGATCGCGGGGGTGCGCCCGGAGATGCCGGTGGCGCGCGAGGAGATCTTTGGCCCGGTCCTCCCGGTGTCGTCGTTCGACGACCTGGACGAGGCCGTCCAGCGCGCCAACGACACCCCGTACGGCCTGGCCGCGTACGTGTTCACCCGGGACCTCCGCACCGCGGTGCGCGCCTCCGAGCGGCTGGACTTCGGCATCGTCGGCGTCAACGAGTGGTCGGCGCACGCCACCGAGGCGCCGTTCGGCGGGCGCAAGGAGAGCGGCGTGGGCCGCGAGTGCGGCTCGGAAGGGCTGGCCGAGTACCTGGAAGAGAAGCTGGTGAGCATCGGCGGCATTGAGTAATCGGCCCCGTTGAGTAGTCTCGCCCGCCCTGTGAGCGTCAGGAAGCTGTCGGGGATGAGGCTCGTGAACGTGCTCCTCGGGAGCTGGAGCGGGCTGGTCCTCGTTTTCCTCTACGTCCCCATCGCCCTGCTCATCGCCTACTCGTTCAACGCGTCCCGGATGGCCATCGTCTGGGAGGGGTTCAGCACCCGGTGGTACGTCCAACTCTGGGGCGAGTTGGTGGAGCACGTGAGCGGGGCTCGAAGCTCTCCGCTGATCTCGTCGGCCACCAACAGCGTGGTCATCGCGGCGATCACCGCGGCGCTCTCGGTGGTGCTGGGCACCGGCGGGGCGTGGCTGCTCTACCGCTACAAGTACCGGGCGCTGCGCTCCATCACCACGCTCATCTACATCCCCATGATCATCCCCGAGATCATCATGGGCATCAGCCTGCTCATCTTCTTCAAGACCATCGACGTGAGGCTGGGGTTCGCCACCGTCATCATCTCCCACGTCACCTTCTGCTTCCCCTTTGTGCTCATCGCCGTGCAGGCGCGGCTGGCGGGGGTGGACCCGTCGCTGGAGGAGGCGGCGCTGGACCTGGGGGCGACGCCGCTGAAGGCGTTCCTGCTGGTGATGGTGCCGTACCTGCTCCCGGCCATCATCTCCGGGGGGCTGATGGCGTTCACGCTCTCCATGGACGAGGTGATCGTCACCTACTTCACGCGCGGGCCCACGTCCGAGACGCTGCCGCTGCGCGTGTACGGCCTGGCCAAGGTGGGCCTGAGCCCCATCCTGAACACCATCTCCGCCGTCTTCATCGCGGTCACGGTGGTGCTCACCGTCGCCGCGGAGTCCGCAAAGCGCTTGGAACGGTAGTCTTTGAAGGAGGGCCGCACATGAAACGGTTCGGCGTCGCGTTCAGCCTGGTGCTTCCGGTCGTGGTCGCGCTGTCCACCGCCGGCTGCAAGGAGGAGAAACCCCCCGCAGCGCCTGTGACGCCTGCCCCGGCGGCGGCTGCGGAGCCGGCCAAGCCCAAGGCGGGCCCGGAGCTTGCCCTGTTCGCCTGGTCCGAATACGTGCCCCAGGCGGTGATCGACGGCTTCACCAAGGAGACCGGGATCAAGGTCAGCTACGAGACCTACGCCTCCAACGAGGAGATGCTCTCCAAGCTCCTCGCCGGCGGCACCAGCTACGACCTCATCCAGCCCTCCGAGTACACCATCGAGGCGCTGGCCAAGCAGAACAAGCTGGCGGCCATCGACTGGTCGCTGGTGCCCAACTTCAAGAACGTCGACCCCAAGCTGAAGAGCCTGCCCCACGACCCGGAGAACAAGTACAGCGTGCCGTGGATGGTGGGCACCGTGGGGATCGTGGTCAACACCGCCAAGGTGAAGGAGCCGGTGAAGAGCTACAAGGACGTGTTCTCGGCCAAGCACAAGAACCGCATCGTCTCCCTCAACGACAGCCGGGAGATCGTGACCTGGGCGCTCAAGGCCAACGGGCTGTCCGCCAACGACGTGACGCCGGAGACCCTGGCCAAGGTGAAGCCCATGCTGGCGGATTGGCTCAAGCTGGTCCGGGTGTTCGACTCCGACAGCCCGAAGACGGCCTTCCTCAACGGCGACGTCGACGTGGGGGTGGTGTGGAGCGGGGAGGCGGCGCTGCTGTACCAGACCGACAAGAAGTTCCAGTACGTCCTCCCCGCCGAGGGGGCGCACATGTACATCGACAGCCTGGCCATCCCGGCCGACGCGACGAACAAGGTCGGGGCGATGATGTTCATCAACTACTGCCTCAAGCCGGAGGTCTCCAAGCTGATCTCGGACGCCTTCCCGTACACCAACCCGAACCTCGAGGCGCGCAAGCTGCTCACCCCGGAGCAGCTGGCCAACCCGGCCAGCTACCCGCCGGACGCGGTGCGCGAGACGTTCCGCGACATCGGCAAGGTCGGGGCGGACGTCGACAAGCTGGTGACCGACCTCAAGGCGGTCAACTAGAGCGGCCCTGGGGATGACGCCGAACACGGGCATCCTGGAGCTTCCGGGGGCGCGCCGGGCGGGGGTGCGCGGTTGGCTCCT
>DATBSS010000630.1:0-3345 GCA_036559665.1 Myxococcaceae bacterium
CAGTGGCGGGTGGCGCTCGAGCAGGACCCTGGCTCCGGCGAGCTGGTGTCCGTCAACCGGGGCCTGAACCGGGAATTCGGCGCGGGGCCCAGCCCCCGGCTGCCGAAGCGGCAGGACGTCCAGCGCGCGCTCGACGGCGGCCGCTACGACTCCGGGCCGTGGAGCCGGAGCGCGTCGCCTTCATTCCGGAACGACCTCGAGGGATGGAGCCCGCCGGCGCCGGGCCTCCACAACCTGGTCCACGTCTGGGTGGGCGGCGACATGCTCGCCAGCACCTCCCCGAACGACCCGGTCTTCTACTTGAACCACTGCAACGTCGACCGGTTCTGGGCGGCGTGGCAGGAGGAGAACGGCACCGGCGACTACGCGCCGGCCCAGCGGGACCCGACCGCGCCCGCGGGGCACCGGCCGGGCGACCGCCTCTTCGTGCTGGAGGGAGACGCGCCGAGGATCTCGGAGACGTTCGACGTCTCGGAGATCTACTCCTACGACACGCTCGGCCGGTGAAGCCGGGCGCTCACTTCTTCCGCGCGAGCATCATCCCGTCCCGGACGGTGAGGAGGACCTTCTCGACGCGCTTGTCCCGGGCGACGAGCCGGTTGAAGGCGGCGATGGCCCGGTCCGTCTTCGCGCTGGGCTTGAGCACGCGGCCGCTCCACAGCGTGTTGTCGGCGACGATCAGTCCGCCGCGCCGGAGCCGCGGCAGCACCGCCTTGTAGTAGGCGGGATACCGCTCCTTGTCCGCGTCGATGAAGACCATGTCCAGCTGGCCCTTGAGGCCGGCGATGGTCTCCAGCGCCGGCCCCATCCGGATGGTGATCTTCTTCCCGTGGGGGCTCATGGCGTGGAAGCGCCGGGCGATGGCCTCCGCCTCGGGGTCGATGTCGCAGGTGATCAGCTCTCCATCCTCGGGCAGGCCCTCCGCCATCTTCAGCCCCGAGTACCCGGTGAACATGCCGATCTCCAGCACGCGCCGCGCGCCGGAGAGCTGCACCAGCATCTTGAGGAAGGCGCCCTCGACGGGCCCCACCTGCATCTGCGGATCGTCCGTCTCCGAGTAGGTCGCCTTGCGCAGCTTCTCGTAGAGGGCGCCCGGCGGGTCGGTGTGCGCGGCGGCGTAGGCTTCGAGCTCTTCGGCGACCAGCGGCTTCATGCGCGTCCCTCGGGGATGGAGATTCCGTACAGCTCGGAGTACTTGGCGGTGAGGTAGCGGATGAAGTCGTCGTCCGTCAGCCCCCGGCCGCAGATCCGCTTCACCAGCTCCTCGGCCGGGTAGCGGTAGCCCTCGCGGTGGACCTTCTCCCGGAGCCAGTCGCGCAGGGGCAGGAGGTTCCCGCGCTCGATCTCCGCCTCCACCTTCGGCCTGGCCACGCTCCACAGCTGCGCCGAGTACAGGTTCCCCAGCGCGTAGGTCGGGAAGTAGCCGAATTCGCCCCACGCCCAGTGGATGTCCTGGAGCACGCCCTTCACGTCGTCCGGCGGGCGCACGCCCAGCAGCCGCTCCATCCGCGCGTTCCACTCCGCCGGCAGGTCGGCGAGCGGGAGCCGGCCGTTCACCAGCAGCAGCTCCAGCTCGAAGCGGAGCGCGACGTGCTGGTTGTAGGTCACCTCGTCCGCCTCGACGCGGACCAGCGACGGCTCCACCCGGTTCACCGCGGCGTGGAACCGTTCGAGGTCCAGTCCGCCCAGCGCCTCCGGGAGCTCCGCTTGCAAGATTGGGAAGTAGTGGCGCCAGAACCCGCGCGACCGCCCCACCACGTTCTCCCAGAGCCGCGACTGCGACTCGTGCAGGCCCATGGAGGGCGCGGCGGCGAGCGGCGTGCGGAAGTGCTCCTCGGAGAAGCCCTGCTCGTAGAGGCCGTGGCCGCCTTCGTGGATGGTCCCGAAGAGCGCCGGGAACGGGTTCTCCAGCTCCAGGCGGGTGGTGAGCCGCACGTCGCGAGGGTGGGTGCCGCCGGTGAACGGGTGGATGGACTTGTCCTGCCGCCCGGCGTCCAGGTCGAAGCCCATGTCCTTCAGCAGGCGCAGCGTGAAGGCCCACTGCCGGTCCACGTCGAAGGTCTTCCCGTCCAGCGGCGACGGGCCGCGTCTGGCGCACGCCTCGGAGGCGGCGCGGATGATGGGCACCAGGCGGCGGCTGAGCGACTCCAGCACCGGGCGCAGCCGCTCCACCCGCATCCCCGGCTCGTAGCCCTCCAGCAGCGCGTCGTACCGCTCCCCCGAGTGGCCAATGGCGTCCGCCTGCTGGCGCCGCAGCTCCAGCAGCTTCTGGAGGGCGGGCTGGAAGACGCGGAAGTCCTTCGCCTCGCGCGCGGCGCGCCAGGCGGTGAGGCCCTGGCTCTGCGCCTCGGCGATGGCCCGGACCAGGTCGCCGGGGACGTTCACCGCCCGGCCCCGCTCCCAGGCCAGCACCCGCGCCATCGCCCGGTGGTCCGCGGGAAGGTCCGGCGCGGCGGCGGCGGCGGCGGCGAGGAGGTCGCCGAGGACGGGAGCGGTGAGGCGTTCGTGATACAGGCCCTGGAGCGTGGCGAGCTGCGCGCCGCGCGCTTCGTCGGCCCGGGGAGGGAGGTACGTCTCCTGGTCCCAGGTGAGCAGGCCGATGGTGCCGCCGAGGTCGCGCAGCTCCTGCATCCTGGTCAGGAGCGGAACGAAGGAGAAGCTCATGCGCGCGTTGTAGCGGGATTCGGCCGGGGCCGCCTCAGTCTCCGGAGCCGCCGCCCGTCTTCAACACTCCAGCCAACCGGGACAGGAAGGAGCCATCCCCCTCGTTGGCGCCGGACTCCAGCATCTCCTCCAGCTCCTCGCGGGTGGGCGGGAGCGGGCGTCGTTCGGCGACGCGCTCCGTGCCAAAGGCGCGGGAGGGCGGCACGGAAGCGGTGCCCCACGACCGGTTCTCCAGGATCTCCTGGAACGAGCGCCCCACGGTGCCGGGCACGCGGACGGAGTCGAGCGCGGAGATGCGCTGGATCATCCGGATCCGACCGATGACGTTCGGCCCCTCGACCGGGCCGACCCCGCCAACCCGACCTATCGGGCCCTTGTACCCACCGCGGCGCATTCCGGAGCCCATTGTAACAGGCTCGCGCCTAGGATTCCGCCCCATGCACGTGGCCCTCGCGGCAGTGACCCTGGCGGCGGCGCTGGGGGCGGCACCGGACGCCGGGTCCGACGGGAAGCAGATCAAGCTGGCCTCCCCCGGCCTCACCGCAGTCAACCTGAAAAAGGACCGGGCGGAGTTCTTCGCCAACCACTTCGCCCAGGAGATGAACAACCGGGGCATCCGGGTGATCACCGCCCAGGAGGTGAACGCGGTCCTCGGGCTGGCGCGGACGCAGCAGCTGATGG
>DATBSS010000631.1:0-4270 GCA_036559665.1 Myxococcaceae bacterium
GTCGACCCCGCCCCGATGAGGGTGTGGATCTCGTCGATGAACACCACCACCCGGCCGTCCGCCTTGCGGACCTCGTCCTTCAGCTCGTTCAACCGCTCCGAGAACGACCCCCGCAGCTGCGTCCCGGCCAGGAGCTGCGCGACGTCCACCTCCACCAGCACCTTCTCCGCCAGCCCGCCCCTGGCCTCCAGGAGCCGCTGTGCCACCCCTTCCACCACCGCGGTCTTCCCCACGCCCGGCTCGCCCACCAGCACCGGGTTGTTCGTCCGCCGCTTCCCGAGGATGTCGATGACCTCCTCGACCTCCCGAGCCCGCCCGATGACCGGGTCCAGCTTCCCCGCCCGCGCCAGCGCGGTCAGGTTCCGCCCCATCGACGACAGCAGCGGCCCCAGCGTCTGGGCCGGGGCCGCCGGCGACGCCCGGTGCGGAGGCCGCGGCGCCGGCGTGGGCGTCGGCAGGTACGCCGGGTCCGGCGCCAGCGGGATCAGCTCGGAGGCCGCGAACGCCCCGTCCGCGTCATCCGCGTCCACCAGGTCCCTCGCGGTCAGCGAACGCTGGGGCGGAGGCGCCGGCACCGGGGTGAGCACCGCGGCCGGGGCGGAGGAGGCCAGCGCCGGGCGGCCCGGACCCGTGTCTCGGGGTGGCCCTCCGAGCGGGCGCCCCTTCGCTGCTTGAAGCTTCCTCGGCATCCGGCCGCTCAGGTAGTAAGACAGCGCCGTGTTCCGGAGGCCGGTGAGATCCAGCCCCACCTTGGCCAGCATCTGCTGCGCCAGGCATCGCACCCGGGTGGTGGCGATGAGCAGGTGCAGGCACTCCGTCTCCCGGGCGCCGCAGCTGTGGGCGATCTCCCGCGCGCGCTCGCACAGCTCCCGGACCACGCCGTCCGGCTCCACCGGCGCCTGGCTGAGGGAGGCGAGGAGCACGTCCTCGTCCACCCCCCGCTCCTTGAGCACGATCTCCGCCGGGTTCTCCAGCGTGAACATGGCCAGCAGCAGGTGCGCAGAGGTCGCCTTCTGATGGACGCTCTGGGCGATGTCCTCGGCCTCGTGAAGAACCTGAGCGAGCTCGGAGCTGTCAACCATCAGGGTAGCCCCTGCGTGTACACCCGAAGCGTGCCCTGGGCAAAAAACTTGCTACAGGTCGCTACACCCCCGGCGCAATGGCTGTCCGCCTGACCCGTACATGGCCGCAGGAGAACGACACTTCGTGGCTTCCCTCGCTCAGCCCGCCAAGGTCCTGGCGGACCCGGTAGACGGCGTGGCACTCGCGGTGGAGAACGCCCGCTTCGGCCTCCCCATCGTGGCGGCCATGGTCACCGGCTGCCTCGCCTCCGTGGCCCACTACGTCCGCTGGGACAGCGCGGCCTCGGTCATTGGCGAGCTGACCTCCTCCGGCCAGCTCGCCCGCTCCACCGAGTCCGAGATCGTCGAGGCCATCCAGACCGCCGAGCGCGTGTCCCTCATCGGCGGCCTGGCCAAGGCCATCTTCATTACTCCCATCCTGATGCTCCTGCTGGGCGTGGCGCTGAAGCTGACCGCCTGGCTCCTGGACCGGAAGGCCCCCTTCGCGCGCTGCTTCACCGCCGGCGCCCTGGCGTTCCTCCCCCTCTCGGTGGGCCGGCTCGCCCTGGCGCTGGTCACCATCAGCCAGGCGTCGGTGAGCGACCGCCAGATGGCCACGCTGCTGCCGTCCAGCCTGGCCGTGGTCTTCCCGTCGCTCTCTCCGGCCGCGGCCCGCGCCGCCTCGGCGGCGGACTTCTTCGCGCTCTGGAGCGCCGCCCTCCTGGGCCTCGGGTTCTCGGCCGCCACCGGGCTGTCGCGGGTGCGCGGCCTCCTGGTGGGTGTGCTCCTCTACGCGCTCTACGTCGGGGTGTTCCTGCTCGGCATCCCGGGCATGGGCACGGGAGGAGGAGGAGGGGGACCATGACGTTCGCGGTAGCGGTGGCGGTGGCGGCGGCCGTGCTCGCCGAAGGGCCCACGCCCATCACCCTGGACCAGGCGCGCGAGAAGGCCCGGTCCAACACCCAGGCGCTCCTGGCGGTGGTGAACCGGCAGAACGCCGAGGCGCTGGTGACCGCCGCGCGGGCGCCGCTGCTGCCCCAGGTCAACGCCAGCGCCAGCGCGGGCGGCCAGTACTCCGGCCCGCAGACCTTCTTCCAGGCCGTCCCGGAGATCGGGCCCGGCGGCGAGACCACCTGGTCGCAGGTCGCCATCGACGTGGAGCCGTCCTCGCGCGCCTCCTTCGGCGCCTCGCTCCAGGTCTCGCAGCTGCTCTACGACGCCACCCGCTGGGCGGCGCTGGCGCAGGCGGGCGCGCAGGAGGACGCGGCGCGCGGGCAGGAGGCGGAGGACCGGGCCACCTCGGAGCTGGAGGCCATCCGCCGCTTCTACGAGTTGCTCAAGGCGCAGCGCACGCGGCAGCTCCTCCAGGAGCGGGTGAAGTCCTCCGAGGAGTTGCTGGAGCGCGCCAAGGCCCTCTTCACCGCCGGCCGGATGAAGAAGGAGGAGGAGATCGCCGCCGCGGTGAACCTGGGCACGGACCGGATGGCGCTCCTCCGCCAGGGCGCGGTGGTGGCCGCGGCGCAGGCCAACCTGGCGGCGTGGCTGGCGCGCCCGGCCACCGACGTGCTGGTGGCGCAGGACCCGGGCACGCTCACCGGCGAGGCGCGGCTGTCGCTCACCTGGGACCAGGCCCTGGAGCAGGCGCACGCGCACCGGCCGCAGCTGCAGGCCTACGGCGCGCTGGTGCGGGCGGCGCGCGCCGGCGTGGCCTCGTCCAGCGCCGGCTACCTGCCCGCCGTCTCCGCCTACGGCCGCTACGACCGCGGCGGCGCCAGCGTCTCGCCCTTCTTCACCGACCCGGCGAAGCAGAACGCGCTCAGCGCCGGCGTCTCCATCAACTGGAACGCCTTCTCCGGCTTCGGCACCGAGTCCCAGGTGGCCCAGGCGCGCGCGGGCCTTACGCGGGCGGAGCTGACCCTGGCCCAGGCGGAGCGCGACGTGGGCGCGGAGCTGCGGCGCGGGCTCTCGGACCTGGATTCGTTCTCGCAGGTGGCCGCGCTGTCCAAGGCCAACCTGGACCTGGCCAAGGACGGCTTGACGCTGGCCACCTCGCGGTTCGAGGCGGGTGACACCTCCACGCTGCAGGTCCGGGACGCGCAGGTGAAGCTGACGCAGGCCGAGGTGAGCCTGGTGGAGAGTCGAGTGGACGTGGAGATCGCCCGCGCCGCGCTGGAGCGGAGCATGGGCACCCTGGGAGCTTCGCCATGAAGTGGTGGAAGATCGTCATCGCCGCGGTGCTGTTGCTGGGCGCCACCGGCATCACGGTGCGAGGGCTGAAGGACCGGCCGCCGCCCGCGGTGGACGTGCAGGTGGGCAAGGTGAAGAAGGGGACCATCACCCGCACCGTCACCGGCGGCGGCAAGGTGCAAGCCGCCACCACGGTGAAGCTCTCCTCCAACATCTCCGGCGACCTGGTGGAGCTGAAGGTGAAGGCCGGGGACCGGGTGACCAAGGGCCAGGTGCTGGGCCGGCTGGACCGGCGCCGCTTCGAGGCCGCCGCCAAGCAGGCCCAGGCCGGGCAGAGCGCCTCGCGCGCCGAGGTCGCGGTGGCCCAGGTGGAGGTGGACCGCTCCTCCAACGAGTACGGCCGCGTGGAGGGCCTGGCGAAGAAGGGGATGATGTCCGCCACCGAGCTGGAGCGGTCGCGGGCGGACCGGGACGGCTCGATCGCCCGGCTGGCCGCCGCCAGGGAGCGCTCCAGCCAGGCCGGCGCCGCCTACGACGAGGCCGCCAACCAGCTCTCCAAGACCACCCTGGAGTCGCCCATCGACGGCACGGTGATCGAGGTCTCCCGCGAGGTGGGCGAGCGCGTCCGCGGCTCCGACTTCAACGAGGACGTGGTGATGACCATCGCCGCGCTCGCCGCCATGGAGGTGAAGCTGGAGGTGGGCGAGCACGAGGTGGTGCACCTCGAGCTGGGCCAGAAGGCGGAGGTGCGGCTGGACGCGCTGGAGGGCCAGTTCTTCGAGGGCACGGTGGTGGAGATCGCCCAGAAGGCGAACGTGAAGAACCCGGGCACGGACGCGGAGGTGACCACCTTCCCGGTGACGGTGGCGCTGACCAGCCGGCCGCCGGGCATGCTCCCCGGGATGAACGCCGAGGTGCGGATCACCTCCGCCACCCACGATGGCTCGCTGATCGTCCCCATCCAGGCGGTGACGGTGCGCCCGGAGAAGAGCCTGCCGGACGCGAAGGCGGCGGTGGAGCAG
>DATBSS010000632.1:0-4145 GCA_036559665.1 Myxococcaceae bacterium
GGATGCTGGGCATGAAGTAGTCCGGATCCAGCTGGTAGCTGGGCTGCAGCCTCAGCACGTGGCGGAACAGCTCGTCCGCCTCGGCGATCCGCCCCAGCCGCCGGATCACCTGCGACTGGAGCAGCTCCGCCTTCACGGTCAGCTTCCAGCGCTCCGGGCCGGGTGGGAAGCGCCGGATCTCCTCCAGCGCGTGGAGGATGGCCGCCTCCGACTTCGCGTACTCCCCGTTGTAGAAGTGGGTCTCCGCCACCTCGAGCTGGCGCCCGAGGTCGTCCGCGTTCACCGTGGGCTGGGGCGACAGCCGCGCCCGCACCGCGTCGTCCGAGACCAGCCGGTCCCCCAGCGAGGCCTTCAGCTCCCTGGCGAGCTGGCGCGCGTTCTGGGCAAGATCCGGGTCGCGGCAGTCCCCGCTGATGATGAACCCCATGGTGGTCTGCGCCTGCGCCGCCCGCCCCCACCCGCCCAGCGCGACCGCGAACAGCACCCCCACCCATCTCGTCATGCCGCGCGCACGCTACAATTCCCAGGCCAACCAGGGCCGCATGCCCCGCCGCCTCGGCGACGTGCGCCTCCGCTACGACGCCGAGCTGCTGATCGGCGAGTGCGTCCCGGCGCTGGACGCCGCCGCCCTGCTCCCGGACCTCCTGCTCCTCGGAGGCATGGCCTCCGGCGTGGTCGCCGCCGCCCTGCTCGTCCTCCCCGACTTCCGCGGCGGGAGTGTGTGGGGAATGATGGGAGCGGCCGCCATCTCGGCCGCGGGGACCCTCGCCGGGCTACGCCTGCGCGGACGTCGTCGCTGGCGACGAGGGTTCGTCGTCAATTTCGACCAATACCTGTTCCGCGTGGACCAGCCACAAGGCCTTCAGATCTTGAGTCAGACCACGTCCCTGCCCTTCCGCGAGGTGGACGCGCTGCAAGTGGTGGACCGCGGAAAAGGCCGGAGCGCGCTGGAGCTGTCCGCGCGGGGCCGGGCCTACGTGCTGGTGGACTCCGTCGAGGAGGACCAGCGCGATCAGCTCCAGACCCTGTGCCGGATGCTGCAGGCCGCGATCGTCAATCCCCCAACCAGGGGACACTGATGCGGCGGCCTCCGGCCGCTTCCTCCGGGCTTAGTCCGCCAGGCGGAGCTTGATCTCCACCGTGGTGCCGCGCCCCACCGTGGAGGTGAGGTTGATGGCGCCGCCCATGGACTCCACCAGCTCGCGGCAGATGGAGAGCCCCAGCCCGGTGCCCACGCCGGGCGCCTTGGTGGTGAAGAAGCGCTCGAAGACGCGGGGCAGGTTCTCCGGCGGGATGCCGGACCCGTTGTCGATGATCTGCAGGATCACCGCGTCCTGCTGGCGGGACCAGCGCACCTCGATCAGCCCCGGCCGCCCGGTGCCGTCCATGGCGTGGGAGGCGTTGATGATCAGATTCAGGATGATCTGGCAGAGCTTCACCTCGGTCCCGCGCACCTGCACCGGCGTGCTGTCCGAGGCCAACCTCGCCCTCCGCCCCACCTCGGCGCGGGCGATCTTCACCGCGAACGACGCCGCCCGCGCCAGGTCGGTGGCGCCGGAGTCCGGCTCCTGCGCGCGCGCCTGGTTCTTGATCCCCTGCGCCACCTCGCTCACGTGCTTGGCGCCCTGCTCCAGGTCGTCCAGCAGCTGCGGCAGCGCCTCCAGCGTCTCCGGCACGCCCTCCACCGGGCGCTCGCGCAGGACCGGCGCCAGCTTCTGGGCCAAGTCGGCCAGCTCGGAGCGGAGGTTGTTCAGGTTCTGCAGGAGGTAGGCGACCGGGTTCATCAGCTCGTGCGCCACCCCGGCGGACACCTGGCCCAGCGTGGCCAGCCGTTCGGACTGGACCATCCGGGCCTGCACCGCCCGCATCTGGCCGGTGAGCTCGAAGATGGTGAGGGCGTCCTGGAGCGCCCCGGCCAGCTCCTCCTTCGACCACGGCTTGCCGAAGTAGCGCGTCACCTGGCCGAGGTTGACGGCGTCGCTCATCGCCTGCATGTCGGCGAAGGCGGTGAGCATCATCCGCTGCGAGTCCGGCGCCGCGTGCTTCACCTTCTCCAGCAGCTGCACGCCGGTCATCTCCGGCATGCGCTGGTCGGTGATCAACACGCCGATCTCCGGTCCGTGCTGCATCACGAACTCCAGCGCGAGCGCCGCGGTCTGGAACGTCTTGAGGCGGAACCGATCCTTGAAGTTCGCTTCGAAGACTCGGAGGTTGATCGGCTCGTCGTCGACGTAGACGACCCAGGGCCGCTCATCCATGTGCATGGGCTACTCCCAGGCGCGCCCCCGCGGAGGGCAACGCCACCGTGAACCTGGCACCGGCGCCCGGAGAGGACTGGACGCTGACGTGGCCGCCGTGGCGGCCCACCACCTGACGCACCACCGACAGCCCCAGGCCGG
Organism: Myxococcaceae bacterium; assembly: GCA_036559665.1. Taxonomy (GTDB): domain Bacteria; phylum Myxococcota; class Myxococcia; order Myxococcales; family Myxococcaceae; genus DASRBA01. The sequence continues at coordinate 2,400 of DATBSS010000632.1, forward strand.
TCCCCTCGCCGACGCCCTTGGTGGTGAAGAACGGGTCGAAGATGCGCTTCTGGAGCTGGGTCGGGATGCCCGGCCCATCGTCGCTCACCTCCACCAGGACCTGGTCGCCCTCGCCGCGCACGCTGACCCGCACGGTGCCCGATTTTCCGGCGGCGTGGATGGCGTTGTCGATCAAGTTCACCCACACCTGGTTGAGCGAGGACGAGTCGCCGAACACGCGCGGGGAGACGGCGTTCCCCTTGAAGTCCGCCACCAGCCTGGGGCCGGCCTGGGACTTGTGCTGGAGGAGCTGGATGGCCAGCGAGACGTTCTCCTGCACGTCCACGTCCGACTGGGTGGACTCGCCGGCGCGGACCTGCTGGAGCAGCCGCAGGGTGAGCAGCTCCACCCGCCGGGCGGCGCCCAGCGCCAGCTCCACCAGCTCCGCCACCTCGGGGGCGGAGCCCCCCACCATCTCCTTCACCGGGATGAGGGCGTTGATGATGCCGTTGAGCGGGTTGCGCACCTCGTGGGCCACGCCCGCCACCACCGTCCCCAGGGCCACCAGCTTCTCCGCGTGCGACAGCTGCTCGGACATCCGCCGGATGCGGAGCTGGGTGCGCAGCCGCCCCTGCACCTCGCTCAGGTGGAACGGCTTCACCAGGAAGTCGTCCGCGCCGGTGTCCAGGCCCTCCAGCTTGGTGGTGAGGTCGCCGCGCGCGGTGAGCAGCACGAAGGGCGCGCCGGAGGTCTGGGGGTCCGCCTTGAGCGCGCGGCAGAGATCCATGCCGTCCATCTCCGGCATCATCAGGTCGGAGAGCACGATGTCCGGGCGCCGCTCCCTGGCCAGCTTGAGCCCGGCGGCGCCGTCGCCCGCCTCGATCACCTGGTAGTCGTCCTGGAGCGCCTGGGTGAGGAAGGTGCGGAGGTCGGCGTTGTCCTCCACCAGGAGCAGCACCGGGCGCTCGCTGCTGGACTCCACCTCCGCCGGGGCGGGAGGCTTCGGCGCCCGCGGCGTGGGGGACTGGGAGTCGATCTCGTACTGCCGCAGCTCGGTCCGCGACGGGTGCGGCGTCGACTGCTGGGGGGCCTCGTTCGCCTGGCGGATGGGGAGCTTCACCTCGAAGCGCACCCGCTTGCCGGGCTCGTTGTGCACGGTGATGGACCCGGAGTGCAGCTCCACCAGGTCCTTCACCACCGGCAGCCCCAGCCCGGTGGTGCCGAAGCGGCGGCCCTTGGCCTTGGAGGACTGGCCGAACCGCTCGAAGACCTGGCCCACCTCCGCAGGGTCTATCCCCTCGCCCGAGTTCTCCACCCAGAAGCGCACCCAGGTGTCCTGCCTGGCGCCCAGGGAAAGGCGCCCGCCGTCGGGGACGTGCTTGACCGCGTTGGAGACCAGGTTGAGCGCCACCTGCTCCAGCCGCTCGCCGTCCGCCACCAGCAGCAGCGACGGCGGCAGCTGCAGCTCCAGCGCGACCTCCCGCCGCGACAGCATGGGCCGCCAGGACCGGGTCACCTCGTCCAGGAGCTTGGCCAGGTCCACCGTCCCCATCCGCAGCTGCATCTTCCCGGCTTCGATCTTGGAGAGGTCCAGCAGGTCGTTGATCAGCTTGAGCAGCCGGTAGCCGCCGCGCAGCACCCCGTCCAGCTTCTCCCGGCCCTCCGGCGACAGCCCCGGGGAGGACAGCAGCGACTCCACCGGCAGCAGCATCAGGGTGAGCGGGGTGCGCAGCTCGTGCGAGGCGTTGGCGAAGAACTGGGTCTTCT
>DATBSS010000633.1:0-25013 GCA_036559665.1 Myxococcaceae bacterium
TCTTCGTCTGGCGTTGGGAGATCCTTTGGGAGTCCACGATGCGCCAGAGCAGCGGTGCAATGTCCGGGTGAAAGTGGGGATCGACCGGGACGAGCTTGGCGCTGCGCTCGCGAAGCATGCGCAGCGCGGAGTCGTAGTCCAGGTCTGGGCGGAGGTGTGCGAAGGCCCGCGCCTGGGCCTGGCGGGCTTCATCGCTGGCGAACTCTGCGACGATGGGCCAGTTGACGATGAGGACAGCGCCATGAGGGAGCGCCTCCACCCGGTGGGCGGGGGTGGAGAGCACGCGCTGGCGGCCGACGTCTTCTACCAGCTTGGGACCGAGGACGGTCAGCCACGGGAGGTCGTAGACCTTGTCGAATCCGTCGCGGAGCCATACCTCCGTCCTGCGGCCATAGGCGACGGCACCCGAGAGTCCGTATTCTGCCGCACTCATGGCATGAGCATGAGTAACCGGATAGTGCGAGGCCCATGCGCGGAACACCGCAACCACGTTGCGGCAGCGCTCCTCCGACGCGAAGAAGGACAACGGCTTCAAGCGCATGGAGGCAACGAACCTGGTCCCACGACCGAGATGGAGCTCGCCAGCGAGCGCTGGCGGCTTCGTCCGGTCGAGCTCGATGTCGGCTCCGGTTTCATCGCGCCGCTCGTCGAGCGAACGCAAGACGGCGGTGCGAGAGTATTTGCGGTACCGCTTGCCCTTGACGACTTCCGGCATCCAGCCGTCCGCGTAGGTTTCGAGGGCACGCAGAAAGGGCTCCAACTCGCGGTCCAGCGCGGTGCGCGGGTCGTGGGCACCCTCAAAGGACAGCGACAGGTAATCGTCGCCTGGTGGCAAGTCGTGGAGGTCGAGCACCTTCACTGCACATCCACCTCCACGCCTTGAGCGGCCTCACGCGCATTTCTCAACGCCGGGTCCAAGACATCCTCGGCCTTGGGCATGAGTTTGCCGCCCTCGTAGACGAGCCGCACCCTACGCACCTCCACCTCGGGGCCGAGGTGCTTGAGAGAAGGCCGGCGGATGTCCAGTGTCTCGCCGTAGAAGCGCAGGGCCGCCGCCGCGTCCGCCTTCATCTGCGCTGCTACGGGAGCGGACATGGTTGCCCCGCTGAAGTCCCGGCTCTTCAAGCTGAACGACTCCACGTGCGGCGGCTGCCCCTTGGCCTTCTCGATGACCAGCACGTCGGCGTAGCGCACGCCGTCAACGCCGGCCTTGGCGACTCCGACGTTGGTCTCAATGGACGGCTCCTTGAAGGCCCCGAGCCACCGCCGCTGCCCCGGTAGCAGCTTCGCGTCGGCGCGGAGCCGGTCCGCCATGGCCCGTCCGAACTCCAGCCCGCGGGCGAACTGCCCCATCAACCCCTGGTAGCTGTCCCACCACAGCGGCCCTTTGGCCTTCTTCCCCGCCTTCAGCTCCGCGAGGCGTCGCTCCCGGTAGGCAACGTAGTCCTTCCACGGCTTGAAGCCCTCGGGCACTCCCGGCGGAGGCACGTCCACCCTGGGCCGCACCTGCTCCAGCAGGGCAGGGTCCGCCGGCAGGCGCGGGCCTGCCGTATCCACTTCAAAGGCGAGGAGCTTCGACTCCACCACCTCGGCGGTGAGGCCCGCGGTTTCGTCCACCAGCGCCGCCAACCCGCCGGCCGCTCGGCCGAGGCTGGCCGCTCCCGTCGCTCCAGCTTCTGCCTTGGCCAGGAAAGCCCTGGCCCGGGGGACGTTCCCCTCCGCCTCGTAGAGGGCCAGGGCCGCCGGCTCTCCTCCAGCCGCCACCAGGACGGCCGCCTCCCGCTGCGCCTGGAGGTAGCGGGCTAGCCGCGCGACGCCGCTCTCCCCCAACTGCGCCTGGAGCCGCCCCACCAACTCCCGGAGGGCTCCGAGGCGCAGCTCCACCACGACGCGCAGAGGTAGCCCTCTCCACCCGAGGCCCTCGGCCTGGGAGAGGGCACGCAAACCCTTGCCGCCGGCGTGCAAGGCCACGAGCAACGCCGCCGGCGCCAGCTCCCGGGTGGCCTTCTCGTACTCGCCGTTCCACAGAGAGGCGGCGCCGTCGGCCGTCCCCACCACCAGGCCGTAGATGCCCACCGGCACGCCAAACGTCATGAAGTCGAAGCAGCCCAACGCCACGTTGCCCGGCGTCCACCGCTGCCGCGCCATCTCCTCGTCCACCTTGGCGACGGCGTCCTGGTAGGGCGGCGGGAGCTGGCGGCGCAACACGGTGAAATTCAGGAAGCGGGCGCCCTGGCTGAGCTCGCTGGTGCGCAACGCATCCCGCGCCGCGCGCCCCAAGCCCCGGCCCACGTCGCCCAGCCGCTCGCCCCGCTCCGGGAAGTCGGAGAGCCTCAGGCCCCGGCGCTCCAGCTCCGCCTTCACGTTGCACATCGGCCCGAGCGTCTGCTGGAGCTGCTTGTCCTTCGCCAGCAACTCCAGCAACGCGCGTAGCTCGTCGTCGTACGCGGCGTTGATGACGTACAGGGCGAGGACTTCGGCGTAGGACGCGCCGTACTCTTCTTCGGCGTCCACCAGGAAGGCGGCGCGCTTGCGGGTGAGGACGTCCGCGCCGGCCACCAGCGGCCCCATCGCCCCCAGACGGATGGCGGACCGGTCGTCCAGCGCCGCCACCAACCGCGGCATGTCCACGCCCCGCTGTAACTCGACGAATTCGGCCGGCGAGGCGCACGCGAGGAAGGGCGCGAGGAGTGCCTCGTCGCCGGCGGAGGAGTCGGGCCAGTGCCCCCGCTGGGCGAGCCCGCCGCAGATGGGGCCCGTGTCGAGGCCGGAGCCTCCCGTGCCTGTCAGGGATGGCCGCGCCGTGGCGCAGCCCATGACGAGCAGGGCCGCGGCGACACATGGCCATCGCGTTCTTTCCCTCATGCCCACTCTCCAGGCAGGCTATCAAGATTGGTCCTCCATCGCGGACGGCCACATGGACAGGGCGTGGCGATCTGGGGCCGGTACGCCAAGGTTCACTGGGGGCGCGGAGGAGCGCGCCGACCGCGCCCGGGGCGCCGGCCTCTTGACGCGCACTCGAGAACGCGCCAGAGGCCCGCCATGAGTCTCGTCACCTGTCTCCTCGCCAGCACCCTCATCGCCTCCGGCTCTGACGGAGGAACCGACGACGGGGTCCCCCTCCATTTCAACTGGCCCATCGGGCTGACCGCCCAGGTCGACGAGTCGTACAAGCCCTTCCGCACCAGCAAGGAGTGGCTGCCGGTCATGCGCTACCAGGCGGATGTCGTGGACGGCGGCGGAGGGCTCCGCAAGTGGGTCCCGAGCCAGCGGGAGGACCCGGGAGGGCTCCCCAAGTCGGTGATGACCGTCGTCTTTGATGGTGAGGGCCGTTTTCGCGGCTACGAGGTGCCTGAAGACGACCCGAGGCGGAAGTTCGTCGCCGGACTGCTGAGCTTCGTTGGTGGGAAGCAGGAGCAGGCACTCGCCGAGATCCGGCCTTCCGAAGAGCGCGACGCGCGGGCGCTCTGGGACAAGATCGTCACACCGTGGGCGGGGCGAACCCTCGTGCCTGGAACGCCGGTGACGAGAAAGACCAGGCTCCGCGTCGGTCCGATCCTCGGATACAAGGACATGGACTCGACGTCCGTGCTCTCGATCGAGACGGGCGTGCCCTGCGAGCCCAAGGCGAAATCTCCGAAGTGCGTACGCCTGACCTCCGTGACGAAACCGGACGAGGTCTACGTATTGCCCGATCCGCCGATGGTGGAGCGGCGCTGGGTCACGGAGACCTGCGAGCTCACCGCGGACCCGGACACCTTGATCCCCTACTCCATGGTGCTCCAGGTGACCGAGAAGGCCGTCACCGGGCAAGCGGATGGTGGGACCGAGCGAACACGGGAACCCTACGACGGCCTCGATCGGAACCTGATCGTCTTCACGTACCCAGACCCCGCGAAGAAGAAGGCCAAGGGCGACGTGAGGACGCCCACCCCGCGGGAACCGGCACACGGCATCTTCCACCTGCCCCCATGAAACGACCTGCAACGCGAGCTCGACCTGCAAGCGGCCGAGGTGAGGGCGAAGGGTTACGTCGTCGAGGCGTTGGTGCTGGACGCCACGCTGCACAAGACAACCTCGAAACGCCGGTCCCGCAGGTCAGGTTCCCGCGGACTCCGGAGCGGGCGGAGGCGGGGGCGGTGACTCCGCGGCCGGAGCGGGATCCGGCGGCGGAGGAGGCGCGGGCGGCGCGATCTGCCGCTGGTGGATCCGGACGAGGGCGAGGAAGAACGCCACCACCATCGGCCCCAGGAGCAAGCCGACCGGCCCGAACACGCCCAGGCCGCCCAGCAGGGCGAAGAACACCACCGCGCCGTGGAGCGACATCCCGCGCTTCACCAGCAGCGGCTTGACGACGTTGTCCACCAGGCCCACCACCAGCAGGCCCCAGATGGCCAGGAAGAGCGCCATCCACTCGTGCCCGGTGGCCAGCAACAGCACCGACGCGGCCAGGCACACCGAGGTGGCGCCGACCGCCGGGATGAGGGCCACGAAGAAGGTGAGCGCGCCGAAGAAGATCGGCTGGGGCACCCGCGCGATGAGATACCCGACCTCCGCGGCCAGCGCCTGCACCCCCGCGGTCGCCAAAGTGGAGAAGAGCACCGCGACCGACACCTTCCGGAACTCCAGCAACAGCTCGGTGGTCTGCCCGGGCTCGAGCGGCACCACCTGTCCCAGCCACGCCACCAGCCGCGCGCCGTCGAGCAGCAGGAAGTACAGGGCGATCAGCATCATCACCCCTTGCAGCACCAGCGAACCGGTCGCGGACAGGAACCCGGTCACCGCCGTCGCCGCCCGCCCGCCCTGGGCGGTGGCCTGCGAGCCGAGCTGCTCGTTGAGCGCGCCCTCCTCGAGGTCGAGCCGGTCCAGCAGCCACCGCACCGGCTCCTCCAGCCGATCCGGGAGGCGTTCGACCAGCCCGTTCATCCCCTCCGAGCGCACCGTCTGGGCCGCCCACCGGTAGCCCTGGGCGACCTCTTTCACGATCACCGCGGTGAGACCGCCGACCGGCACCAGCAGCACCAGCGCCGTCGCGACCACCAGCAAACCGGAGCTGAGGCTTTCGCGGCCGCGGACCAGCCTGGTGAGCCGGAGGTGGAGCGGGTAGAGCGCCCCGGCCAGCACCGCCGCGAGGAAGAGCGCGGTGGCGAACGGCGTCGCCACCAGCGCCAGCAACGCCACCGACACCAGCACCAGGCCGACGAAGACGCGGCGCGCGGTCGACCGGGAAGAGGTGCTCATGCACCCAGGTCTTCGCCGAGGTCGGGGCGGAGATCAAACTCTTCTACGCCGCCCGTCCGGCGCTACGGCTTGGTCAGCACCTTGATGGGATGCGGGGGCGGCCGCTTCGAGTAGAAGAACCTGGTGATGCCGTCCACGTCAGGGACCGATGCGGAGGAGATGATGCCCGTGGCGCACGCGGCCTCACTATAGAAGTCCGTGACGGCGACGTAGGTGCTCTGCGGGGAGCTGGTCACCTTGCACGAGCAGGTAGCGGTGGCCTGGAGCGGGTTGTCGGCGTCGATGAGGCAGGGAACGTCCAGGCACCACGCCCAGGGCCGGCTGTTGTTGCAGGCCACGTAGCTCCGGATGGGGTGGTAGCGGGAGTAGATCATCTTCCCCGCCGGCGTGTCCTTTGGCCCATTGCAGACCTGACCCGCGGAGTAGCCGTCCTGCACGCTGCACTTGCAGGAGAGGAGACCCTCCTGCCCGGCGACGGGAGCGCACAGCGCGGTGGTGCAGAGCGCGTAGACCCCCTCGCAGAGGACGAACCCGGCATCGCTCACCGAGGCGGTGGCGCTGGCACCGGCCTTCCCGGCGGAGCTCGATCCAGCGGCGAGGGACAACACGACTCCGACGGCGACGAGCAACACCCACCCAGATTTCGCGGACATTCCCGAGAATCTACATGGCGGGGACACCCCTACGCCGCTCGGACCGCGCCGGCCGGTGGCCCGAAGCGCTGGGTGGCGAAGCCGACGATGGCGCCGACCGCGGAGCCGGGCAGGAGGATCTCCACGTAGTGCGCCCCCTGCATCATCGCCACCCCCAGCGCGAGTACGAACCCGACCCCCAGGCCGAAGGTCACCCCCAGCGGCACCGACTGGAACTTCCGGGCGAAGAACCCCGCGGCCACCCCGGCCAGCACGCCCTTGAACGTGGACCCGATCACGATCCCCACGATCAGCGGCCGCACCTCCGGTCCGGAGAACCACGCGGTGCCACCGTCCAGCGCCCCCAGCACCGCGCCCACCAACAGCCCGATCCCGACCTTCTTCATGCGTGCAGCTCCTTTCGGGCTTCCATTCCGCGTCGAATTTCGGGTCTTTATTTCCGCACCGCCAGCGCGATCAGCGCCCGCATCGCCAGGTAGGCGAGCAGGAGCACCGCCAGGGCCTGGTAGCGGCTGAACCACCGCGCCGCGCGCTCCACCAGGGTCTCCCGGTGGGCGGAGACGCGCAGTCCATCCAGGAAGGCGGCGATGTCCGCGGCCATGTCCCCCACCCGCTGGTACCGGTCCGCCTGCTCCCGCGACATCGCCTTGCGGAGGATGGACGACAGCGGCCTGGGCGCCGGCCCCGGCTCGGGCGGGTCGGCGCGCAGCGCGCTCCTCAGCGCCTCGGCCGGCGTGGCGCCCTGGTGCGGCGCGCGGCCCGAGAGGAGGAAGTAGAGCATCGCCCCCAGCGCGTACACGTCCGTCCGCTCGTCCGTCGGTTCACCGCGCGCCTGCTCCGGCGCCATGAACGCCGGCGTGCCCAGCACCACTCCCGCGCCGGTCTCCAAAGGGGAAGCGGGGGCATTGGAGAGCGCGGGGCCGACCTCCTTCGCCAGCCCCCAGTCCAGCACCAGCGCCTCGCCGAACGGTCCCACCATCACGTTCTGCGGCTTCAGGTCCCGGTGCACCACGCCCGCCGCGTGGGCGAACGCGACCGCCTCGGCGATCCGCTGGAAGAGCCGGAGCGCCTCCGCCCGCGGCCTCCCCGCGGCCAGCCACTCGTCCAGGCGTTCGCCCCGGACGTATTTCATCGCGTAGTACGCCCGGCCATCCGGGAGCGAGCCCACGTCGTGGACGGGGACGATGCTCGGGTGCTCCAGCTTCGCCAGCACGCGCGCCTCGCGCCGGAGTCGCTCCGCCAGGGCCTCGTCGCCGGCCTGCGCCAGCACCTTCAGCGCCACTTCGCGCTGCAACTCGAGGTCCTCCACCAGGTAGACGGCACCCATCCCGCCGCGACCGATGGGCCGCACCAGCCGGTACCGGGTGCCGGAGAGGTCCGGCTCGTCCACGCCCGCCCGCAGCCGGGCCAGCGCCGCGTCGCCCAGCGCCCTCATCTCGCCCCCAGCAGGAGCCGCGCCTCGCCCTGGTACTCCTCCTCGGAGGCGGTGAGCTCGCGGAGCTTCTCCAGCACCAGCGCGCGCAGCTCGCGCCGCGCCAGCGCCAGGTGGTTGGTGACGGTGGTCACCGGGAGCCCGTGGCGCTCCGCCAGCACCCCGTAGGTGGGCGGCCGTTCGCCCTCGCAGAGGTCGTACGCCTCGAAGAGCGCGTAGTGGACCGCCTTCCCGTCCGCCTCCAGGCGCGCGCGCAGCGCCTCCACCGCGAGCTGGAACAGCGCCCTCGCCCACTCCTGCTCGAAGTACCGGTCGGGAGAGAGCGCCTCCGCCGCGCTCCCCTCCCCGGCCAGCTCCGCCTCCGCCGCCTCGAAGTCCAGCGGCACCAGCTCCACGCCGCCGCCGCGCTTCTGCCGCGACGCCGCCTCCGCCTCGTGGCCCAGGAACCCGTCCAGGCAGGTGCGCAGGTAGGTCCGGAACCGGGCCTTCGCCGGGTCGAAGCGCTGGAACAGCCCGCGCTCCATGGCGCCGGTGAAGAAGGCCTGGGTCAGGTCCTTCGCCTCCTCGTTGCCCTTTCGCCAGCGGATCCGGACGTACTTGTAGATGGGCTTCCAGTACGCCTGCACCAGCGCCCCGAACGAGCGCGCGGCGACGGCGCGGTCCTCGCTCCGGGCGGCGAGGATGGCGGAGGCGTGGGTGGTCGGGAACTGCCCGCCACCGGGGCCGCCGATGCCGGTGTCGTCATGGAGCGCCATCGCGGACGCCGGACATTACCGGCGCGCGTGGGGGGCGATCATCTGTTGCGGCGACCGGCCGGCAGCGCGCGATCGCGCCGGCGCCGTGCGCCCTCGCGTGCCGGCCGGTCCAGTGCCGCCCCTGCGTCAGTCGGTCCGCCGCGCGCCGGCAGGCCGGCCTGCACGAGCCGCTTCAGCGCCGCCTCCGCCGTCATCCGGTCCGCCGCGCGGCGCACGTCCGCGGGGAACCAGCGCTCGAACGGCGTGAGCCGCATCACGTGCTTGCCGCTCTCGGTGTGCTCCTGCACCGCGACGACGAGCAGCGACCGCTCCAGCTCCAGGCGCGCCTTCCCGCTGGCGGCGGCCTTCCCCTCGCGCTCCGCGCGCTGGAGGAGCCGGCGCGCCTCGGCGGACGGGGCCGCGAACAGCGCCCGCTCGCGCGACGCGCGCACCAGCGCCGGCCACAGCGTCCGGTGGATCCAGCGCTGCTTCCCATCGAACCCCTTGCACGGGACGACGTCCGGGTCGTCGGCCAGCGCCGACAGCGCCTGGAAGATCTCCTCCCCGCGCGGGTGCGCCCACCAACTCCCGCGGATCGGCTCGCCCGCGACGAGGCTCACCGCGTCCGCCTGCGCCATCGCGCCCCTCCGGCGGACCTCCTTCGACAGGTCGATCGGCACGCCTCGCGGGCGTACCACGATGGACCCGCTATGACCCGGACTGCGTGAACACGAACGGGTAGCGCACCAGCACCACGCCGCCTTTCGGCTTGGGGAAGACCCAGCTCTGGACGCGGCTGATCACGCAGCGGCTGAGCTCCGGGTTCTTCAGGGTGGTGTCGATCACGTTCGCAGTGGCCACCTGACCCTCGGACCCGATGATGAACTGCACCGCGAGCTTGCCGGAGAGGGCCGGGGCGCGGGCCAGCTCCATCTCGTAGCAGTAGCGGATCTGGGACCGGTGCGACCGGATGACCGCACGCACCAGCTCCGCGTCCAGGGCCCCGGTCACGCTCGACGGCTCGGCGACGATGGGCGGCGGCGCCTCGTGGGACTTGCAGGACTTGGGGTTGCGGCCGTCCCCGCAGAGAGAGCCGGCGCCGTACCTCGGATGGCCGGCCGCCCGTCCCTTCGTCCCGATCGCGCCGATGGAGTACGGATCGCCGGGGCTGCCGCCTGTCCCCAGCCCGCGCACCCCGAGCCCTCCGAAGCCAGTCGCATCCAGGGCCGCCGTCGCGCTGGAGCCGGTCAGGCCGCGGATGGCCGCCTGGAGCTCGCCGCCGCCGGCCACGCCCTCGCCGAGGATCGCCGATAGCGCGCCATCCCTCGCATTGAAGATGGACCCCAGCATCGTATGCACCTGCGCCCGCGGCGACGTGGCCGGCCTGGGGCTCCGGCTCGGGCCTTGCGGCGACTGCGCGCCCTCGGCGGCGGTGTGCTCGGCGGGGTGGCGCACGGCGGGACCGCTCGACACCGGAGGCTGCACCACCACCTTCGCCACCACCACCGACCCGTTCGGCGAGAACCCGTCCGCGTACCCTTCACCCTCCAGGTCCCGGTTGAGCTCGCTCACCACGAACCCGCCCGCCAGCGCGAAGAGCACCACGAGGATGTTCAGAGACCGGAAGTCGATCGTCTCCGCCAGGGACACGAACACCGGCTCCGGGCAAGACCGGACCGCCGCCCGCAGGGTGATCGCGCCCAACTCCACCTCCGCGCACGCACCGCCCTCGACCGCCACCGCGTACCCGTCTCCATCCGGCATCGCCTCGCCCGAATCGACCAGCTCCGACAGCGCGCGGCGCCTGCCGGCGTCGCTCACCTCGCCCTGCATCCAGGACGCGAACCGCAGCTCGAACCCGTCAGGCCCGGCGCGCGCGATCTCGAAGCTCGGGCCGGCGACGTCATCCATCGCGAACGCGCAGCCGGGCGCGGAGCCCACGGTGAAGGAGGAGGTGCGGTCCGCGCGGAGCAAGTGCTCGGCGAGGACGTGGTCTCCCCAGGACAGACGAAGCTCCAGCCCATGAGGGCTCATGTGCGCCTCCAGGTTTCGGAAATCCCCCGCTTCCCGCTCAGACAATTGCGCGCGGACCGGGTTCCGGCCCCATGGACGCGCCGCATCGCAGCCGGTAGAAGGCGCGCCCGTGGGCATCACCTACAAGCAGGCCGGCGTCGACGTGGAGGCCGGCGACGCGCTGGTGGAGCGGATCAAGCCGCTGGCGGCGCGCACCGCCCGCCCGGAGGTGGTCTCCGGGGTCGGCGGCTTCGGCGGACTGTTCGCCCTCCCGCCCGGCAAGTACCGCGAGCCGGTGCTGGTCTCCGGCACGGACGGCGTGGGCACCAAGCTCAAGCTCGCCTTCGTCACCGGCCGCCACGCCACCATCGGCATCGACCTGGTGGCGATGAGCGTCAACGACATCGTCACCTCCGGCGCGGAGCCGCTCTTCTTCCTCGACTACTTCGCCACCTCCGGCCTCGACGTGGCCCAGGCCGAAGAGGTGATCCGCGGCATCGCCCGCGGCTGCGAGGAGTCCGGCTGCACGCTCCTGGGCGGCGAGACCGCGGAGCTGCCCGGCTTCTACCAGCGCGGCGAGTACGACCTGGCCGGCTTCGCGGTCGGCGTGGTGGAGCGGTCGAAGATCATCGACGGCCGCCGGATCCGCCCGGGCGACGCGCTGGTGGGCCTGGCCTCCACCGGCCTGCACTCCAACGGCTACTCGCTGGCGCGCAAGGTGCTCCTCGAACAGCACCGGCTCCCGCTGGACCGCCCGGCGGAGGGCCTCTCCCGGCCGCTGGGCGACGAGCTGCTGGAGCCCACGCGCCTGTACGCGCGCGCGGTGGCCGCCCTGTGCGGCGCCTCCGACGTGAGGGGCCTGGCGCACATCACCGGCGGCGGCATCCCCGGCAACCTCCCGCGCTGCCTGCCGGACGGGACGCGCGCGGTGCTGGAGGAGCGGCGCTGGCCCCGGCCGCCCATCTGCGACCTCATCGGCCGGCTGGGCGGCGTGGCGCGCAGCGAGCTCTACGCCACCTTCAACATGGGCCTGGGAATGATCGCGGTGGTGCCGCCGGACGCCGTACCCGCCGCCATCCGCGCCGCCGGCTCGTGCGGCGTCCCGGCGTGGGAGGTGGGCCGCGTCGAGGCCGGCGCGGGCGAGCCCACCGCGGAGATCGCCTGATGGCCGCCGCGAGGAAACGAGCCGGGGTGCTGGTCTCCGGGAGCGGCTCCAACCTCCAGGCGCTGATCGACGCCGCCCGCGCCGCGGACTACCCGGCGGAGATCGCGGTGGTGATCTCCAACGTGGCGGGGGCGCGCGCGCTGGAGCGCGCCCGAGACGCGGGCATTCCGACCGAGCTCATCCCGCACAAGGGCTACGCGGAGCGTTCCCCGTTCGACCAGGCGGTGCTGGAGGCGCTGCGGCGCCACGGCGTCGAGATCTGCTGCCTGGCGGGGTTCATGCGCATCCTGGGGAAGGCGTTCCTCAGGGACTTCGGGGGGCCGGTGCTCAACATCCACCCCGCCCTGCTCCCGGCCTTCCCCGGGTTGCACGCCGTCCGCCAGGCGCTCGACTACGGCTCCAAGGTCGCCGGCTGCACCGTGCACCTGGTGGACGAGGGGACCGACACCGGCCCGGTGGTCGCCCAGGCCGCGGTGCCGGTGCTGCCCAGCGACGACGAGGCCAGCCTGGCCGCCCGCATCCAGGTCGAAGAGCACCGGATCTACCCGCTGGCGCTCCGGCAGGTGGCGGAGGGCCACGCCATCCTGCAGGGGCGGCGGGTGTGGAGTAGCGCCCCACCCCTGGTCGAAGGGCTGTCCCTCCGGAACCCGGGCTGAGCACAAGCGGAAGCGCCGCGCCCTCGCGCGGGGGCGCCCCGTTCGCTACTGTGCGCCGCCCGCATGGCCGCCCCGGCGAAAGTCACCACGCACCCGTCGCGCCACGTCTACGACGTGATCATCTTGGGCGGGCAGCTGGCGGGCGCGGTGGCGGCGGCGCTCCTGGCCAAGCACGGGCACCGGGTGCTGCTGGTGGAGCACGACGGCCTGGGCCAGGGCTACGAGCACCAGGGGTACCTGCTCCCCTACGCGCCGTTCGTCAGCCCGTCGATGAAGGCCATGCCGGTGATGGACGAGGTGCTCACCGAATTGGGCCTGAACACCGCCGCCAGCCGCGCCTTCCGGCCGCACGTCCCGGAGCTGCAGCTGGTGCTCCCCTACGAGCGCTTCGACCTCCCCTCCAACGAGGCCCGCCGCACCGCCGAGCTGACCCGCGCCGTGGGCGGCGACCGCGCCCCCGCCATCAGCGCCGGCATCGCCAAGCTCATCACCTTCCACGAGCAGAGCGACGCCTTCTTCCGCGAGCCCGGGCTGGAGCTGCCGCCGGACGGGTTCATGGAGGGCTGGGGGACGAAGGGCCTGATCAAGCGCCACCCGGGGCTCTCCGCCCAGCTCCCCTCCTTCGGCGAAGACCCCTCCTGGAGCCTGCTCCAGAAGCTGGCGCCGTTCCTCACCTACCAGGCGCACCGGCAGCACCCCCTGGCGGTGGGCCGGGCGCTGTCGCAGACCCTGGCCTCGCCGGAGCGCTACCCGGGCGGCCGCGAGGGCCTGCGCGAGCTGCTCAACAAGAAGCTCCTCGACCTCGGCGGCGACCTGCTCACCCGCGAGGGCGGGGAGAACTTCATCGCCGAACAGCTCGCCTTCGAGGGCGACCGCGTGGCGGGCGTGAAGCTCCTCCAGTCCGAGATGGTCTACCGCGCCCAGGCGGTGGTGGGCGCCACCGACTCGGACGCGCTGCGGCGGCTGGTCGAGGAGAAGAAGAAGCACCGCAAGCTCGTCGAGGCCCTGGAGTGGTCCTCGATCAAGGAATTCCTCTTCACCGTCAACTGGGTGATCCGCGAGACCGGGCTCCCGCGCGGGATGGGCGAGCTGGTCCTCTACGCCACCGGCGACGACCTGGACCCGCTCCTCATCCAGCAGCACGCGGCGCGGCGGGCCGGCGGCGGAAAGGAGGAGGAGTCCCTGCGCGTGCTCACCGCATCCACCTTCATCCCCGCCAGCGCGCGCGACCTGGGAGAACCTCACCTGCTCCAGCTCGCCGAGCGGATCGGCGCACATCTCGAATCGCTGATGCCCTTCTCGCGGCAGCACCTGGTGCTCAGCTCGGCGCCCCACCTCCACGCCGGTGGGTCGCGCGGCAGCCGCCTGCTCCCCCACCCGCACTTCCAGATCGAGTCCGAGACGCTGCTGGGGGTGGAGGGCCTGAGCCAGCGCACCGCGGTGAAGAACCTCTTCCTCGCCAACCGCGAGGTGCTCCCCGGCCTGGGCCTGGAGGGAGAGCTCCTGGCGGGGCGCCGCGCCGCGCGGCTGGTGATGGGGCTGACCAAGAAGAAGCCCGGCCTCTAGACGTGCTCGGGGTCTGCTGCTATGCAGCCCGGCCCGGAGGAAGTCATGGCCTGGAAGTGCGACGTCTGCGGCAAGCGGCCGCTGGTCGGCAACAACGTCAGCCACGCGAACAACAAGACCAAGAAGCGCACCATGCCGAACCTCCAGAAGGTCCGCGCCATGGTTGACGGCAAGGTGGAGCGCGTGCTCGCGTGCACCCGCTGCATCAAGGCCGGCAAGGTGACGAAGGCCGCCTGACGCCTTCGCCCCGCCCCGCTCCGTCCCGCCTTCCCTCCACCGAACGCCCGCACCCGCGCTCGGGAGATCTCGACGTCCGCTCCATCCCGGACGTGGTGCGCCTGCTCCATGCGGAGGACCTGCGGGCCGTCCGCGCGGTCGGCCGGGTGCTGGGAACGGTCGCCCGCGTCGCCTCGCTCGCCGCCTTTGCGCTCGAGGGCGGAGGGAGGCTGATCTGGGTGGGCGCCGGCACCAGCGGCCGGCTGGGCGCGCTCGACGCCGCCGAGTGCCCGCCCACCTTCGGCACCCGCCCGTCGCAGGTGGTCGCCGTGGTGGCCGGAGGGGCGCGGGCCCTGCGCGCGGCGGTCGAGGGCGCGGAGGACCACCCGCGGGACGGGGCGGAGCGCATGCGCCGCCTGCGGGTGGGGCCTGGGGACCTCGTCTGCGGCATCAGCGCGAGCGGCCGCACCCCGTTCGTGCTCGGCGCGCTGGCGGAGGCGCGCCGGCGCCGCGCCGCCACGGCCCTGGTGTGCTGCGCCGGCCGGCCGCCCCGGTCCGTGCCGGCGGACGCGGTGATCGCCGTGCCCACCGGACCGGAGCTGGTGGCCGGCTCCACCCGGCTCAAGGCCGGCACCGCCACCAAGCTGGTGCTCAACGCCATCTCCACCGCGGCGATGGTGCGGCTGGGGAAGGTGTTCCGGGGCCGGATGGTCTCGCTCCGCCCCACCAACCAGAAGCTGCGGCTCCGGGCGATCCGGACGGTGGGCGACCTGGCGGGCGCCTCCCCGGCGCGCAGCCGGCGGCTGCTGGAGCGCGCCGGGTGGCGGGTGGACCTGGCCCTGGCCATGGCGTTCACCGGCCAACCAACCGCCAAGGCGGCCACCTTGCTGCGCGGGCATGGACTGCGCGGTCTGGCGAGGCTGCGGTAGGGTGTGGGGGCGGGTAGTCCCACGCTGAACCCCGGGAGTCGTTCCCGATGTCCCTGCTCGCAATCGGAATGGTCGGCCTGGCGCTGGCGCAGTCGCCGCGCCCTGACGAGGCCGCATACAAGGCGAAGGTGGCGCGCTCGCTCCCGCTGGCGCGGGCCATGGCCTCGGAGCCGGCAGTGGCGAGGGCGGTGGAGGCGCAGGACGCGCTCAAGCAGTCCCTGGCCACCATCCAGAAGATCGACAAGGAGTGGATCTCCACCCGCGGCGTGAACGACTTCATCCGCAGGCACATGGAGAGCTCCTGCGCCCGCGCGCTCAAGGAGATCGCGGCGCGGAACCCGGCGGTGGTGGAGGCGTTCGCCATGGACAACCAGGGCGCGCTGGTGTGCACCATCGCCAAGACCACCGACTACTGGCAGGGCGACGAGGCGAAGTGGCAGAAGTCCTGGGCCGAGGGCCGCGGGGCGGAGTTCGTGGACGGCGTCCAGTACGACGAGTCGTCGCAGGGGTACTGCGTCCAGGTCTCCGTCCCGGTGCGGCAGCACGACCAGGTGGTGGGCGCGATCACCGTGGGGTTCGACCTCGACCGGCTGGAGCCACCGCGCCAGGACAAGCGGGCCAAAGCCAAATGAAGTGGAGCCTGGCAGAGGCGCTGAAGCTGGTGCGGGCCCGGCTGGGCATCCGCCTGGCGCTCTGGGGCTCGCTGCTGGCCGTGGCGCCGCTGGTGGTGATGAGCTCCGCGGCGGCGGTCGGCGCGCGCCTGGCGATGACGGAGCAGGTGCACGGCACGCTGATCGCCGAGGCCCAGGGGTTCGCCACCGTGGTGGAACGCTCGGTGTACGAGCGCGAGACCAGCGTGAAGATGTGGGCCCAGGACCCGGTGCTGCTGGGCGGGCTGATCTACGGCTCCTACGACAAGAGCAACGAGCTGCTGGCCGAACGCCTGGTCCTCTATCCCATGTTCAAGGGCCTGCTGCTGCTCGGCGCGGACGGCAACGCAGTGGCCGCCAGCTCGCCGGAGCTCCTGCGGGACGCGCGCGCGCACGGCCTGTTCACCGGCGAGGGCTGGTTCCAGTCCGGGATACGAGGCGACCTGTCGGTGGAGATGCCCGAGGGGCAAGACCGGCTCTTCGGCGGGGAGGTGCTGCTGCTCACCGTTCCCCTGGTGAACCGGGAGCACCAGCCCCTGGGACTGCTGGCGGGCGCCTACAACTGGCTGGACGTGGCGAAGAGCGCGCGGCCCGCGCAGCGGCGGGCGCAGGCGCGCGGGCAGCCGTCGCTGATGCTGACGGTGACCGACCAGCACGGCCACGCGCTGTTCAACTCGACCGGAGCTCGCGCGCCACAGCTGGGGGACCTGCGGGACGGGGGTCCCACCGGCGTGGGGAGGGTGGACGGCCAGGTCGTGGCCTGGGCGATCAACCAGTCCGACCTGAAGTCGGTGGCGGACAGCTGGGTCTTCGTGGCCGCGCTCGACGAGCGCGAGGCCTACGGGCTGATCCGCAACCTCCTCACCGCCACCGGCGGCCTCACCACCGCCCTGATCGCGGCGGCGGTGACGCTGGCGGTGTGGCTGGCGCGCCGGATGATCCAGCCCATCCGCGCGCTGCACCAGACGGTCACCCACATCCTGCGGGACAAGGACCTCACCCAGCCGGTCCCGGTGGGCACCCCTGACGAGATCGGCGAGTTGGCCGGGGCCTTCGCGGAGATGATGGCGCGGCTCCGCGAGATGCTCCACCGGCTGCGGATGGCCGCGTTCGCCTTCTCCAGCGCGGCCCAGGCGCTCCACACCGCCACCGACGACCAGAAGGTGGCGTTCACCCGCCAGGCCTTCACGCTGGAGGAGGCCAACACCACCGCGCGGGAGATCAAGCAGACCTCGCTCCTGGCGGCGAAGAAGGCGGAGTCGATGCTGGAGGCGGCGTCGCGCGCGGGCGAGATCGGGAAGCAGGGCGAGGCGTCCCTGGCGGCCACCCTGGGCGGGCTGGGGGAGATCCGCGGGCAGGTCACCTCCATCGCCGCGCAGATCGGCAAGCTCTCCGAGCGCACCCAGCAGATCGGCACCATCACCCGGACGGTGAAGGACCTGGCGGACCAGTCCAACATGCTGGCCCTCAACGCCGCCATCGAGGCGGTGCGGTCGGGCGAGCACGGCAAGGGGTTCTCCATCGTGGCGCGGGAGATCCGCAACCTGGCGGACCAGTCCATCCGCGCCACCGAACGGGTGAAGGAGATCCTGGACGACACCGCCCGCGCCATCCGCTCCACCGCCAAGACCACCGACAAGGGCACCGAGCGGATGGAGCAGGAGCTGGTGCAGGTGAGGGGATCCGGGGAGACGCTCAGGAACCTCTCGTCGATCCTGCAGGACAGCAGCGAGGTGGTCCGGCAGATCGCCGCCGCCGTCCAGCAGCAGGACGCGGGCTTCGCGCAGATCTTCGTGGCCATCTCGGACCTGTCCACGCTGATGGACGAGTCCCTGCAGCGGCTGAGCACCACCGAGGAGGCCGCCCGCCTGGTGCGCGAGACCTCCGAGGAGGTCTCCCAGGTCGCCAGCGCCTACCGCGTGTAACCCGGGAGCGCGGCCGGCGCTCAGGCCGCCGTGGCCCAGGTCCTGCGCCGACGCCCGCGCGCGTCCGTCGAGGCCACCGCCCAGTCCACCGCCAGCGCCAGGGCGATCCCGGCGGCGACGTCCACCGCGTAGTGCTGCTTGGTGGTGAGGGTGGAGATCGAGACCGCGGCGGCCCAGAGCGCGATCGCCGGCGCCCCGCGCAGCCGCCCGCGCGCCGCCTGGAGCGCCGACGCCGCGACCATGGCTACGTGCAGGCTGGGGAACGCGCTGCCGGCCCGGTCCACGTTTCGCAGCCAGCGCAGGAAGGCCACGCCCGCGCCGCCGTCCCCCAGCGGGTACAGCTCCCGCGGGAAGCGCACCGGCCACGCCCAGTGGACGAGCACGCAGATCGGGATGATGACCGCGAACACGGTGGCGAAACGGGTGCGCGCGCCCGGCGCGCGGGTCGACCAGAAGGTGGCCACCACGAGCAGGTGGGCGCTGGCATAGATCCAGATCGTCCAGGGCCACAGGGGCACCGCGCGATCCAGCCAGCGCTCCTGGAGCAGCGCGACCGGACCCGCCGGATAGCGGTTCGCCAGCCCGTACAGGAGCAGGTGGTAGAGCGCGGCGCATGCCACCACGGCCAACGTCGGAGCGCGTTCGATCAGGTCGGAAGGCGATTCGCCCGGGTGGCGAAAGCTTTGCGCCATGGACGACCGAGGCAGCATCGACCACTCCTCCGGGAGCCTGGTGGTGCAAACCGGAGACCTACCGCCGGGGTGCGCCGCCGACCGGAGGTTCGACCTCCCGGCGGCCTGGCAAGCAGGCGGCGCAGCCGTTGCGCCCGCGCCGGAGTGGGCGCGCCCGGACGCGGGCGGCATGCGCGGTGCATTCCGCCCCGGAGTGACCGGAGGGCTTCCGATGCGATGCAAGGACGTGATGACGACGCTGGTGTTCCGCTGCCACGAGGACGACCCGGTGCAGAAGGCCGCCCGGCTGATGCTGGAGGAGGAGGTGGGCTTCATCCCGATCACGACCGGGTCCGGACGCCTGGCGGGGGTCATCACCGACCGCGACCTGGCGCTCCGCGTGCTCGCCGAAGGCAAGCCGGCCAATACGCCGGTCTGCTCGGTGATGAGCATGGAGGGGCTGCTCACCTGCCGGCCGGACGACGACCTGCGCATGGTGGCCCGCCGGATGGAGGACGAACAGAAGGGCCGCGCGGTGGTGGTGGAGAGCGGCCAGGTGGTGGGCGTGATCAGCGCGGCGGACCTCGCGGTCATCGAGGGCCCCCGGCGAGCCGGTTTGCTGATGCGGGCGCTGGCCCACCGCGAGTCGGCCAGCCTGGTGCGGAGCTGAGGTCGTTCGCCACCCAGGAGATCGAGGCCGGCCTCCCGCGGCGCGCGCGCCCGGTGCGCTAGATTCGCCCGGGTGAGCACCCCGCGGATCGCCCGCGCCATCGCGAAGCAGCGCCGGTTGTGCGTGGGGTTGATCTCCGGGACCAGCGTGGACGCGGTGGAGGCGGCGCTCTGCGAGGTGGCGGGCACCGGCGCGTCGGTGAAGCTGGAGCTGGTGGCGCACGTGGCGGTCCCCATCGAGCCGGCGCTCGCCGCGCGCGTGCTGGCCGCGGATCGCGCCGCCGAGCTGTGCGAGTTGGGCTTCCTCCTGGGCGGGCGCTTCGCGGACGCGGCGCTGGAGGTCATCCGGCACGCCGGCCGGTCGCCGGAGGAGGTGGACGTCATCGGCTCGCACGGGCAGACGGTGGCGCACCGGCCTCCGTCGCTGGCGCCGCCGCCCGCGGTGGCCTCCACGCTCCAGATCGGCGAGGCCTCCGTCATCGCCGAGCGGACCGGCATCCCCACCGTGAGCGACTTCCGCACCCGCGACGTGGCGGCGGGCGGCGAGGGCGCGCCGCTGGTCCCCTACCTGGACTGGGTGATGTTCCGGAAGCCCGGCGCCCGCCGCGCGCTCCAGAACCTGGGCGGCATCGGCAACGTCAGCGTGGTGGGCGACCGGCTGGAGGACACGATCGCGTTCGACACCGGACCGGGCAACATGGTGCTGGATGCGATCGCCCGGCGGATCAGCGGCGGCGCGCTCCGGTGCGACGTGGACGGGCGGCTGGCGCGCCAGGGCCGGGTCATCCCCGAGCTGCTGGCCGAGCTGCTCCGGCACCCGTTCCTCGACGCGCGGCCGCCGAAGAGCGCGGGGCGGGAGGCGTTCGGCGACGTCTTCGTGGAGCCGCTCTGGGCCCGCTTCCGGGAGCGGCCGTACGACCTCACCGCCACCGCCGCGGAGCTGACCGTGGAGGCCACCGCGCGCGCGTACGAGCGCTGGGTGCTTCCGGGCGGAGCGCTGGACGGCGCCTTCGTGTCGGGCGGAGGCAGCCGCAACCCGGTGCTGATGGAGGGCCTGCGCCGGCGGCTGGCGCCGGTGCGGGTGGAGGTGCTCGACGCGCTGGGGTTTCCGGAGGCGGCGAAGGAGGCGGCCTGCTTCGCGCTGCTCGCCAGCGAGCACCTCTCCGGGACGCCCACCTCGATCCCCTCGGCGACCGGCGCGAGGCGGAGCGCCATCCTGGGGAAGCTGACGCCGTGAGCACCCGCTACGCGCCTGGGGACACGGTGTTCCTCGCCTCGGCGGGCGTGGTGAAGGTGCAGGGCTATGCCGCCCAGGGCGAGCGCGGCAGCCCGGCGCCCCTGCGCCCCGGCGCCGCCCCCGCGTTCTACGTGGTGGCCAATGACGAGGTCACCGCCTGCGTGCCGCTGGACCAGGCGGCGCGGACGCTGCGGCCGCTGGTGGGCCGGCCGGACGCGGAGCGGATGCTCCAGGTGCTGCGCGAACCGGAGCCGCCGGCGCCGGCGACCGCGGAGCCGCTGCTGGAGCGCGGCAAGCGGGTGGTGCACTCGGGGACCCCGCTGGACCACGCCTGGTTCCTTCGCGAGCTGTACGGGCTCCCGCTGCCGCTGAGCGAGCCCATTGCGCAGGGCGTCCAGTTCTACGGCGGCCTGGTCCTGGGCGAGATCGCCGAGGTGACCGGCACCCCGCGCGCCGATCTGGAGCGCGAGATGCGCGAGCGCTACCCGGCCGCCGCCGGGCTCGCCACGCCGGTGCGCTTCCGGCCGGATTGAGCCCGGGAACCGGCCCGCGCAACCCGGTGTCTGAGCGGGCGGAACCCAGACATCGAGGTGTCAGATGCGAAGGACCGCCATCGCCGCGGTGCTGTGTGGATTCGTGTGTGCGTGCGACCGGCCGAAGCCGGAGGAGCTGCTCAAGGTCAAGCACGAGCCGCCTCAATATCAGGCGCTCCAGAAGCAGAGGGCCGGTTCGGAGTCCGCGCCACAGATGAAGGAAGCTCCCAGCCGTTCGCTGGCGCCGGAGTCCAAACCTTCGGCCTCGAGGGCGCCCAGCGCGCATCTCAACAGCGAGCAACTCAGCAAGGTCGACCCGGCCCAGCTCGCGAAGCTCATGGGGTCTCCGCCTCCGGCCGCCCCGGGCGTGGGCGGGCTCGGGCTGCGGGGGACGGGGGCCGGCGGCGGAGGCAAGGGCAAGGGGGAGGTCGGCGAGACCATCGGTATCGGGAGCATCAGCACGAAGGGACGCGGGTACGGCGCCGGGGCCATGGGCATCGGCTCGGGAGCGGCCTACGGGTCCGGGGGGAGCACGTCCCTGAGCGTGGGCACGGTGTCCCGCGCGCCGACGATCGTCGCCGGCCATGCCACCGTGATGGGCGCCCCAGCCGCCGCCCAGGACCCCACCTCCTCGAACGCCTTCCGCGACTACGGCGTGAACCCGTTCACCACCGCCGAGGAGGACCGCCTCTCCACCTTCGCCGCCGACGTGGACACCGCGTCGTACGCCATCGCCCGGCGCGCCATCCTCTCCGGGACGCTGCCGGACAGCTCGAGCGTCCGCGTGGAGGAGTTCCTCAACTACTTCCACTACGCGTACCTGCCGCCCCCGGACGAGCGGCCACTGCAAGTGCAGATGGACGCGGCGCCGTCGCCGTTCACGCCCGGCCGGACGCTGCTGCGCGTGGGCGTTCAGGCGAAGCAGCTCAAAAGCTCCGAGCGCAAGCCCATCCACCTCACCTTCCTGGTGGACGTCTCCGGCTCGATGCAGTCCCCGGACCGGCTGCCGCTGGCGAAGCGGTCGCTGCGCATCCTGGTGGACAGCCTGCGCGACGGGGACACGGTGGCGCTGTGCACGTACGCGGGCGCGATCAAGGACGTCCTCCCGCCCACCGGGATGGAGCAGAAGGCGAAGATCTACTCGGCGATCGAGGACCTCACCGCCGGCGGTTCCACCGCGATGTCCTCGGGCCTGGACCTCGCCTACCGGAACGCGATGAAGACGCTGGACAGCAACTCCATCTCGCGCGTGCTGGTGCTGACGGACGGCGACGCCAACGTGGGCCCCTCCTCTCGCCAGGAGCTGGTCAACCAGATCCTCAAGTACGCCAAGGAGGGCGTGACGCTGACCACCGTCGGCTTCGGGATGGGGAACCTGAAGGACGAGACGCTGGAGCAGATGGCCGACAAGGGGAACGGCAACTACTACTACGTCGACTCGCTGATGCAGGCGCGGCGCGTGTTCCACGAGCAGCTCGGGAGCACGCTGGAGGTGGTGGGGCAGGACGTGAAGATCCAGGTGGAATTCGATCCGAAGCAGGTGAAGCGGTACCGCCTGGCGGGCTACGAGAACCGCGCCATCGCGGACCGGGACTTCCGCAACGACAAGGTGGACGCGGGCGAGGTCGGCAGCGGCCACACCGTCACCGCCCTCTACGAGCTGGAGCTCCAGCCCGGCGCCGATCATGAGGCGCTGGCCACGGTGCGGATCCGCGCCAAGAAGCCGCGCGGCGAGCGCGCCGACGAGTGGGCGTTCCCGTTCCGCGCCTCCGCGTTCGCGTCCTCCTTCGAACAGGCGTCGCAGGACTTCCGCTTCGCCTCCGCGGTGATGGCCGCGGCAGAGAAGCTCCGCCGCAGCCCGCACGCGCAGGGCTGGGACTTCGACCAGGTCCTGCGCATCGCCCGCGCCTCCGCGCCCGCCGAGAGCGCCGAGCGCCAGGAATTCGCCCAGCTCCTGGAGCGGGCGCGGCCGCTCGTCGGCGCGGTGGCGGCGAAATAACCGAAAGGCCCGGGGGCCGGCCGCTACGGCGAGCCGTGCTCCTCGTGCCTGACCACCTTGCACTTGCCGCCCTTCTTCACGCCCTTGCACTCGTCGGGGATGGCCGGCTTCTCGGTGACGGTGCTGACCACGATCTCGGCGCCGGACAGGGCGGGGAAGCCGGCGCGGAGCGCGCCCTCGATCTCCGCCTGGGGCAGCGTCGGCCCCCACAGGTCCAGCTGGGTCTCGTCGATCCCGTTCTGGGCCTTCTTGTGAGCGAAGACCTGCAGCCCTCCTTGGTGGCCCTGGGGGGCGATGCGGGTGAGCAGCGCCTCCACGTCCGGGACCTGGACGTCCGCCGGGACCCGGATCACCACCCGGATGCCGGTGTCGGCCGCCCACGCCGCGCTCGACCACAACATTCCCAGGACCACTGCCGCACACATCGACCGCTTCATGGCACGCTCCGTTCCGGTTGATGACCTGCGCACCGAATACGGGGACGGCGGCCGCGCGTGACGCGCGTCACATCTTCGCGCGCCGTCCGTATCCACCAGCATGAGGTTGCTCGCGCACCGGATCCGCGACGTGCGGCTGGCGTGGCTCCTGGCCCGGAGCCAGCGCGGGGATCGCCACGCCTTCCGGCGCCTCTACCGCCTGCTCCACGGCCCGGTCTCCCGGTACGTGCGCCGCCGGGTCCGCCCGGCCCCGGACGCCGAGGACGTGGTGGCGGAGGTGTTCACCCGCCTGGTCGAGTCGCTGGACCGGATCGACGCCCGGCGCATCACCGTGCTGGCCTACGCCCTGACGGCGGCGCGCAACGCGGTGGTGGACCGGGCGCGGCGCGGCGGGGCGTCGCTGGACCCGCTCTCGCTGCCGGCGCCAGAGCCGGTGCCCGACCCGGGCGCTCGCCTGGAGGCCCGCCAGGCGCTGGACGCCCTGCGGGCGTGCGTGGAGCGCCAGCCGGGCGAGGTGCGGGAGATGCTCTCACTGCGCTTCGCGGACGGCCTGCGCCACGGGGAGATCGCCGCGGTGATGGAGCTGAGCGAGGCGGCGGTGCGACAGCGCCTCTCGCGCGTGGTCCGCGAGCTGCGGGCGCAGCTGGGGGCCTCCACGCTCCCGGAGGAGTTGGCCAATGGATTCTAGAGATCCGGAGTCTCTCCTGCCCCACCTCTACCCGCCTCCCGAGGGCGACCCCACCGCGCGCGAGGCGCTGGAGCGCGCGCTGCTCGCCCGGTTCGATACCCGCGCCGCCCCCGCCCCATCGCGCCGGTTCCGCGT
The DNA here is from genome assembly GCA_036559665.1 of Myxococcaceae bacterium. Classification (GTDB taxonomy): domain Bacteria; phylum Myxococcota; class Myxococcia; order Myxococcales; family Myxococcaceae; genus DASRBA01. The sequence continues at coordinate 23,550 of DATBSS010000633.1, forward strand.
CCGCTGGGTGGCGCTGGCGGCGGCCGCCGTCTCCGGCGCCGCGCTGGCAATGAGCGTGCCCACGCACTACGCGGTCGAGGTGGGCAAGCGCCTGGCGATCCGGCTCGCCAGCCCGGACCAGGCGGACGCCGCCGGGCCACTCCTGGGGGAGCTGGCGCGCGCGAACGGTTCACAGGTGTTCGAGATCTGGGTGCGCATCCACCGCTCCGGCGAGGGTGACGAGATGGAAGCGGAGATCTGGGGGGACCGGTTGCCGGCCGACCTCGCGCAACAGCTGGAGGCGCGGCTCCCCGGTGCCGCGGTGCAGGTGCAACCGCTGTCGGGCCCGCTGCGGGTCTCGCTCGGCCGGCGGCTGGCCACCACCCTCCTCCGCCGGGACGCCACGCCGGAGGAGCGCGCCGCCGCCCGCGCCGCGTTGATCGTCCAGCTCCAGCAGGAGCACGGCTCCGACCACCGCTTCCAGGTGGAGGTGCGCGACCTGGACGGCCGCCACGAGGTGCGGGTGAAGGTGCTACCGGAGCACGGGCCCTAGCGCTTCTCAGCTCTTCTTCGGCAGGGTGTAGCGGCCGATCAGCAGGCCCAGCACCGCCGAGGCGATGCTCTGCGCCCATTTCTGATCGCCAACCCAGGTGCTGGGGAGGATCCCGCAGATGAAACCGCCCACCAGGATCACCACCAGGACCGAATAGCCGAGGAAGTCCAGGCGGCGCCGGTGGGCCGCCTGGAGGAGGTCCTTCTCCAACTGCGCCTTGTGGGAGAGGGTCTCGCGCTCCAGCTCGGCTTGGCGCTCGAGCTGGGTCACGGGACGAACCTGGAGGCGCTGGAAGGCCTGGACATCTTCCTGGACCAGCGCGACCGCTTCTCCTTCACCCTGTGCCGAGGTGCTCACATGCAGAAGTTATTCAGCGTTCGCGACGGCGCGCGGTGCGGGCAACCCCAACATCTCCAAGCGAACAACTTCGCCGCCCCGTTCGATCTGAAATTGCCAACCGAGCTCACGCTTGGACAGTACCCAGTCATAAAGACTCATGGCGTCGCGAATCAGTTCCGCGTTGGTGCGGCTGCCGCTCCGCTCCTTGAGCCGTTGAAGCTGTCCATACGCTGCGTCGTCGAAATCCAGCTGCACACGAGTCTTGCTCATGAAGATCTCCACCGGCGCGGAAGCTCCAGAGGCGTGGGTGCCGGGAGGCGCGGAACGTTGGGTTCCGGCCTCCAGGCCCCATGTCCTGGATCTTCGGGCTGGCTCCGCCAATCCGTCCAGGGGTGGATGGGCTCCGGAGGGATCTCTCTCACGACCTCCCGGTCGATCGAGCTTTCCTTGCCGCCTGGAGCTGCCATCCCTGGACACCCTCACCAGCGCGCCGACCTCTTGAGTGTTCACAACCTTTCGTCCCTGTGTTGAGTCCCGGCCTTCTTGATCAGCTCCCCCGGAATGCGTCCACACCGCTGCCCCCATCCGAGCAT
>DATBSS010000634.1:0-10836 GCA_036559665.1 Myxococcaceae bacterium
GCCCTGGCCGATCTCCGTCCCGCCGATGGCCACGTTCACCGAGCCGTCCGGCCGCACATGCACCAGCGAGCCGGAGCCCTCCAGGAACTGGCCGCCCGCGTGCAGGCAGCAGCCGTACATGCAGCAACCGATGCCGATGCCCTTCTTCACGTTCGCGCTGCCGGCGTTGAACGCCTCCAGCTCCTTCTTCTTCTCCTCGTAGCGGCTGCGCGAGACGGCCTGCTCCAGCGTCTCCAGCGCGCCCACGCTCTCCGGGAGCACCTGGCCGGTGGCGGTGGCGTCTCCCTGGCGCAGCAGGTTGCGGCGGCGGATCTCCGCGGCGGAGATGCCCACCCGCGCGGCCGCCTCGTCGAGCTGCGCCTCCATGGCGAAGGTGACCTGCGGCGCGCCGAAGCCGCGGAAGGCGCCGCCGAAGAGGTTGTTGGTGTAGACGACCCAGGTGTCGACGCGGACGTTGTCCACGCGGTACGGGCCCAGCGCGGTGGCGTTGGCGCGCTCGGCGACCACCGCGGAGAGGCCGTTGTACGCGCCGGCGTCGGTGTAGAGCCCCACCTGGCACGCGGTGATGCGCCCCTCGGCGTCCACGCCCAGCTTGTGGACGATCTTCATCGGGTGGCGCTTGGAGGACCACGCCATGTCCTCGGCGCGGTCGTAGATCAGCTTCACCGGGCGGCGGGTGCGCACCGCCAGGAGCGCCGCGCAGGCGGCGGGCTCGGAGGGGTAGTCCTCCTTGCCGCCGAACGCGCCGCCGGTGGCCGCCTGGATGCACCGGATGGAGGCCAGGTCCTTGCCCAGGACCCGCGCCACCGCCTTCTGGATGTAGAACGGGCACTGCGCCGAGGCGTAGATGGTGAGCATCCCGTCCTGCTCGGGGACGGCGATGACGCCGTTGGTCTCGAGGTAGGCGTGCTCCTGGTAGCCGGTGGTGTACGTGCGCTCGAGCACGTGCTTCGCCTTCGCCCATCCCGCGTCCATGTCCCCCTTGATGACCTGCTTCTTGGCGACGGTGTTCCCGCGCTCGTGGATGGCGGGGGCGTTCGACGCCAGCGCCGCGTCCGTGTCCGCTACCACCGGCAGCGGGCGGTACTGCACCTTCACCTTGCGGGCGGCTTCGCGGGCGTTCTCGAGCGTGTCGGCGGCGACCAGCGCGAGGCGGTCCGCCATCATTCTCGCCTTCGACTCCACCAGCAGCGGTTGGTCCGCCGTCGCCACGCCGATCTGGTTCTCGCCGGGGATGTCTTTGGCGGTGATCGCGGCGAAGACGCCGTCAGACGCGGCGGCCTCGGAGACGTCGATGGAGAGGACCTCGGCATGGGCGTGCGCGGAGGTGATCACCTTGCAGTACAGGAGGCCGGGGAAGTCGAAGTCGTCCACGTAGCGGGTGAAGCCGCGGACCTTGTCCACCGCGTCCACGCGCGGCGCCGGCTGGTGGACCACGCTCAGGGATTCGGGGCTGGGCATGATGGCGATCAGCTTAGCCGCACGAGCGGGGCACGGCGCGATCGGAGTAGAATCCCGGAGTTCCCTTCTCCCCGGAGCTTCCCTTGCCGATTCCCCCGGTTTCGTCTCCGACGGTCCAACCGTCCACCACGACCTCGTCCTCCAACATCTCGGAGGTCACCAATCCCAAGCTCGACGGGTCCTCCAAGGACGCCGCCTACTTCGGGTCGGACTCCTTTCAGGACGCGCTCATCAGCGAAACAACGTTCCCCAAGCTCGACGGATCCTCCAAGGACGCCGCCTACCTGAAGGCCAAGGTGACCCCGGCTGTGACTCCGCAAGTGGATGGCGGCATCACGGCCTCGGATGACTGGGAGACGCCGATCGCGAGCAAGGCGCCGCAGAAGCCGGCCCCGGCCGGCAACGTCACGGCGAATGATGACTGGGAAGCGCCGAACATCTAGCCGCCGCGCATCCGCTTCCCGGCCAGCTTCATCGCCTCGACGATCTTCGTGTAACCGGTGCAGCGGCAGAGGTTCCCGGAGAGCGCGTCCTTGATCGGCGCGTCCTCCAGCGGGCCGCCGTCCTCCAGGTAGCGCACCCCGGACACGATCATCCCCGGCGTGCAGAAGCCGCACTGCACGCCGCCGGTCTCCACCATCGCGTGCTGGAAGGGGTGGAGCCCGCCGGGGTGTCCCTCGCCGAGCGCCTCCACGGTGGTGATCTTCTGCCCCACCGCCTGCTTGGCGTAGACGAGGCAGCTGTTCACCACCCTCCCGTCGATGACGACGGAGCAGGCGCCGCACTCGCCCTCGCCGCAGCCCTCCTTGGTGCCGGTGAAGCCGAGGCGGCGGATGGCGTCCAGCAGCCGGGTGCCGCGCGGGAAGACGCCGGTCCGCTTGGCGCCGTTGATCTGGAGGGTGAGCTCTTCGTGCTTCATCTCGTCCCCCGGGCCTGCTTCATGGCGGCGGCGAGCGCGTCCTGGGTGGCGTTCACCGCCAGCTTCCGCTTGTACCGGGCGGAGCCGCGGACGTCGTCGATGGGTGAGACGGCCTGTTGCACCACCTCCGCCACGCCGCGCACGGTGGCTTCGTCCAGCTCCCGCCCCTGGAGGAACTGTTCCACCGGGAGCGCGCGGAGCGTCTTGGGCGCCACCGACCCGTAGGCGGCGCGGGCGCGGCGGATGCGCGTGCCGTCGAGGTCCAGGCAGAGCGCCATGTTCACCACCGCGATGACGTTGGCGTTGCGGCTGCCGAACTTGGCGAAGGCCTGGAACCAGGAGGCGCGGCGGGGGACGGTGACCTCGATGATCAGCTCGTCCGGGGCGATGGAGGTCTTCCCGAAGCCGAGGAAGACGTCCTCCATCGGGACGGTGCGCATGCCGCGCGCTTTCGAGCCGAGCGTGATCTGCGCCTCGAGGGCGATCAGCGGTGGCACCATGTCCGCGGCAGGAGAGGCGTTTCCGACGTTGCCGCCCACGGTGGCGCGGTTGCGGATCTGCGGGCTGGCGAACTGGCGGAGGGAGTCCGCGGCGCAGCGGTACTCGGCGCAGAAGTCCTCGTTGGCCAGCAGGTCGGAGAGGAAGGTGCCGGCGCCGAAGCGGGTGGAGTGGTGGTCCGACTGGATGAAGGACAGCTCCGGGACGTCGGCGATGGACACCAGCCGCTTCGCCTTCAGCCGGCCGCCGTGCAACCGCAGCACCATGTCCGTGGCGCCCGCGACCGGGCGGACCTCCGGGTCGGCCGCTGCCAGCAGCTCCAGCGCGTGATCCAGGCTCTCGGCGAGGTCGATCTCCACGCCCATCAGGGAGCTCGATTTAGCACGGAAACCCGTGTCCAGGTCGCGGGCGTACGGAGGATGAGGTGCCCAGGCTCCGCGCTGAGCACCTCCGCGCCCTCCACGCCGGGCGAGCCCGGCAGCCCGTACAAGTGGAGCGTGTCGTGGTCGCGCTCCAGGGGGAGCTGCCCGGAGACCCGCCGCTCCAGCACCAGCGCCTTCCCCTCCATTTGTCCTCGGACTTCCGTGGTCCGCGACTGCCCATAGCCGTCGCCCTCATCCTCGTAGAGCGACGCACGCACTCCGCCGGCGCCCGGCGCCAGGTGCCATTCGAGGACCTTCCAGTTGGCGGTGGTGGTGTGGAGGGCGGACTCGGTGAGGGCGAGGCCGCCGCCCTCGCGCAGCCAGCACGGGGTGTGGGCCAGCGGCGCGTCGGCGATGACGTGCACCGGACCCTCGACTGGATCTCCGGGGCCGGCCTGGAGGTTGAAGAAGGGGATCCACCGCCCGCGCGGCAGGTAGGCCAGCTCCCGGGTCTGCCCGGGCCGCAGCACCGGCGCCACCAGGAGATCGGCCCCGAAGAGGAACTGGTCGAACGTCACCACCGCCTCGCGGTCGTCCGGCGCGTGCCACACCAGCGGGCGCAGCGGGGGCGCGCCGGAGACGGACGCCTCGCGCATCAGTGTGTAGAGCGACGGCAGCAGCCGGTACCTCCGCTCCAGCGCCTGGCGCGCCAGCCCCAGCACCTCCTCCCCGAAGCGCCACGGCTCCTTGGGGGGCGTTCCCTTGGACGAGTGGTTCCGGAAGAGCGGGTAGAACGCCGCCGCCTGCATCCAGCGCACGAGCAGCTCGCCGGACGGCCGCCCCAGGAACCCCGGCACGTCCACTCCCACGAACGGGACGCCGGAGAGCCCCAGGCCCAGCAGCATCGCCACCGACATCTCGAGGTGGGTCCAGTGGCTGGAGTTGTCGCCGGTCCACATGGCTGCGTAGCGCTGGATGCCGGCGTACCCGGCGCGGCTGAGCACCCAGGGGCGCTTGTCGGGGCGATAGCGGGTGAAGGCCTCGAAGGTGCCCTTGCACATCCCCAGGCCGTAGACGTTGTGCACCTCGATGTGCCGCTTGTCGCCGTGGCGCGCGTCGTAGGGGAGCGTCTTGCCCTCGATGTCACCGTGCAGCCCGAGCGGCGTCTCGGAGGGGATGAGCGTCTTGCCACCGTCCTCGACCGAGAAGCAGGACGGTTCGTTCATGTCGTTCCAGATGCCGGCGATGCCCGCCTCCAGGAGCTCCCGGTGCCAGCCCGCCCACCACGACTGCACGTCGGGCCGGGTGAGGTCGGGGAAGGCGGCGCGCTTCGGCCACACCTCGCCCACCAGCACGTCCCCGCGGTCCTGGCGCACGAACACGCCGCGCGCCATCCCGTCGTCGTAGACGCGGTAGCCCTCGCGCACGCGCACGCCGGGGTCGACGATGGTCACCAGCCGCACGCCGTCCCGCGCCACCTCCTTCACCAGCGCCGCCGGCTCCGGGTAGCGCGAGCGCTCCCAGCTGAAGACCTCGAAGCCCTCCATGTAGTCGATGTCCAGGTGGACGACGTCCAGGGGCAGGCCGTTGGCGCGGTAGGCGGACACCAGGTCGCGGATCTCCCGCGCGCTCTCGTAGCCGTAGCGCGACTGGTGCACGCCCAGGCTCCACAAGGGCGGCAGCGGCGCGCGCCCGGTGAGCGCGGAGTAGCGCTCCAGCACGGCGCCAAAGGTGGGGCCCGCGAGCAGGTAGAGGTCCAGCTCCGGGCCGGCGGACTCCCAGCGGACGCGGTCCGGGTCGGCCAGGCACACGTCCACCTCGGAGCGCCAGGGCTCGTCCAGGAGCACGCCCACCGCTCGCCCGTCCAGCAGCGAGACGAAGAACGGGATGGACGCGTAGAGCGGGTCGGTGTCCGGGTGGTGCGGCACCACGTCGGTGTTCCAGAAGGTGAAGCGCAGGCCGCGCTTGTCCAGCGGGCCGACCTTCTCGCCGAAGCCGAGGAACGCCTCGCCGGGGCGGGCGCGCAGCTCCAGCGTGGAGCGGTAGCGCGGCACCGGGTAGCCGGGCCGCACGTCGGTGCGGGCGCCCAGGCCCTCCATCACCTCGCCTTGGCCGCCGTGGAAGGTGAACGCCAGCGAGCGGAGGTCGAGCTGGAGCCGCGCGCCTTCGGCGTCCACCCGGAGGAGGTGCCCCTCCCTCACGGCACCGAGCGGCCCGGCGCCGTCCCGCACCACGCCGTAGGACGACTTCTCGGGGAGGGCGGGATGGCGGAGGTTGGACTCGCGAGAGCTGGGCGAGAGGCGGATGCGGATCGCGCCGGGGACGGGGCTGGAGAGCTCCAGCGCGGCCATCGGCCCGTGGGCGCACACCCGCGAGGGCTCGATGGTGACGTGGTCGAGCATGAGGCTAGTCCGGCGCGATGCGCGTGCCCGGCGGGATGACCGCGCCCTTGGGGACGACCACCACGCCGTCGCGCACCACGTGGGAGCGGGTGTCGATGTCCGGCGTGCCGCGGGGCCAGGGGCGGATGACGACTCCCTCGCCGACGCGCGCGTTCTTGTCGAGGATGGCGCCCTCGATGTCCGCGCCGGGGCCGATGCCGATGGGCACCTTCGCCTCGCCCGGCAGGTCGTATTCGTCGCCGCCCATCACCACGCAGGACTTCACCTTGGCGCCTTCGCCGATGCTGCTGCGGACGCCGATGATGGAGTCGCACACCTCGGCCTTGCGGATGCGGGAGCCCTCGCACAGCAGCACCCGCTCCAGCCGGCTGTCCTCGACGAAGGAGCCGGGGAGGAAGCGGGCGTGGGTGTAGATGGGCCGCTCCGGGTCGTAGAAGTTGAACACCGGGTTGGGGCCGGTGAGGCCCAGCATGGTGTCGTAGAAGGACCGGATGGTGCCGATGTCCTCCCAGTAGTCGGAGAACTCGTAGGCCATCACCCGGTGGGTGGTGAGCGAGCGCGGGATGATGTCGCTGCCGAAGTCGGACCAGGCGGGGTTCTCCAGGACCTGGAGGAGCACCTGCATGTCGAAGATGTAGATGCCCAGCGAGCCCAGGAACGGCTTCTCCGGGTCGTCGCGGCTGGTCATCTCTGCCAGCACCGCCGGGTTCTTCGGCTTCTCGGCGAACGAGGTGATGCGGAATTCCTTGTCGCGCTTGAGCACCCCGAAGCGCCCCGCGTCGTGGCGGGCAATGGGCTGGACGGCCACGGTGATCTGCGCGCCCAGCTCCAGGTGGCGGGCGAGGAAGTGGGCGTAGTCCATGCGGTAGAGGTGGTCGCCGGCGAGGACGATCACCCAGCGCGCGTTGGCGCTCTTGATCTCCGAGAGTTGCTTGCGCACGGCGTCCGCGGTGCCCTGGTACCAGGACTCGGAGGTGGGCGTCTGCTCGGCGGCGAGGATCTGTACCCAGCCTGTGTGGAAGTGGTCGAAGTCGTAGGTCTGGGCGATGTGGCGGTGGAGCGAGACGGAGTTGAACTGGGTGAGCACGGCGATCTTGAAGATGCCGGAGTGGATGCAGTTGGAGATGGGGATGTCGATCAGCCGGTACTTCCCGGCGATGGGCACCGCCGGCTTCGAGCGCTCCGCGGTCAAAGGGTGCAGCCGCGTGCCCCGGCCGCCGCCCAGGATCACCGCCAGCACGTCGTTCATGTTCGCCACAGCTCGCCCCCGTCGCTTTTAGGTCCGAGTCGCGGGGGCGCAGCCTAGCCCTGAAGTCGGGCTATGGCCGCTTGAACGACGCCGGATCCGGCGTGGTGTGCCGGAGCGGCGGCACCGGGTAGAGGCCCCGGCCCTTGGGGCCTGACGCCCCCGCCTCCACCTCGCTCGTCTCCAGCTGGTAGAGCACCCAGATCAGCCGCACCTGGGCGTCCTCGAACGCCCGGCACGCCATGTCCGCCATGACCTCCGGCGCCAGGTCGGCGACCCCGGCGACCTTTTTCAGGCCCCTGGCGGTCCGGGCCGCGTCCCCGTCCCAGTACCACGCCAGGTCGATGGCGCCGGTCACCTCCGCGCCCACCAGCCGCTCCCAGGCGGACGGAGCGAGGTGGATGAGCAGCGCCTCGTCGATCCAGTTGAGGATCTGCCGCTTGTCGAAGTTGCAGTTGCGCTGGAGCTTCAGCGGGTCCGCCATCGCCAGGCCGCTCACGTCCAGGATGCCCTCTTCTCCCAGGCGGTCCACGATGCGCGGGAGCATCCCGCGCACCCGTTGCAGCGGCACGGTGCGGTCGGCGGGCCGGGCGGCCATCTTTCCCGAGAGCCGCGACCCGACCTCCTCGACGGCCAGGATCGCCACGCGCGGGGCGAGCCCCGCCAAGAAGTAGAGCGCGTCGGTGGCGTCCGCCGGCGTCCGCGTCCCGCCCAGGACCCTGGCCGCTACCGTGGCCACGATGGGCCCGGCCACCAGCGTCGCCGCCGCCCCGATGGCCGAGCTGCTGCTGATGTCGTGGCGGACGCCGCGCGCGCCCAGGTGGAAGACCACCGACAGGTACGCGCCGATCGCGCCCAGCCGGGTCGCCGCCAGCATGCCTTCGTCCAGCGTAGAGGTCGCCCGGCCCCAGGCCTCCTGGTACCAGCGGGTGCCGGGGCTCAGCGTCTCGAACAGCATCAGCCCCAGCAGGAAGAGCACCAGCGTCGCCAGCCCGTACCGCAGGGTGATGGTGCGCTCGTCGAAGTGGCGCCCGCTGTTGCTGATGACGTCCTCGACCTCGCGGTGGAAGAACGGCGCCACCCGTTCGCGGAGCTGGACGCCGTCGTCCCGCGGGTCGACGAAGCGGGGCTTGTCCCGGAGCAGGTACAGCCCGTGCTGCAGGACGATCAGCGCCGGCAGGGCGGCCAGGGCCCAGCCCCACGCGCCGCCCCACAGCAGCCTGGCCACGCTCACCGCCAGCACGCCGAACGCGGCCAGCCGGAGCGCGGTCCCCTGCGGCGCCCCCACGCGCGACATGGCCAGCATGAACAGGACGGCGGAGGTGGCCAGGAAGAGCCCGGTGGCGTATGGCGCGTCCCAGGTCAGCACGTCGCGGACCGGCTGCCAGATGAAGGTCTCCATCACCGCGCGCTCCGGGGCGTCATGCCGCGCCCCCGGACGACCAGTGGTTCAGGGCCGTCGTCACGCGGGCGAGCGACCGGCGATCGCCGCCGTCGCGCTGGTAGATGGCCTCCAGGTTCGATCGGGTCTCCCTCAGGAAGAGCAGCGACCACTCCAGCTGGTGGGAGGCCGCCGCCTCCACGTCGTACCGGACCACCAGCAACCCCTTCCTCGACTGTACGGTGGTCGCTTTCACCACCCCGTTGTCGACGATGTAGACGAGCTGACAAGGCTCCTCCTCGTCCCAGCGGATGGCGAACGTCACCCGTTCCATGTAGGGCTCCCGGAGGCCCGTCCAGACGGGTCCCCGGGAAGCAGACGCGATTACCTCGATTTGTTCCCGGGACCCCGGCCGGCTACTCGAAGACCAGGACGTCGCGGGTCCATTCGCCTTGTGGCTGGGACCCCCACTTCACCCGGAGGTCCCGCGTGGCGACCGAGGGAGGTGTGCCTCCGTTGATGCGCTGCGCCACCTCTTCGAAGAACCTCCCCACGTACACGTCGGGCACCTCCTTGGCCGCTGGCGCGAGCACCGCCCGGGCCCCGGCGGCGATGAAGGACTCCGGCAGGCTCAGGGGCTCATGCGAACCGGGCACGGTCTCCGCCGCGTTGCAGGCCCCCAGGAAGACGATGGGCGCCCGGGTGAGCTTCACCTTGCGGACGACGCTGTCGTACAGCTCGAAGCGCCCCAAGGGGTCCGGCGACAGCACCAGGTACGAGGGAGAGAACGTGGAGCTCGCCAGCGCGTGCGTGTTGAAGACGATCTCGCTGGCGTCCCGCATCGCTTCCACCACCCGGTCCGGCTGGGCTTCCCGGCCGCTGATGACCTGGGTGCTGCCGTTCACCCCCTGCGGCAGCTCCCAGTTCGCGAGCCGGGGAAGGCCGAGACCCTCTGGGGGCTGGACGCCGGTGACGATCAGCCGCTTGCGCGGACCCGGAGGGACCATGGCCGGCGCCCGCATCCGGTAGCTCCACGCCAGCTCCGGCGGGAGGAGCTCCTTGCGCCCGGCAGCCGGCGGAAGCGCCAGCACGTCGATGGTCTCGCATGGGCGCAGGCGGGCCACCATCGACTCCGGCACCACGCCCCGGAAGCTCTTCAGCAGCTCGAAGTGGTCCTTGACGTCGTCGCGGTACTCGCCGAACGCCCGGCCGTCCCGGTCCCGCCCCGCGATCACCTGGATCTCGTCGTTGGAGTCCACCGCGAGCACGCAGCGCGGCGGCTCCGGGAAGCGGCGACCGACCGCCGCGCGTCGGAGCACCTCGTCCCAGGCGTTGCGCCGCCCGGCGTCCCGCACCAGGGCCGTGACCGCGTAGGCGCGGGCCTTCTGCGCGTCGGGGTCGTCCGGGAGGGCGTCCGCGCCCCGGACGACCTCCTCCAGGTGCTGGACGGCCAAGGGGAGGCCCTCCAGCCGCTCCGCCTCGGCGATCAGATGGGACGCGTAGAGGCGTTGGCCCGAGGTGAGCGGCCCCTCGCGCAGCGACTGGAGCTCCGCGCGGACCTGGGGAAGCCCGCTGGTCTGGTGCTTCTGCCTGGCCAGGTCGATGAGCAGCCAGTTCCGGAACAGGTCGGGCACCGGGCAACGGTCGTCGCGCTTGGCCAGCTCCTGCGCCGCCTGGTCAGGCTTGAGGTTGAGGAGGTCCCCGCTGGCCAGGAACTCGTACGCGTCGTTCCGGATCGGGCATAGCTCCTTCCGATCGAGGGTGGCCGTTTGCGCCAGCAGCTCCAGGATGTACGCGCGCATCAGCGGCAGCTCGCGGCGGAGCCGGGCGACCTGGCCCAGGTACTGGAGGAGTCGCTGCTCCAGGCCCCACTCACCGAGCTTCCTGGCGCGGTCCAGGCCGCGGAGGGCGGTCTCGTTGGCCGCGTCCAACTGGTGCAACTCGGTGAACAGCTCCGCCAGTCGCACGTCCAGCCAGGCGCAGCGGAACGTGAGCGACACGTCCCGGCACCCGCCGGGCACGCTGGTGAGCTCACCCTTCGCCTTCGCGTAGTCGCCCTGGAGGAAGTCCGCGAAGCCCAGCTCCTCGGCCGCCAGCCAGTGGAACCAGGGATCCTGGATGGTCTTGAGCAGCTCGGCGAGGCGGGCGCGCTCCTGGCCCATCAGCCCTCCGCGGTGCAGCACGCCGAAGACCAGGTCCGGCTGGCGCGCGGCCTCGGCGGCCTCGAGAAGGGCCCTGGTGTCCGGGGCGGAGAGCTCGTGCTTGACGACCTTCCGGTACTGCTCCGCGAGCGGGCCGCGGCGCTTGAAGTCCTGCGCGGCCGCCCAGGTCACGTAGTCGGCCAGCTTCGTGGCGTCGCCGCCCGGGCCCGTCGCCGCCAGCTCGTCCAGCGCTTCGGCGGCCGGGATCAGCGCCTTCACCGCCTCCGGCGTGAGGGCACCGCGCACGGCGTCATACAGGGCGGAGCGCCACGTCCCCGGGTGCTCGCGCACTTCTTGCGCCGAGGGGATCGGCCCTCCCTCGCGCGCCAGCTTCCGCGAGGCGTCCAGCGCCCCCACCCACTTGCG
>DATBSS010000635.1:0-3835 GCA_036559665.1 Myxococcaceae bacterium
GCCGAGGCCACCGCGCCGAAGGCGGTGGAGAACTCGCCGCTCAGCGCGGCGTCGTCGGTCCGGAACATCAGCGAGGTGGCGATCGCCAGCAGGACGGCAGAGAGGATGGGCCAGCACGCGATGGTGACGAACGCGCTGAACCACTTGCCGGCCGTCTTCGACGGGCCCGGGATGTGGAATACCAGAGCCAAGGGCCCGAGGACGTAGAACAGTGCGAGGAGAATCCGGGAGAGCTGGCCAAACACCCACTGGAACGCCTGGCCCAGCATGACCAGCACCGCGACGAGGGTGTCGAACAGCGCACCCCCCACGTAGTTGGCGACGACGCTCGACGAGGACAGGACGTCCACCGCGCCGAGCTGTCCGTGCTCGGCGGCGCTCTTCTGGGCGCGCTCGGCCAGGGCCTTGCTGGACTTATCCGTCTGCTCCGCGAATCGGTCCCACACCTCCTGCGGCGCAATCCGCTCCGCCAGCGCCTCCGCGGTAACGATGACGGTGCCGAACAGCTTCGAGTACCCGGCCAGCAGCGCCACCACCACGAGCGCGCGCCAGGCCACGCCTCCGTAGCCCTTCGCCTTGTCCGGCGAGTCGCTGAACGCCTCCACCAGCAGGCCCACCACCAGGCTGAGCGCGAACAGCCCCCGGGCGATGGCGAGCGTCTTGCCGAGCAGCTCGGCCGGCGCGCCCGACTTGAGCGAGAGCGCCTGCGGGCCGGCGGCGAGCGCGAGCGCCGGGAGTGCGGTGAGAAGCAGCGCCACCAAGGCGCGGGAGGTGCGAGTCATGGCGTGCCGCCCTCGATGAGGTTGAAGCCGTCCGAGTCCAGCGCCTGGGGCCGCTCGGTGGCCTGCCGCGCCCCCTCGACGAGGAGCGCCCGCCGCTCCTCGGCCTCGCGCAGCTCGCGCTTGCGCTGCTGGTTCTGCAACTGGAGCTGCATGGCCATGACGCGCGTGCCGGCGGCCACCTGGTCGGCGAGGTCCGCGTTCACCTTGAGCGCCTCAATGGAGGCCGAGGCCGCCGCGGCCTGGCAGGCGGCCAGCGAGCTACCGCCCTCCCCTGCCCGGCCGTCGCACTGGCGCAGGAGCGCCTCCGACAGCTGGCGGGCGTGCTCGCTGCGGCCCTGCTGGGCGCTCCCGCTGGCGAGGGCGACGGCCGTCTCGTGGTCGGCCGCGGCGATGTCGAACGCGCCCTCCGGCCCCGTCCCAAACGTCTCCGCCAGCGCTTGACGCGTCTGCTGGTAGGAGACGGCCTCCTGGAACTCCCCGCAGCTCCCGGTTGGCCCGCCGATACAGAGGCGGAGCAGTCGCTGCAACTCACCCGAGCCGCGCGCCCAGGGCCCGGCGCCGCTCGCTTCCCGGCGGAAGTAGCCCACGTCCGGGTACGCCGTCTCCAGGCCCTGCACCAAGTCTTTCGCGAACAGCTCCGCGGAGTAGCCCTGGAACGCCTGGAACGCGCGGTAGGCGTCGTCCGCGTACCCGGCCACGCGCTTGGCCTGCTCGTAGGACTGCCGCAGGGTGGAGAGGGTCTCCCCGAGCGTCGTCACCGTCTGTGCCGTCTGGGCGATCAGGCCGCCCAGGAGTGGCAAGTCCCCGCCGAGCATGTCGGCGCGGGCCGGCGCCGCCACCAGGGCGATCACGAGGACAGTGGCGAGAGGGATGGACCAGGCGCTGCGTGAAAGAGGGCGCATTCGAGGCTCCGTGGGAAGTCACGCCGCCCGGGCGGCGGAGGCGTTCCTGGCGCCGTGGGGGTAGCGGGCGGCGAGCTCCTTGAGGAGCTCGAACCGGTCCAGCCCTGGGTTTTTCGCGGCGGCGCGCTCCAGGAGCGCCCGGTCCTCGCCGTCTGTGGTGAGAATCCAGTAGGCCAGCGGGTGCATGGCGACGCGCACCGTCGCCATCCGAGGGCCGTAGGTCAGGAACACGTCTGAGAAATGGCCGTTCCGCTTCTCCAGGCGGGCGAACTCGGCCACGGCCCGGGGAGGGAGCCCGAAGTACCGGCCGATGACCTGGTGCCCGGACGAGTGGGAGAGGAAGAGCCGGAGCGACGAGTTGCCGATGATGACCGGCGCCACCCTGCTGGACATGAACGTCTCGAACTTCTGGCTAATGGCCCAGCAGGCCACGTCGTACTTCCTCATTTTCGCGTAGCAGCCGCCGAGGAACGCCTCCACCGCCGGGTCGTTGCCGAGAAATTCGTGCGCCTCGTCCACCACGAACATGGTGCGGGCGCGCCGGGCGGCGGCGCGGTTGCCCACCGCCTCCATGATGGCCGCCATGGCGATCCGCTTCGTCAGAGGGTCCTTCGACACCTTCTCCAGCTCGAACGTCAGCAGCCGCGCATCGAAGCGGAGCTGCGAGGGGCGGTTGAGGAACCGCGAGTACAGCCCGTCCTCGTCGCAGAACATCCGCAGCCGCAGGCACAGCTCGGCGGCGATGGCCCGGTCATGCTGAGCGGCGGCGGCGTCCTGCGCCGTCTGCTGGAGGGCGTCGCGGAAGTCGCCCATCAGCGGGCGCTCGCCCGGGCGCGCGCGAAAGCACTGGCGGTAGCAGCGCATGACCGCGCGGCCGACGAGGTCCTGCTGGAGGAGGTCGAAGGCGGGCAGCTTGAAATCGCTCACGCAGACTTCAATGAAGCGCACCACCTGCTTCACCGCCTCCGCGTCCAACTCGCCGGCGGCGTCGGCGACGGCGGCGTACGGCCCGAACGGGCAGATGGAGGTGTTGAGATCGACCGGGACGTGGACGCCGCCCATCAGCGTGGTGAGCGGCTCCCAACTCCGGCCGTTGTCCACGAGGATGGCGTCGAGCCCGGCCGCCAGCGAGTCCAGCACCAGCGCGCCCACGGTGAAGGACTTGCCGGAGCCGGTGTCCGCGGCCACCAGGCCGTGAAAGGCGTTGGGGCCGACCGACTTGTCCCACAGCGCGAAGCGGAAGAATTCGCCGGAGGGCGTCAGCAGCAGGCTGGACGCCTTGGAGCCCCCGCGCCAGGGCAGGAACACCGGGAGGAAGTCGGCGGCGTTCCGCGACGTGCAGCCCTTCCTGCGAAGCTGGTACGGGCCGGCACCTGGCAAGGTGGAGAGGAACGCCGGCACCTGCGCCACGTCCTCCACCATCAGCTCCGAGTTGCCCGCGCGCGAGAAGGCGGCCCGTGCCACCTCGGTGCGCCGGTCCAGGTCCTCCAACGTGGGCGCTTCCAACAGCAGCGTCACCGACAGCGTCACCACCTTGGTGGCCATCTCGTTGAGCTCGTGGAAGAGGCTCCGGATGCTGTGCTGCTTCGCCCCGTCCTCCACCTCCTGGCTGATGTCCCGGCTCTGGAGGAAGGGGATGGCGTTCCTCAGGGCGTCGACCAGCTTGTGCTGCGTGTTGAGCTTCCAGCGCGTGAAGGCTTGGGGCTCGACATGGACGGCCACTGCCAGGCTGTACCCGAACGGCACGTCCGCCCCGTCGGGGCCGCGGGTGAAGAGCGACTGGAGGGCGCGCGCGGAGAAATACTCGGTGCCGCCCTCCGGCAGCACCTTGAGCGAGCACGCCCTGCGGTAGACGCCGCCATGTCGAAAGTGCCCGCGCGCGTCCTCCATGTCCTCGGACACCAACTGCTCCGCCTCGGTGTACTCGCGCAGGGCCGCGTGGCCCTTCGCGAGGAACGCCTCGCTCCAGAGGTTGTCGCGGAGGCGGAGGGCCGGGCCCTCCGCGCGGAGGCGCGAGGCAGCGGGGTTGAGTAGCTCGTAATGCAGCCGCTGCACCTCCTCGACGCCCAGCCCCCGCGACTGGAGGCCGACCTGGCCCAGACGCGACACCAGCCGGTCCCGCAGCGAGGCCAGCTCCTTCACACGCCGCTG
>DATBSS010000636.1:0-5890 GCA_036559665.1 Myxococcaceae bacterium
GACCGGCACCAGGCGTTCCTGGTGGGCGGCTGCGTGCGCGACCTGGTCCGCGAGCGCGCGCCCAAGGACTACGACGTGGCCACCTCCGCGCTCCCGGCGCAGGTGCAGGCGCTGTTCAAGAAGGTCATCCCCACCGGCATCCAGCACGGGACGGTGACGGTGATCAGCCGCGGCATGCACGTGGAGGTCACCACCTTCCGCACCGAGGGCGCCTATCTCGACGGGCGGCGGCCGGAGACGGTGGAGTTCCGGATGGACGTCCGCGAAGACCTCTCCCGCCGCGACTTCACCATCAACGCCATGGCGTACGACCCGGTCCGCAAGGAGCTGGAGGATCCCTTCGGCGGGCAGCAGGACCTGAAGGACCGCGTTATCCGCGCGGTGGGCGACCCGCTGGCCCGCTTCCGGGAGGATGGGCTGCGCTGCCTGCGCGCCGCGCGCTTCGCCTCCACGCTGGGCTTTTCGCTGGAAGCGGGAACCCTGGCGGCCATCCCCGAGAGCCTGGACGTGTTCCAGAAGGTCGCCCAGGAGCGCGTGCGCGAAGAGCTCACCCGGCTGCTCCTCTCCGATCACCCGGACGCCGGCGTGGAGATCCTCCGGGACACCGGGCTGCTCTCCCGGATCGCCCCGGAGCACAGCCAACCGCCCGCGCGGCTGGCCGGGACGCCGGCTGCGCTGGAGGTGCGGTGGTCCGTCTTCCTGCACCCGCTGCCTGCGGAGGTCCAGGAGTCGCTGCTCCGGCGGCTGACGTACCCCAACAAGGTGATCGACCAGGTGGTGCAGCTCCGGCGGCACCCGCTGCGGCCCGGGTCGGCCTCGTGGACGGACGCACAGGTGCGGCGCTGGGTGGCGGCGATCGGCCGCGAGCTGGTGCCCGCCGCGATCCCGGTGACGGAGGCGGTCTTCGGGATGAATGCGCGGGACCTGCAGGCGCGCGTGGACGGCGTGCTGGCGTCCAACCCGCCGCTCCGCGCCCGCGACCTGGCGCTGAACGGGTCCCGCATCATGGAGGTGCTGGGCGTGGGTCCGTCCCCGGCGGTGGGGGAGGCCACGCGGTACCTCCTGGACCGCGTCCTGGAGCATCCCGAGCACAACACCGAGGCCGGCCTGGGCGAGCTTCTGCGCGATTGGTCGAAAGGACCCCGCCCGTGACGTTGTCCACAGAGATGTCCACAGGATTGGCCGGCAAGCCAACTCTCTGGGAGCCCGAGGAGGCGGATCCGGCGCCCGCAGCCTCTGGTGCCCAGAAAAACTGCTTTCCTTGCCATGGGTTGGCCCGCCTGTGGAGCATCGCCAGGCCTGGATCGAATGTGTCGACTGTGGGACAAGGCCGCGCCGGAGACTGTGGATAAGCTGTGAAGATGCGCGTCGTCGTCGCCATGAGCGGTGGGGTGGATTCCTCGGCCGCGGCCGCGCTGCTGAAGGAGCAGGGCCACGAGGTGATCGGCATCACCTTGCGCGTCTGGTCCTACGAGGGCGCGGCGAAGTGCGGCTCCTGCTGCAGCCCGGACGACATCGACGACGCGCGCGCGGTGGCGGACGCGCTCCAGATCCCGTTCTACGTGGCGAACGTGGAGGAGCTGTTCAAGGCGGAGGTGGTGCAGCCCTTCGTGCGCGAGTACGTCTCGGGCCGCACGCCCATCCCGTGCGTGGCCTGCAACCAGCGCGTGAAGTTCGACTTCCTGCTCCAGCGCGCGCGGTCGCTGGGCGCGAAGCTGGCCACCGGCCACTACGCGCGGGTGGGGGAGTCCAACGGGCGGTACGCGCTGGAGCGCGCGCGCGACCGGCAGAAGGACCAGAGCTACTTCCTCTTCACGCTGGGCCAGGGCGAGCTGAAGGACCTCGTCTTCCCGGTGGGCGATCTCACCAAGCCCGAAGTCCGCGAGGTGGCGCGCCGCCATCAGCTCCCCACCTCCGCCAAGCCGGAGAGCATGGAGATCTGCTTCGTGCCGGACGGCGACTACGCCGGCTTCGTGGAGAAGGTGGCCGGCCCGCAGCCGCCGGGCGAGATCGTGGACGGGGAGGGGAGGGTGCTGGGCGAGCACCCGGGCGTGCACCGCTTCACGGTGGGGCAGCGCCGCGGGCTCGGCGTGGCGTCGGACCAGCCGCTCTACGTGCAGCGGCTGGAGGCGGACGCGCGGCGCGTGGTGGTGGGGACGGCGGCGGACGTGGAGCGGGCCAGCTTCACCGTGCTCCGCCCGACCTGGGTCTCGGCGGAACCGCCCGCGCCGGATCGCGAGCTGGAGGTGAAGGTCCGCCACCGGCACGCGGGCGCCGCGGCGCGGGTGGCGAGCGCCTCGAAGGAGCGGCTGGAGGTGGAGCTCCGCTCGCCCGCGCGCGCGATCGCGCCCGGACAGGCGGCGGTGTTCTACGAGGGCGATCGCGTGCTCGGCGGCGGCTGGATCGCCTGAGCCGGCCACATCAGCGTCCCTGGGCTGCGGGGACTGACGCGCGCAGATCAAGCTTGACGCGTTCGATCTTTTGCGGTGCGGACCGCGCGCGGCGCCGGCGCGTGTTGTCGTTCTTTTCGGTTCCGGTAATGTCGGCCGCCCATTTCGGGAGGTACGAGCGTGGACCGCCGGGCGGCTTGGGTAATCGGGATCGTCTTTGGCGGGCTGGTGGTCTGCCTGTTCGGCTTCCTGGTGGTGCTCTCCATGGCGCTGGGCTCCGGGCGCAAGTCCAGCCTCTCGTCCGGGGACCGGGTGGGCGTGGTCGAGGTGACGGGCCCGATCACCGACTCCAAGGCGGTGCTCAAGACCATCCGTGAGTTCGCCGAGGAAGAGCACATCAAGGCGGTGGTGGTCCGGATTGATTCGCCCGGCGGCGCGGTCGGCCCGTCGCAGGAGATCTACTCCGCGCTCCGCCACCTCACGGCGAAGAAGCACGTGGTGGCGTCCATGGGCTCCGTCGCGGCGTCCGGCGGCTTCTACATCGCCTGCGCGGCGGAGAAGGTGTACGCGAACCCGGGCACGCTCACCGGATCCATCGGCGTCATCTTCGAGATCCCCAACGTGTCGGGGCTGATGAAGTGGGCGGGCGTGGAGATGCGCACGCTCACCGCCGGGAAGCGGAAGGACTCCGGCAGCATGTTCCGCGACATGACGCCGGAGGAGCGGTCCTACCTGGAGGACGTCCTCAAGGACGTCCACGAACAGTTCATCGAGGCGGTGGCGGACGGCCGCAAGCTGAAGGTGGACGAGGTCCGCCCCAGCGCGGACGGGCGGGTGTTCACCGGGCGGCAGGCGAAGGAGCTCAAGCTGGTGGATGAGCTGGGCGGCTTCGAGGACGCGGTGGCCGCCGCCGGGAAGATGGCGGGCATGACGGACGAGCCGCCGGAGCTCGAGTACCCGCACAAGGACAAGAAGCTCCTCGAAGAGCTGCTTGGAGACGGGGCGCGATCGATGGTAGGTGGCGCGGCCTCCTCGGTGTTGGAAGGGTTGGGCGGTGGAATGGGCCTGCAGTACCGGATGCCGATCGTGGAAGGGCAGTAGGGGGACCGCGCCGTGACCAAGAGCCAGCTGATCGAGACGATCGCCGAACGGGTGCCGCACGTGCCCCGGCGCGCGGTGGAGTCCATCGTCAACGCCATCTGGGACACCATGGTGGACGCGCTGCGGGACGGGCAGCGGATCGAGATCCGCGGTTTCGGCAGCTTCGCGGTGAAGCGGCGTCGCGCGCGCGAGGCCCGCAACCCCAAGACCGGCCAGAAGGTCACCGTCGCGGAACGGCGCTCGCTCTCGTTCACCGTGGGCAAGGAGCTGCGCGACCGGCTGAACCCCATGGGCCTCTCTCCCTCGCGCGAGCGCCCGGAGGCGGACGCATCCGACGCGCCCGCGCCCTTGCCCGCCGCGCCGTCCTCCTCCACGCCGCCCGCCATGGGTGAGCCGGCGGACGCGATCTCCGGCCCGGCGATGGCGGCCGCGCCCCCGACCCGCTGGTAGCGGAGGCGTTTCGCGCATGCAGCCGATCTGGGCGCCCTGGCGGATGGAGCTCATCGCCGGCGAGAAGCCGAAGGGCTGCATCTTCTGCCTCTTCCCCGCCGAGACCGGCGAGGAGAACGACCGCAAGAACCTCATGGTGGCGCGGACGGCGTCCTCGTTCGTGATGCTGAACAAGTACCCGTACAACTCCGGCCACGTGATGGTGATCCCCCGGCGGCACGGCGCCGACTTCAGCGCGCTGTCGGAGGCGGAGCTGGTGGACCTGCAGCGGCTGCTCCAGCTTTCGGTGGAGGTGATCCGGGAGGCGTACTCGCCGGACGGCTTCAACATCGGGATGAACCTGGGCCACGTCGCCGGCGCCGGCATCCCGGACCACCTGCACCACCACGTGGTGCCGCGCTGGGGCGGGGACACCAACTTCATGCCGGTCCTGGCGGAGACCAAGGTCCTCATCGAGCACCTCGACCGCACCCGCGAGAAGCTGGCCGCGGGGTTCGCGCGCCGCCTGGCGTGAATTTGACCGCCCCCTGGGGTGGGTCTACCGTCGAGAGACAGCTCGCTACAGGGCCGTGCACATGCGCGACGCACACCGGATGAAAGACAAGCTGGATCTCTCCCTCGACAGCCGGCAGATCGTCAGCCTGCTGGTCGCGGGCATGGTGGTGCTGGGCGCCGTGTTCGTCCTCGGCGTGGTGGTGGGCAAGAAGCTCTCCGAGGCCGACCGCGGCGCGCAGAGCCACGACCTCCTCACCGCGCTCGACGAGAAGGCCGCGGCGATGCAGAAGGTGAACGAGGAGCCGGCGCTCACCTTCCAGAAGACGCTCACCGAGAAGGCCGTGCCGGAGCCGCCCAGGCCCGCCGCCCAGCCGAAGCCGCCGGAGTCGAAGCCCGCGGTGGTGGTCGCCGAGGCCGCCAAGCCGCCGGCCGAGGCGCCCAGGCCCGCCCCGGTGGTCGAGGAGTCGAAGCCCGAGGTCGCCGAGGCCGCACCGCCGGCGCCCGCCGCGCCGAAGGGGACCGTCCCCCAGACGCCCGTCGCCACGCGCACCGCGCCCGCCGAGGCGCGCGATCCCGCCCGCGCCAAGAGCGTGAAGCTGGCGGTCCCGCCGCCGCGCGCGCCCATGCCCGCCGCCGCGCCGCAGACCGGCTGGACGCTGCAGCTGCACGCCTCGCAGGACAAGGCGGACGCGGACCGCTTCGCCGCCTCGATGCGGGAGAAGGGCTACGCGCCGTACCTGGTGGACGCGGATGTCCCCAGCCGCGGCACCTGGCACCGGGTGCGCCTGGGCAGCTTCCCCACCAAGGACGCGGCCACCCACTACCTGGCGGACTTCAAGCGCGAGACCGGCGTGGACGCCTTCGTGGCGCCCGCGCAGTAACTACTGGGCGGCGCCCGACTCCGGGTTCTTCATCCAGCGATCGACGGTACCGTCGCCGTCCAGGTCCTCGCCCACCCGGTCCACCTGGTCGTTCTCCCAGTACTCCCAGTAGTCGACCTTCCCGTCCCCGTTGGTGTCGCGCTCCTTGCGGACGATGTGGGCCTTCTCCAGGTAGAGCCAGAGGTCGGCCTTCCCGTCGTAGTTGAGGTCGCGCTCCTTCCGGACGCAGATGCCCTTCTCGTAGAAGTTGACCTGGTCCACCTTCCCGTCGAAGTCCAGGTCGTACGCTTCCTTCTCCACCTGTTCGGACTCGTCGTAGAACTTGGTGATGTCGATCTTGCCGTCGTAGTTGAGGTCCAGCTCCTTGCGCACCACCCGCTGGATCTCCCTCCCGTCCTCGCCCTTGCCGGTGATGGAGTAGGAGAAGACGTCCGGCGTGCCGTCGTGGTTGAGGTCGTACCGGGTGACCTTCTCGTCGGCGTGCCGCGTCTCGGAGATCTCCTCCGAAAGCATCATCGGCTGGCTGGGATCACCGGTTTTGCTCTGCTTCACATCCGACCGGTTGGACCCACA
>DATBSS010000637.1:0-2124 GCA_036559665.1 Myxococcaceae bacterium
GCGCGTTCGACGAAGAGCTGGACGGCTTCGGAGGCGGGGGCGTCCTCGTCGCGGTCCGGCAGGGCCATGGGCCGCAGCTCGTAGGTCTGGCCCTGGAGGAGGGGGAGGGTTTCCCGGGAGGTGACGAGGAAGCGGGCCTCCGGGCAGAGCTGGAGCCAGCGGCCCAGGGTGGGGGCGGCGCGGGGGGTGACCTGTTCGAAGTTGTCGAGGACGAGGAGGGTCTCGCCGCGGGCGGCGAGGGCCCGGCCCAGCTGGAGGACGGTGTCGGCGGCGGTGTCGGAGGTGAGGCGGATCTGGAGGGTGTTGCCGAGGACGGCGCAGATGCCGTGCACGTCGGTGGCGGCGGAGAGGTCGCAGAACCAGGCCTCGCCGTGGGAGAGGAGCGCCGGGGCGTGCTGGCGGACGTATTCGAGGGCGAGGCGGGTCTTGCCGATCCCCGGGGGGCCCACCACGGTGACCAGGCGGGCGCCGGCAGAGAAGAAATCCCCCAGCGCGGCGAGGTCCGCGGCGCGGCCGATGAAGCTCGACCGCTCGGGCTCCAGGTTGGTCTTCTTCGCCTGCACGAGGAGGACCGGACCCTGCCCCGTCCCCGGACCGCTGTAAAGCGGCGGTCAGTTGGGGCCAGGGACGGACGTCGGGCTTGCGTGGGTTGGAGAGATTGGATACTGCAAGGGGCGGTCTGCGCGATTAGCTCAGCTGGATAGAGCGTCGGCCTCCGGAGCCGAAGGTCGTGGGTTCGACTCCCTCATCGCGCGCTGTGTGAACGGCCGGGAATCACTCGCGAAATGCGATGGGTCCCCGGCCGTTCTGTTGCGGGAATCCGCGCTGTGCAGCAAGGGTGCAGCAAACGGATTGGAATCCGCACCCGCGGCAGCGCGGATCGGGGCCTCGGCGGGCGCCACCTCGGACAGGTTGAAGGACAGGCGATCCACCTCCGCGCGCAGGTAGCCGGGGGAGAGGTGGCCGTAGACCTCGGTGGTGATCTTCGGGTCCGAGTGCCGAAGGATCTTCTGCACCGCGGCCGGGTTCGCGCCCGCCATCATCAACAGGCTGGCGGTGCTGTGCCGCAGCGAATGGAAGCGGATCGGCCGCACCTGTGGCACCGGCCAGAGGAGATCGCCATGCGTCGGGCAGCGCCGGGGCGCGCGATCCGCCGCAGGCTCCGCATGGGTGCAGCGCTTGGCGGAGGAGTCCCGCTTCCCTTCCGCGTTCACGCGGGCGCGGCAAGTGTGGCGGTAGCCCTGGACGATGCCAGCGCGGCCCAGCGCGCGGCGGAGGATGCCGTACAGCTTCACCTGCTCGGACATGCGGGAGCCGTCCGGCTTCGGGAACACGTACTCCGAGGGCGACGCTTCGATGGCCGCCCGGAGGTAGGGCATCAACTCGGACGCGATGGGGATGACGTCCGCGTGGCCGCCCTTGGTGGTGTCCCGACCGTGCGAGTGCGCGACGGTCAGCAGGCCAGCGGCGAGGTCAACGTCGGTCTTCAGGAGCCCGAGCAACTCCCCCTTGCGCATGCCGGTGTAGAGGGCGGTGGCGAACAGGGGACGCCACCGGGGCGTCAGCGCCGCCATCACGGCCGGGACTTCCTCCGCGTGGAGGTAGTCGGGCGTGCGGCGGGGAACGCGCCGCTTCTGGGTGTCCGCAACCGGGTTCGCGCCAGCGTACCGGCCCATCCGCCGCGCGAATTCGAAGGCGCGGGACAGGAAGGCCCGAAGGTGGTTCACGGTGCCGGGTGCGAGGCCCTCGGTGGTCTTCGCGTGCAGGAAGGTCTCCACCTTGGGAGCCGTGACCTGCACCAGCGGGAGCGGCCCGAGCTCGCTGGGGATCAGGTGCAGGCGGATCGCGCTGGCGTTCCGCCCGTGCGAGGGGGACCCATTGGAACGGCTCTCCAGCCACCACTCCATGAGCTCCGCCACCGTCCCGCCGCCGTCCGCCGCTGGCGCGGCCTCCAGGCCCAACCGGATCCGCTCCGCCTTCCGGGCAATGTCGTCCGCCAGGCGCTGCGCCTCGGTCTTGGTGGTGGCCTCGGTGGCGAGGTTCCGCCAGCAACCGGCGGAGTCCTTCAACCGGGCGTACCAAGTCTTCCCACGCTTGAACACGGTCGCCATGACCTACTCCCTC
>DATBSS010000638.1:0-10482 GCA_036559665.1 Myxococcaceae bacterium
GGCCAACAAGGCCAAGTACGTGGCGCGCGCCGCGCACGTGTTCCACGCGGTGGACCGCCTGGAGATCGCCGCCGAGCTGTCCAAGCGCCGGCAGGGGACGCCGCTGGAGGTGCTGGTGCAGATCTGGTCCGGCGAGGAGACCAAGAGCGGCGCCTCGCGTGAGGAGGCGCCGGAGCTGGTGGAGCAGATCCGCGCGCTCCCTCAGTTGAAGGTGGTGGGCCTGATGGCCATGCCGCCGCTGTCGGAGGACCCGGAGCGGGTGCGTCCCTACTTCCGCGCCCTGCGCGAGCTGGCGGATTCGCTGGGACTCCCCCAGCGCTCCATGGGGACCACCGCGGACTACGAGGTGGCGATCGAGGAGGGCGCCACCATGGTGCGCGTGGGCACCGCCATCTTCGGCGCGCGCGAGCGGCGCTGAGGGAGCGCCCGGCGCTGGCCTGGGTGGGGCCCTGCGAGTACATTGATGCCAGCGGAGCTCGCCACCCGGGAGAGCCCCGGGAGCCGCCTCATGTCGAACAAAGTCTCCACCTTCAGCGTGCCCGCGAACGTTCCCTGGACGGTCACCAACCTCAAGCTGGACGACGACGACAAGGTCACCATCCAGGTCCTCAGCGGCACGTGGACGGCCAACCCCGCCTTGAGCCAGGTGGGAGGGGATGGCCACCTCTTCTTCGTGGCCAAGCCGGGCTACACGCTGCCGGGCTATTTCGAGGGAGTGCTGGTGGGATACGTGGGAAAGAGCGCGCCTCCCAACGACGCCTCGGTCGCCGGGGTGTTCGCGATCGGGCAGAACCTGAAGCTGTCGGACCGCCTGAAAGGCTACCTCTTCCTCGGCATCAACGACGACATCGAGCGCCGCTACGGGGTAGGCCACACAGACAACCTGGGGGCGCTCTCGGTGCAGGTGAGCATCAACTCGTGAGCCGCCCTGGACGGTCATGGGCGACGTGATGTCTCCCAAAGGCTGGGCCCGGGTGGAGCGCGCGCGCCCGGCGAGCGACGTCCCCGGGCGGATCGACCGCCTGAGCCGGGCCCAGGACGACCTGGTGGACGCCGGGGACCTGGAAGGGGCGCAGCAGCTGCTCGCCTCGTGGCTGGCGGATCACCCGGAGGAAGACGCTCACATCCCGCGGCTGGAGCTGGCGCGCGTGCTCTTCTGGCGCGGCCAGCCGGGGCGCGCGCGCGCGCTGCTGGAGGCGCTGCGGGAGGACCGGCCGGACGACGGCTGGGTGGCGTCGTTCCTGGGCCAGGTGCTCGCCCGGCACGGCGAGCACGACGCGGCCCGCACCCTCTTCGCCGAGGCGATGTCGCTGGACCCGGGGAACCACGAGGCGCGCCTCTTCCTGGGCGGCGACGACCTGGGGGACGCCCTTCGCGCCAGGCGGATGCTGACCCACGGCGCGCTCCCGCCCCGCGGGCGGATCGAGCTGGCGGCGCTCTGCGCGGCGCTCGACTTCCGGCGCGGCCGCCACGTCCAGCTCGAGCGCGGGGAGCTGACCCAGGCGTTCCTGGACCGCGCGAACCTCCTGGTGGACGTGGCCGCGCCCGGCGAGGACGTGGAGGCCGAGCTGTCGCTGCGCCCGGCGCTGGAGCGGGCGGACCGGGTCGCCTTCTACACCTCCCAGGCCCTGGGCGACGCGCTCCTCGGGCTGAGCGCCGTGGACGCGCTGGCCGCCTTCTTCGAGCTCCACCCGGAGCTGCGGCGCCCGGTGGAGATCCTCACCCCG
This sequence comes from Myxococcaceae bacterium, assembly GCA_036559665.1. GTDB lineage: Bacteria > Myxococcota > Myxococcia > Myxococcales > Myxococcaceae > DASRBA01. The sequence continues at coordinate 1,728 of DATBSS010000638.1, forward strand.
CACGACGCGGTGATGGAGGGCTTCGCCGAGAGGTACCCGTTCGTCACCCTGGAGCGGCTGTGCGGCCCCCGCGACCCGGACGAAGCGTGGATCGCCGCGGACGACCTGCGCCGGCGCGAAGGGTCCGTGCTGGCGCTGGTGGGCTCCTCCCCGTCCGTGGCCGGCGCGCTGGTCGAGGTGGCGCTGGAGCGCGGGCCCGGCGTCTCGGTGGTGGACGTGCAGGTCGACCGCTACGCGCGCGATCTGGCGTCGTGGCTGCCGGTGACGCCGCCCCGGGCGCGGCTCCTCACCCTGCCCGCCCGGCTCCACCGCTTCATGGAGATCCTGCTGGGCTGCAGGCTCGCGGACCATCCCGCCCGCGTGCAGGTGTCGCTTCCGCTGGGGACCCGCCTCCGGCAGGGCCGCGAGCTGTTGCTGCGCCGCTACCACCTCCACGGCACCGACTACCACGTGGTGGTGGAGTCCGCGTCCAAGCCCAGCAAGGTGTTTGCGCCGGACCTGCTGCGGGAGTTCATCTGCGAGCTGGCGAACCAGTGCGAGCTCCTGGAGGGCGAGGGGCGGCCCCCCCAGCGCATCGCCTTCAGCCGCGACGTGAAGATGGAGCGCTCCTTCGCCGTAGAGATCGGCGGCCTCCCGGAGCGCGTGCGCTCGCGGGTGGTGATCGTGGACGAGGACCTCCCCGGCGTCACGGTGCTGCTGGCCGGCGCGCAGACGGTGGTCTCCACGGACACCGGGCTGGCCCACGTGGCGGCGGCGCTGGGCCGCCCCACCGTCATCCTCTACTCGGTGGCCGACCCGTGGCTGTGGCACACCGGCGGCGCGAACGTCCGCACCCTCTGGTCGCCCCAGGCCCTGGACGCGCACTGCAACGCAACACCGGTGAACATGTCGGAATGGGAGAGCACTCGTCCGCTCATGGACGGCGCGCTCGGCACCCGCGACCTGCTGGACGCCTGGCGCCGGTGCGCCGGGCGCTGAGCTTCTGGCGGCTGACCCCGCTCAGACGTCGACGGTGATGACGACGTCGACCGAGCCCTCGTTGTCGGGGAACCCGACCCCGTACTGGGCGTTGACGTCGTCGTTGATGGACAGGTACAGCTCGCCAATGGCACCCGGGGCTACGGACCCGCTCGAGCCGATGGCGAACGCCTGGCCGTCGGCGGAGACCTTGCCCACCAGAAGGCCCTCGTACTCGCCTTCCATGGCGTAGCCCGGCTTGCCGATGTACTGGGCGTTGCCATCGGGCTCCACCATCCCGGTGGCGGGGTTGGCGGTCCACTGGCCGGTGGCGGTGATGGTGACGCTCTTGGCGGTCCCATCCAGGTCCACCCCGGTGTCGTACCAGATGGTGGTGGCCGGTACCGTCATGTTGAACTCAGGCATCAAGGCTCCTGGGGGGCGATCCGCGACGACACTACCCCCCGCTTCGCGAGCCTCGCAAGGCGTTCCGGGCGACCGGCGAGACCCGGTCGCTGGAAGGAGCGGGAGCCTGCGGCTACATTGGCGGAAGTCGCGACGGCGGAGCCGCCCGCCATGAACGCCCAGGCGCTGAGCCACGAGCAACAGAAACTGGTCGACGCCGGCCGGCTCGAGCGCGCCGAGGAGCTGCTGGCGTCGTGGCTGGCCGAGCACGCGGGCGAGGACACCCGCATCCCCCGGCTGGAGCTGGCGCGTGTGCTGTTCTGGCGCGGGCGGCTCCGGGGCGCGCGCGAGCTGCTCGAGCGCCTCTGGAGCGAGCCCCCCGAGGACACCTGGGTCGCCTCGTTCCTGGCGCAGGTGGAGATCCGGATGGGGGACCACGACCGGGCACGCGAGCTGCTCGAGCGCGCGGTGGCGCTGGACCCGTTCAACCACGAGGCGCGGTTGTTCCTGGGCGGCGACGTGGTGGACGACGCCCTGCACGCGCGCCGGATGATGGCGGAGGAGCCCTCCTCGGCGCGGCGCCGCATCGAGCTGGCGGCGCTGTGCTCGGCCATCGACTTCCGGCGCGGGCGGCGCGCCGCCGCCGGGTCGGGGCCGCTTACCCAGCCCTTCCTGGACCGCGCCAACCTCATGCTGGACGGCGCCGAGCCTGGCGAGGACGTGGAGGTCCCCGCCTCGATGCGCGCCGCGTTCCTGCACGCGGACCGGATCGTCTACTACCTGGCCCACCCGCTCGCCGAGGCGGTGCTCGGCCTGGCGGCGCTCTCCGCCCTGCTCCGCTTCTTCGCGCTGCGCCCCGAGGCCCGCCGCCCGGTGGAGCTGGTGACGCCCCACGCGGAGCTGCTCTCGGCCGTGGCCTGGGGCCCCTTGGTGAAGGTGACGCGGAGCGCGGAGGGTGAGGAGGCGGCGCAGGCCACCGAGGACCTCCGCCGCCGGCGCGAGCGCGTGCTGGCCATGTCCAGCGGTCCGCACGAGGTGGCCCGCGCGCTGTCGGCGATCGGGGACGATCGCCCGCACGAGGTGACCGTCCTGGACCTGCACCTGGACCGCTACGCCCGCGGCTTCTTCCCGTGGCGGTCCACCCAGCCCCCGCACCGGCACCTCCTCTCCTGCCCCGCCCGGCTGCACCGGCTGATGGAGATGGCGCTGGGGATCAAGCTCGCCGAGGAGCCGGCCGCGGCGCACGTGGCGCTCGCCCTGCAGGGCGCCGCCACCGGGCGGTGGGCGGAGGTGGTGGAGCGGCACGGGCTGGCCGGCGGGCCGTACCACGTGGTCGCCGGCGCGTGCGGGGAGGCCCTCCTGGAGGCGATGGCCTCGGATTGCGCCCGGCACGAGGCGGCCACCGGGGAGCGCTGGCGGATCGCCGTCACCGGGGACGACCTCCCGGAGCCCGGCGGCCGGGTGCGGCGGCTCCGCGCGGACGGGCTCGAGCTGGCGGTCGCGCTGGCGGGCGCGCGCACCGTGGTGTCGGCCGACCCGGGCACGGCGATGCTGGCGGCCGCGCTCGGCCGGCCGACGCTGGCGCTGCACACCGAGACGGATCCGTTCCTCTGGTCCACCGGCGGCCCCAACCTGCGCGCGCTCTGGTCGGACCGCGCCTTCGCGGCGCACCTGAACCAGGTGCCGGTGGACCCGCCGCGGGCGGAGCTGGACGCGCTGCCCGGCGAGGCCGAGCTGCTGGATGCATGGCGGCGCTGCGAGGCGCCGGGCGAGACCCGGCCTGGCGGCGAAAGCAGGCCGTGGTCCGCCTCCGCGCCGCCGGCCAGCGACCCCGGCAGCGAGTCCTCGACGTGAGCCCGGGCGCTCCCTCGCCGAGCTTCCTCGACGCCTTCGAAGACCGCTACGCCCCGGCGCTGGGCGCCCGCGGGCCCTGCTGGCGCCGCCTCCTCATGGGGCTGGAGCGCCACCGGCCGGTCCCGCTCCGGGTGTGGGCCGACCAGGCCGCCCTCGCCGACCCGGCGCTGCGGGGGCTGCTGGCCGACTTCACCCGGCTCCACGGAGGTGCCCTCCTCCAGGGCCAGGACGCAGGCGCGGGCCAGCCGCTCTCCGCCCTCGTGCTGGGGCCGGACGGCAGCCGCCGGGAGGCGCCCCATGACGCCGCGCGCCTGAGGCTCGCGGCGCTGCGCCCGCTCGCCGCCTCGCTCACGACGATGAGCGTGATCGCCGTGGACGGCGGGCCGGCGGAAGACCACGCGGACGGCTACCTCGCCGAGGCGCTCGGCGCGATGGGCGCCTGGGTCCTCGACCTCGGCCCGGTCCGCGCCTGGGCCCTGCGCGGGCCATTCGGGGCGCTCGGCGATTTCGACGCCTCCGCCGAGCGGGAGCGCGGGTGCCGGGAGTCGCTCGAGGGCTCCCGCCACCTGCTCGGCCTGGCCGGCGGCGAGGCCATCTGGACGCTGCGGTTCGACCGGGGCGGGAGGATCGCCGAGCGCTCCGCGCCGCCATGGGCGACCCACTGGTGGGTGCGGATGGAGGGGAGCGCCCCCCGGCTGCTCCTGGCCGGCGGCGGAAGCGTCCAGATCCGGCTGAGCCCTGCCGGCCGGGAGGAGTGGTCGGGGACGCACGTCGCGCCGGGGGGGCCCCGGCTCCGCCTGGTGCGCCTCCCCCCACCCACCGCCGCGAGCGAGGCCGCCGAGGGCCGGCTCCGCGCCGCTCCCGCCCACCGGCTCAGCCGCGGAGGCGAGCACGCGCGCGCGGTGCGCCTGGGCGAAGGGGGGCTGGTGAGCTGGGGCCGCACCCCGGACCTCTGCGCCTGGTGGTGCGAGGAAGACCGGGATGGGCCGGCCCTCCTCCTGGCCGGCGCGGACGGGTCGCCGTCCCGGTTCCAGTTCGCGGCGCCGGGGACCTGGCGCGGGGCCCTGCCCGGAGCTCCCGGGCAGCGCTCGACCCTGGGTCCGGCGCCCGAGATCGCCGCCGAGCACCTGGACCTCCAGGCCGAGTTGGCCCGGACGGAGCGCTTCGTCTGGCGCCGCCCGGGTCACGAGACGCGCAGGGTCCTCCTGGAGCAGGGGGGCCACCTGCGCGAGCCGGGAGGGGGCGCGCTCGGGTCCTGGTGGGTGGAGGGCGCGGAGGATGGACCGAGGCTCCAGCTCTGGACCGGGGGCTCCCTCCACGCCTCCCTGGGACGGCGCGCGGACGCGAGCTGGCGCGGCCACCTCCGGGAGGGCGGGACGCTGGATCTCCACCCGGCGCCCCAGGGCAGCGGCGCGTACCTGTGGCCCGAGTTCACCTGGCGCCTCGACGCGAGCGCCATCCGGACCATCGTGGAGGTGGGCGCGGGCGACGGGCGGGACACGCTCGAGCTGCGCGATCACCATCGCGCGCAGGTCTGGGCCTTCGAGTGCAACCCGGGCACGCTCCCCCTCGCCCGCGCGCGGCTCCAGGGGGCCCGCGACGTCACGCTGGTCGAGCTCGCCGCCTGGGACCGGGACGGGACGATCCCGTTCTACCAGGAGCAGGGCGGCAACCCGTCCGCGTCGTCGTGTTACCGCGCGAACCAGGGCTTCCCCTACCAGCCGCTGGTCCAGCAGGAGCTCCGGGTCGAGGCCACGCGGCTCGACGCCTGGTGCGACCGCGCGGGCGTCCCGCCCATCGACCTGGTCTGCATGGACGTCCAGGGGGCGACGCTGGCGGCGCTCCGCGGCCTCGGCCGGCGGCTTCGCGAGGCGCGCGCGCTGATCCTCAAGCTGGGGCAGCGGCCCATCTACCAGTCCGAACCGCTCGCCGGCGAGGTCGTCGCGTTCCTGGAGGGAGAGGGGTTCGACTGCGTGGACCTGTACGACTGCTGGGGCTTCCGGCCGGACGGAGCCCTGCGCGAACAGGCCCGGCCCTTCTTCACCCATCACGCCAAGGCACCGCCGGCCTGGTTCGGGGACTACCTCTTCCTGCGGCGCGGGCCCGAGGCGCGACGGCTCGCCCGAGGCGTGGTCGAGACGAGGCGGTACGTCTACACGCGGATCGGCCACGACGCGCGCGCGCTGGAGCTGCTCCCCTACGGAGCCATCGGCGAGGGCCGGGGGGCCTGCGAGGAGGGATGGCACCTGTGGGAGGACGAGCAGGGCCGCCCCTACCTCGACCTCTTCGGGAGGGGGATCCGCACGGCCCGCCTCCACCCCGCGGAGCGAGGAGGGTGGAGCGGGGCCTGGCTGATCCACGAGAAGATGCCGGTGGCGCTCAAGCCCGCCCGGCCGGGGCCGGGCGGCCCGGGGCTCAGCTGAAGATGCGGAAGGGCGGGGGCAAGATCTGGAGGTCCTCGCTCCTCAGCGGCAGGCCCTTGCAGATGAGCCGGTCGCAGCCGCAGGTGACCAGGGTGCCGTCGTAGAGCTGGAAGATGCGGGTCTCCCAGCCGGTCGGATCGAAGATGTCGTCGGGGCCGTTCCGCTCCAGGCCGAGCGCGGGGAAGCGCGAGGCGGCGACGAAGGTCGCGTTCGCGCCCGTCACCGCGGCCAGCTCGTAGCCCATCTCGCGGCCCAGCTCGACCATGGCGAGCAGGGAGGAGCCGTGGTTGACGGGCTCCTGGTCCTGGAGGAAGTAGACGTCGTTCGGCACGGTGGGGTTGAACTCGATGACCACCACCCGCGCGCGGAACCGTCCGAGCGAGCGCCAGACGTACCAATCCAGCCCGTCGATGTCGATGGAGAGCAGGTCGATCTCGCCGGGCGCGTCGGCCTGTTCGAGCGCGGCTTCGAGCGAGCCCTCTCCGCGCCCGTCCATGAAGCGGCAGAGCGCCGCGACCTCCGGCCTCCCGGCGTAGCGCGCCCGCAGGCGCTCGAAGAGGCGCGGGTTGGCCTCGACGACCAGGCCGGACCAGCCCTGCTGGACGAGCAGCGCCCAGGAGTTGCTCCAGAGCTCGCCGTCCCCCGCCCCGACGTCTACGCAGTAGCGGGAGCCGGTGCCGATCAGGTCGAAGACGCGCCGGATGACGCCGTCCTCTCCGGTCTGCGACCGCACGCTGGAGGCATACTCCGCCAGCGGGTTCGCGGGCCGGCGCCTCGCGTCCCGCCGGATCTCGACTCTGGGCATCGTCTCGCTCCGGGATTCGCGCGAAGGATACCAGCTCTCAGAGCGGCGCCAGCTCCACCGGCATCCGCTCGTGGATGCACCAGCGACCGCGCCACACGCCGTCGCCGCACCCCGCCAGGCGGCAGGTGATCTGGCCCTCGCCGGCCAGGAGGAGCTCCATCTTCCCTTCCGGCGAGCGCTCCACCATCCAGCGCTGCTCGCAGCGATCGTTGCCCAGGCCCACGGCGCCGCTGGGGAGGAGCTCCAGGACGCGCTCGTCGAGGCCGACGCGGACGTAGCGGAACCGGCGCGGCCGGTCGAAGCGCGCCGCGGCGGCGGCCTCCTCCGGATCGTCAGGCGCCCACCGGAGCCCGGGCAGGGGCGACTCCGGCAGCACCCACCCCATCTGGTAGCTCTCGAAGAGCACCTGGGCGCCCAGCCGCTCCATCACCTCCACCAGGTACCCGCCCTTCCCCTTTCGGCCGGGCGTGTCGTCCACGAACACCACGCACCCGGGGGCCAGGTGCCTCAGCGCCGCGCGCAGCTCCTGGCGGTGGTGCAGCGCGCTGGGGTGCGGGTCCTTCCAGTCGATGTCGAACGAGTCCAGGTAGAGGCAGTCCACCGGCGTCGCGCCCGGCGCCAGCTCCTCCAGGCGGGAGAGGAAGGCGCGGCTGTCGCTGCAGACCACGTTCACCCGCCGGCTCACCCAACGCCGGGCCTGGGCGCAGTGGGCCTCCGACACGTCCACGCTCCAGACCGCCCCGCCGCGGACCGCGGTGAAGGCGTCAAAGAGGAGCGTGCTGTTGCCCTGGACGGAGAACTCCCGCGGCAGGCCGTACCCGTTCGTCTCGTGGGCGGTCCCGGTCTCGACGATCCGGTAGGAGGGGAGCTGCCTGGCTTCCAGTACCTCGAAGGCGCGGCGGAACGTGGACCCGCGCACGCCCAGCAGCGGCGCGTAGAGCAGGTCGAAGAGGTCGACGAACGAACCCGTGCTCCGCTCGATCATCGGCAGGTGCACCCCGGCAACGGGATCAGCTCCACCCGGCCGTCCCCGTCCCCGCGCTCGCGCCACACCCCGTCGGGCTCGGCCTCCAGCCGGTGGTGCCGGCCGTCGGCCTCGGAGAGCCCGAGCGAGAGACCGCCGCCCTCGGCGAACAGGTCCCAGCGCGCCGGGCGGCGCCCGCCGGGGCCCGCGCCCGGCAACCCCGCCACCGTCCCGTCCTCCTCCAGCCGCACCAGCTGCCGCCCCTGCCGCACCCGGACCAGCAGCGCCTGGACGCCGGCGAGCCCCCGGCGCCTGGTCTCGCGCTCCACCTCCCGCAGGTCCTCCTCCGTCACCTGCGCGGCGGGCACCAGCTCCACCGGCATCCGCTCGAAGATCAGCCACCGGCCGGCGTACGTCCCGTCCGGCCGGCGCGACAGGGTGCAGGTGATGGAGGTGGAGTTGCACAGGCAGAGGACGGGCCGGCCGCCCTCGTCGAGCTCCACCTGCCAGGTGACCTCGAAGCCGCCGCCCCCCTCGCCGATGGAGTGGTCCGGGCGGAGTTGGATGAGCCGCCGGTCGTGCCCCACCCGGTGGTACACGAAGCGGCCCCCCGCGACGATCTCCTCGTGGATCCGCCGCGCCGCGGGCGACTCCGGGACCGGGCGCGCCACCTCGCCGGTCCAGTGCTCGGACAGCTCGCGCAGCCAATCCAGGCACCGGGCCTCCTCCCGGAAGCCCTCGAGCCGCGGGTTGGCGTCCGCGTCCAGGAGCCACTTGGCGTTGTTGCGGTGCTGGAAGATCGGCTCGCCGTCGAAGTCGTGCTGCGCCATGGCCCGGTCGTCCAGCGAGCGCACGCCCCACGGGACCATCGCGTACTCGCGCAGCAGCCGGCGCCAGGCGACGTGGAAGGTGTCCTTGTCGCCTCCGAGGAACCGGTAATAGAAGTCCGAGTGCTCGTTGTAGTGCAGCGCCAGCGCGAGCGGCTCGAAGCAGCGGCGCTTGTCGACGACGATCTGCCCGGACTCGAAGGCGGGCTCGTGGCGGTAGGGGACCTCGGCGGCGTCCCAGATGCCGTTCCAGCGGTCCAGCGGGTGGAAGTCGGGCCAGAAGATGGCGCCGTGGCGGCGGTACTCCGGGGCGTCGAACAGGCGGGCCGGGTCGATCAGCGGCACGTTGTCCGCGTCGAGGAAGATCACCTCCTCGAAGCGCGAGTGGAGGATGGCGTAGGGCTTGAGCTCCCAGCCGCCCAGCCGGAGCGCGGGGTGGCGGCGGCGTACCTCCAGCCCGTCCACGCAGCGCACGCCCAGCGGCTCCACCAGCGCCGCCATCTCGGGCGTCATCTCGTAG
>DATBSS010000639.1:0-15272 GCA_036559665.1 Myxococcaceae bacterium
TTCGAGTGGGCGCACGGGCTGGAGAAGACGGTGGTGGTGAAGCGGATCCTGGAGCACATCGCCCAGGACCCGAATTTCATCGCGATGTTCTTCTCCGAGGCCCAGCTGGCCTCCCGGCTGAACCACCCCAACGTCATCCAGATCATCGAGTTCGGCGAGGCCGAGGGCATCCCCTTCCTCGCCATGGAGTACGTCGAAGGGCTCACCCTGCGGGAGCTGGTGCTGACCGCCATCGAGCGCGGCGAGCGACTGCCGGTCCCACATTGCGCGCGGATCGCCGCCACCGCTTGCGAGGCCCTGGCCTACGCGCACGAGCTGGTCGACCCGGAGACCGGGGTGCCGCTCCAGCTCATCCACCGCGACGTGAGCCTCGACAACATCCTGGTCTCGACGGCGGGCGCCGTGAAGCTGGTCGACTTCGGGATCGCCAAGGCAGTGACCCAGGTCCACCACACGAAGACCGGGGTCATCAAAGGGAAGCTCTCCTACATGGCGCCGGAGCAGGTCCGGGGCGAGCCGCTCGATCGCCGGGTCGACGTCTACGGGCTGGGCATCGTGCTCTACGAGCTCGTCGCGGGCGCGAAGCCCTTCGAAAACACGAGCGAGGCCGAGCTGCTCCACGAGATCGTGTACGGGACCCGGATCCCGCTGCGGGGCCCGCGGCCGGACGCTCCCCCCGAGTTGGAGCGCATCGTCAACCGCGCGCTCGAGCGCGACCGGGGGAACCGCTACTCGGATTGCCGGGTGCTGCACGCCGACCTGGAGAATTTCCTCCTCTCTTGCCGCCAGCCGGTCAACGCGTTCCAGCTGGCGGAGCTGGTCAAGCACTACGCAGGCAACGCCAGGAACGCCGGGGCCGCCGCCGGCCCCATCGAGCTTCCCCCGACCCGCGCGGCCCCCGACGAGGCGTCGGTGACCGCGCCCAGGCCGGAGCTGACCGGGGAGCAGGCCTCCACCGAGCAGCCCACCGTCATGGAGCGGCCGCGGGTCGCCGTCGGCCAGGGAAGGCCCAGCTCGGGAGGGAAGCCTCGGTCCGGCGGCGGGCGCGTGCGGGCCACCCGGGCGGAGCTGGTGGCGCTGCTGTCGAAGCGGCCCGGCCTCAGCATCCCCATCGGGCTCGGGCTGTTCTTCGCCGCGCTGCTGGTCGTGCTGCTCGTGCGCGGCCTGTCGGATCCCCCGGCCCCGACCACCACATCCCCCGAGCGCACCGCCACCGCCCCGGCTCCTCCCAGCGACGTCGTCAGCCCACCACCGACGCCTTCCGATGCGACCCAGGCCCAGCGGGAGAAGGACCGAGCCAAGGCCCAGGACCTGCTCGTCAATGCCTTGTCGCTGCTCGAGTCGGGCCGCGACCCCGGGCCCGCCGAGCCCCAGCTGGTGGCCTGCCTCCAGCTGGACCCGGGCAACCCGGATTGCCACCTGGCGCTGAGCACGCTGTACGTGCGCCAGAAGAACCGGACCCAGGCCATGGAGCACGTCCGGAAGTTCCTCAAGCTCGCGCCGGACCGGGCCACCGAGGCCCAGCCGGTGTTCGAGGAGCTGCACGCGCTGAGGGTCAAGGCGGCGCCGCCCCGCGCGCCCACCCGGGGTGCGACCTCTCCCGGCCAGAAGACCGGGGCGAAGACGACCGTTCGGCGCGACCCCGTGACCGCTCCTCCGGGCTCTCCCCCGCCGCCGCCGGACCCTGGAGACCCCTCGGACCAGGAGCTCTCGAACGCGCTGTGCGAGGAAGGGAAGGCCCTGCTCAGCCAGAAGCAGTACAAGCAGGCGACCTCGCTGTTCACCAGCTGCCTGAACCTCGACAAGCGCAACGCCGAGTGCAACCTGGGTTTAGGCCGGAGCTGGGCGAACCTGGGGAACACCGGGAAGGCGGCCAGGTACTACCGGGAGTTTCTCCGCCTGGCCCCCAGCCATCCCCTGGCCGGCGATGTCCAGGTGCTGGTCCAGCAGTACGAGGGCCAGTGAGGCAGCCAGGCCGCCGATCAGCGGCCTGACGTTCCAGCGAGAGGGCGGCTCACACGCAGCGGTTTCTGTTATAGTGAAACCAAGGCGTCCCAGATGCTGCCGACGATCGTCATTCCTGCCTTCGATGCGTTCCTGGCCGCCCGCGGCCTCCGGCTCGAGGCCATCGTCATCGGCGGAACGGCGCTGAATCTTCTCGGGGTCGTGCGCCGCGAGACGCGGGACTGTGACGTTCTGGCGCCGACGCGCGAGGAACTGGCCGAGGCGCTCCCCTGGGTGGAGGAGCAGGACGCGAACGAACAATGGCCACAGTACGTGCGGCAGATGTTCGAGGAGCTCGGCAGGAGGCTCCGCCATGGGGTTTAAGCGAGTGCTCCTGCCGCCCGCGGCACCGGGACCCGACGAACTGACCGCGAACATGGTCGGCATCGGGATGCTCTTTGGCGGTATGGGCTCGGCCGCCCCGAACATCGAGGACACCGTCCTCCACGCGTCCATCGCCGGCATGGACGGCGAGGACTTCCGCGTCCTGTCCGTTCTCTGCACATGGCTCGATGTCCACTCGCGATGGATCAACGCCGATCGGTTGGTGGCGATCGCCTCCGCGCAGCGGTCGAAGCGGGTCCGTACATTTTGGGCGGCATTCGGGAGGTGGAAGGCGAGCGACCGCCGGTTCGCCCGGCTCCACGGGCTCCACCGCGGGCCCCGCGTCGACCTGCTCACCGCCGGCCAGGAATTCCAGCTCCGCCGGTTCGGGGAGGACCCACGCTTCGCCAACGGCCCGCTTCGCGTCGACGTCCGCGTCCTTCGCGATCGTCCGGAGGACGTCCTGACGCCGCGGGAACTGGCGCGACGGCACCTGGCATACCGGTGGCGCGTCGCCATCGGGCCGACGTACCGCGCTGATCTCTGGGCCGCGCTGGAGGCTGATCCGCACCTGTCCGTGAGCGTGCTGGCGCGCGCGGCATATGCCTCCATCGGGGCCGCCTGGGAAGCGAAGCACGACCATCAGTTCCTGGAAGCTGGTTGAGCCCTTAGAGGGGGCGTCGAATCCCAGGAGACGATCTTCCACCGCGCCAGCCTACGCCACCTCACCGAGAGGGCCCGCAAGGGGGCGACATGGCCCCCGTCTTCGGCCGCTACCGGGTGCAACCTGGGTTTAGGCCGGAGCTGGGCGAACCTCGGGAACACCGGGAAAGCGACGAGGTACTACCGGGAGTTTCTCCGCTTGGCGCCCAACCATCCCCTGGCCGGCGATGTCCAGATGCTGGTCCAGCAGTACGAGGGCCAGTGAGGCCTTGCCACCGATTGCGACGGTGACCCCTCCCGGGTAGCTTCGCCGCCTCCTCTCATCCCCGAGGCCCGTCATTCGCGTCGATCGCAAAGCCCTCATCCGGCGGCTGACCCCCACCTCGACCCGCATGCTGGAAGGCGCCGTGGGTCGGGCCGCCAACGGCCAGTTCTACGAAGTCGTGGTGGAGCACATGCTCCATCAAGTCCTCGCCCCAGAGGACGGGGACGCCGCCCGCATCCTCCACCGCTTCGAGGTGGACCGGCTGCGCCTCTCCGCCCAGGTGGAGAAGATGTTCCAGCGGATGCGCACCGGGAACGCTGGGCGCCCCGTCTTCTCCCAGACCGTCTTCCAATGGATCGAGGACGCCTGGCTCGTTGCCTCCATCGACCAGGGTGCCGTCCAGCTCCGCTCCGGCGCGCTCCTCATGGAGTTGATCGCCCACCCGGATCGCTACACCGCCGAGACCTTCGCCGAGCTGGAGAACATCCCCCTCGAAGTGCTGAAGAAGGAGTTCGAGGAGATCGTCCAGCCCTCCCCCGAGTCCGCCGAGGTCGCCGCCGCGGCCTCGGGCCCGGGCGGTGCGGCCCCTGGCGCGCCCGGCGCCGGCCGCGGCGACGAGGCCCTCAAGCGCTTCGCCCAGAACTTCACGGAGAAGGCCCGCAAGGGCGGCATCGACCCCATCTTCGGCCGCCACCGGGAGATCCGGCAGGTGGTGGACATCCTCGCCCGCCGCCGGAAGAACAACCCCATCATCGTGGGTGAGCCCGGCGTCGGAAAGACCGCGCTCGTGGAGGGCCTGGCGGTGGAGATCGCCAACGGCCAGGTCCCTGAATCCCTCAAGAACGTGGAGCTGTACGGCCTGGACCTGGGCCTCCTTCAGGCCGGCGCCGGCGTGAAGGGTGAGTTCGAGAACCGCCTCAAGGCCGTCATCCAGGAGGTGAAGTCCTCCCCCAAGCCGATCATCCTCTTCATCGACGAAGCCCACACCCTGATCGGCGCCGGCGGGGCGCAGGGCGGCAGCGACGCCGCCAACCTCCTCAAGCCGGCCCTGGCCCGCGGCGAGCTGCGCACCATCGCCGCCACCACCTGGTCCGAGTACAAGAAGTACTTCGAGAAGGACGCCGCGCTGGAGCGCCGCTTCCAGCCGGTCAAGGTGGAGGAGCCCTCCGAAGAGGACGCCATCGGGATGCTCCGCGGCATCCGCGACCTCTACGAGACCACCCATGGCGTGGTCATCCGCGACGACGCCCTCGTCTCCGCGGTCAAGCTCTCCCAGCGCTACATCTCCGGGCGCCTGCTCCCGGACAAGGCGGTGGACCTGCTCGACACCGCCTCCGCCCGCGTGAAGATGGAGCTCCACGCCCGCCCCGAGGAGATCGTCGCCCTCGAGGCGGAGCTGGCCGGCCTGGAGCACGAGAAGGGCGCGCTTGTCCGCGACCGCGACCAGGGCCAGCCCATCGAGCCCAAGGCCATCACCGGCGTGGAGGAGAAGATCCGCGCCGTCCAGGACCAGCTCGCCACCTTCCGCAAGCGCTGGGAGGACGAGCGCGCCGCGGTGACCGCGCTCCACGAGGCGCGCAAGCCCGGCGCCGCGCCCGCGCTCCTGGAGGAGGCGAAGGCCCAGCTGGCCAAGGTCCGCGGCGAGTCCCCATTCGTCCACTCCGAGGTGGACCCGGACGTGGTGGCCAAGGTGGTGGCCTCCTGGACCGGCGTCCCGGTGGGCAAGATGCGCTCCGACATGCTGGAGGCCATCCTCCAGCTGGAGGAGCGGCTCCGGGGGCGCGTGCGCGGTCAGGACGCGGCGCTCAAGACGGTGGCGGAGGCCATCCGCATCGCCAACGCCGGCATCCGCAACCCCGGCACCCCGGTGGGCGTGCTCCTCTTCGTGGGCCCCTCCGGCGTCGGCAAGACGGAGACGGCCATCGGCCTGGCGGAGGCGCTCTACGGCGGCGAGCGCTTCATGACCACCATCAACATGTCCGAGTTCCAGGAGAAGCACACCGTCTCCCGGCTGATCGGCTCGCCCCCTGGCTACGTGGGCTACGGCGAGGGCGGCATGCTCACCGAGGCGGTGCGCCAGCGCCCCTACTCGGTGGTGCTGCTGGACGAGTGCGAGAAGGCGGACCCGGAGGTGATGAACCTCTTCTACCAGGTGTTCGACAAGGGCATTCTCACCGACGGCGAGGGCCGCGCGGTGGACTTCAAGAACACCGTCATCATCCTCACCAGCAACCTGGCCTCCGACCAGGTGATGAAGATGTTCGACGACAAGACCCCCACCGCCGAGCAGGTGGCCACCGCCATCCGGCCCACCCTCTCCAAGCACTTCAAGCCGGCGCTGCTGGGCCGCATCACCGTCGTCCCCTTCGCCCCCATCTCGCAGGAGATCCTCCGCGACATCGTGCGGATGAAGCTCAAGAGCCTGGGAGACCGGCTGCGCACCTCGCACCGCATCGAGACCGACTTCGCCCAGGAGATGGTGGAGTTGGTGGCCTCCCGCTGCACCGAGCCGGAGAGCGGCGCCCGCAACGTGGACCACACCCTGCGCGGGTCGCTGATGCCCGCCTTGGCGCGCGAGCTGCTCCAGAAGCTGACCGGTGGCCCGCCCCCGGAGAAGCTCACCGTGGGCGTGGGCGAGGACGGGGGCTGGAAAATGGACTTCCAGGGCACGCGAGGCGCGTAAGGAGCCCCACGCATGCAGCCGCTGGTGATCACCATCCGGAACGTCACCACCGGGGAGCAGCGCCTCCGGGCGTTCTACCGCTCGCCGGTGCACGTGGGGCGCAACGAGCTGAACGACCTGCCCCTCCCCAATGGCTACGTCTCCCTCTGGCACGCGGTCATCCGCTTCGAGGAGGAGGCCATCCGCTACACCGACCTGGGGTCGAAGAACGGCTCCGAGGTCGGCGGCGCGCGGGTGGAGGCCAACAAGCCGGTGGACGTGAGCCCCCAGTCACCGGTGGCCATCGGCGAATTGCGCCTGGAGTTCTCCCGCGACCCCGCGCTCGCCGAGGCGGCCGACCGCGAACCGGCCACCCTCTTCTCCAGCGACGGCGCTGACCAGGCGCCCGCGGAGAGCGTCTCCACCCGCTTCTTCGAGGTGCCCAAGGACCTCCTCCCGCCCAAGCCCAGGCGCGCGCCGGATCCGCCCCCGCAGCGCGCGCCCGAGCCGGAGCCGGAACCGGAGCCCGCACCTCCGCCGCCGCGCCGGGCCGATCCCATCCAGCTCCGGGACATCCCCGGCGCGCGCCCGGCGCTGACGCCTCGCCGCGAGGAGCCCCCGCGTTACGAGGAGCCCCGGCGGGAGGAATCCCGCCCCCGCGAAGAGCCTCGCCGGGAGCCCCGGCCCGCCGCCGGCAGCGCCGCCGCGCTGATCGACAACGCGATGGCGGACTACGTGAAGTTCCGCGATGCCTGGAAGTCCCTCCGCCTGGACCTCACCAAGGGACTGAAGAACCTCCCCAGCAAGGAGGAGCGCACCCACGCCCTGGACCTCGTGAAGGAGAAGATGCCGCAGGTCCTCAAGGAGGAGGACTTCCAGGTGATGCTGAACGCGCTCGGCATCGCCTCACGCCGGACGCTGGAGCGGATGTCCCTCGACGCCGCGCACGCGGCCGCGGGGGCCCCCGCAGCGGCCCCGGCCGCCGCGCCCAAGGCCTCCCCGGAGAGCGAGGCTGCGCTCAAGTTGATCGGCCGGTTCGCCCGCTCCTACGTCCCCGGCTCGCCGCAGCCGCCGCCGGCCGCGGAGAGCGAGAAGATGATGGAGCGGGTGGCGGACGTGCTGGAGACCTGCGCCAAGATGTTCGTGGAGTTCCGCAAGGGCCACGGCCAGTTCGCCGAGCACATGGCGGTACGGACCCAGCGCCGCGAGGGTCCGCTGGAGGACGCCAAGGACTCCCGCGAGGTGCTGGCCTACGTGCTGGACTGGCGCAAGGGCGGCCACGCCCGGGTGGACGAGCTGAAGGACGGCTTCAAGCAGTTCATGGTCCACGAGATCGCCCTGCTCCAGGGCCTGCGCGCCGGGGTGCAGGAGATCATGGAGATGATGAACCCGGAGAAGATCTCCGAGGAGGCGGGGTCCTCGCTGCTGGGGGCCGGGGGGAAGTGGAAAAAGTTCGTGGAGATCTACGAAGATCTGGCCGAGGAGCAGACCCTGACGCGGAAGCTGTTCGGGACCGCGTTCTGGCGCGCCTACACGGCCGTAGTCCAGGAGAGCGAGTAAGCCAAAGAGGGGCCTGCGAAACGGGCGCTGGAGCCTGTTCCCGGCTACGATGCAGTCCCCCAGGGGTGGGTCCACCCAGGAGCTGAAGGTTGGCGAAGGTCGGAAAGTACGAGCTGGTGCGGAAGCTCGCCACGGGCGGCATGGCCGAGGTGTTCCTGGCCAAGGCCGAGTGGGCCCGCGGCGTGGAGCGGACCGTGGTGGTGAAGCGGATCCTCTCCCACCTGGCCGAGGACCAGAACTTCGTCGACATGTTCCTCAGCGAGGCCAAGCTGGCCGCCCAGCTCTCGCACTCGAACATCGTGCAGATCTTCGAGTTCGGCGAGACGGAGGGCGTCTACTACCTGGCCATGGAGTACGTGGACGGGCCCAACCTCCGGACGCTGGGGGCCCGCGCCCACGAGCAGGGCCGGCCCATCGATTTCCGGATCTGCGCCAAGATGATCGCCGAGGCGTGCGAGGCGCTGGCCTACGCGCATGACCTCTCGGACCCGAACACCGGCCAGGCGCTGCAGCTGGTCCACCGCGACATCAGCCCGGACAACATCATCCTGTCCAAGAGCGGCGCGGTGAAGGTGGTGGACTTCGGCATCGCCAAGGCGGTGACCCAGAGCCACCAGACCAAGACCGGCCTGATCAAGGGCAAGCTGGCCTACATGGCCCCGGAGCAGCTCAAGACCAAGCAGATCGACCGGCGCGCGGACGTGTACGCGCTGGGCGTGGTGCTCTACGAGCTGGTGGCCGGCGCCAAGCCGTACGACGCCGAGTCCGAAGTGACGATGATGCACGCGGTGCTCTACGAGCCCATGGTGCCCGTCCGCCAACGCCGGCCGGACGTGCCCGCGGAGCTGGAGACCATCGTCAACAAGGCGCTGGCCCACGACCGCGACGAGCGCTACCCGGACTGCCGCTCCTTCCACCAGGACCTGGAGCGCTTCGTGATGAGCTCCGGGCGGGAGCCGGTCGGCACCTTCGAGATCGCCAAGCTGATCAGCGAGTTGCAGGCCCAGCCGGTGGGCAACCCCGGCACCGGCGTGCGCGGGGTGGCCACGCCCGCCGCGCCGCGCGGGACCACCACCCCTGGCCCGGAGCGCCGGCAGACCACGCCCCCGCAGCCCGCAGGCGTGGCCGAGTCTGCGTCCATGAAGGCCACCGGGACGGACGACGGCGGCCAGGCGCCCCTCCTCCTCACCGGCAACCTGATGGTCAGCGCGCTGCTGGGGACCGCAGAGGCGGAGGCCAGGTCGTCCCCCAAGGCCCGCGTCCAGCCCCAGCGCCGCGGTCAGCAGGAGGAGGAGCGCGCCGCCACCGAGCTGGAGATGCCGGCGCTCTCGCTCCCGCCGGAGCCGGCCACCCTCCCCACCGCGCCGAAGCTGACGCCCAAGCGGGAGCCGACGAGCGAGCGGAAGGCGGAGCACAAGAGCCAGCCGCCGCAGAAGGTGAAGGCCAAGGCGCCGCCGCCCCCGGAGCCGCCGAAGCCGAAGGAGAAGTCGAAGGTCCCGATGATCGCCGCCGGCGTGGGGCTGGTGGTGGTGCTGGGCGTGGTGGGCGCGGTGGTGGTGCCCAGGCTCACGGCCAAGCCGCAGCAGCCGATCGTCGAGACCGAACCGGTGGCGCGCACCAACCCCAACCCCACCGAGCCGAACCCGAACCCGAACGGCACCCAGACCCAGCAGCAGACGACCGCCCAGACCGAGCCCGTGAAGGAGCCGGTCCAGGAACCCGTCAAGGAGCCGGTGAAAGAACCGGTGAAGGAGCCCGACCGCCCGGATACCTCACCGGCGGCGGAGGGCGTCCACCTGGTGCTCAAGTCGGAGCCCTCGGCGCGCATCAAGGTGCTGTTCGGGAAGAAGGTGCGCGCGTCCGGCCGGAGCCCGCTGTCCGCCCGCCTGCCGGCCGGCACCTACGACGTCGAGGTCTTCGACGACGCGCAGGGCATCTTCCGGGCCGACAAGGTCACGCTCAAGGGCGACTCGGTCCGCGAGACCATCACCGTGGAGAAGGGCGTGATGCTGATCTCGTCCTTCCCCTGGTCCAACGTGAGCGTGGACGGCAAGGCCCTCGGCACCACTCCCCAGAAGTGGGAGGGCTACGAGGGGACCCACACCGTCAGCTTCGAGTGCAGCACGCCCGACAAGAAGAAGGACGTGCAGAAGATCGAGGTCAAGCCCGGCGCGCAGGTGCGCGTGAAGGGCAAGTGCGAGGGGTAGCGCCCCTCGCCGCTGCTGCCGCCGACCCTACCGGGTGGTGAAGGTCCAGGACGTCTCGAGGGCACCCACGCCCGCGTCGTCGGCCACCTGGCAGTCGTGCACGTAGACCTTGTAGACGCGCCCGCTGAGCAGCGCGACGGAAGGCGTGAACACCGAGGTGTTGTTGCCGGAGCAGTTGGCGGTGCCGGGGACGGGAGGCTCGCCGCCGGTGTACTGGACCAGCGCCACGCCCGTGCCGCCGCTGCAGTAGACGGTCCGGTCGTAGGTGACGGTCACCTTGGAGTCGAGCGCCACGCCGGTGGCGTTCTTGTCCGGCTCCATCTTGGTGATCACCGGGCCGTCGGCGCAGACCACCGCGCGCTCGTGGCAGCTCAGGCCCTGGCAGTAGGTCTGCTGGCTCTGGTCGAAGTCGATGCAGGCGACGCCGTAGCCGATGGCGAGGCCCGCGGCGGCGAATGGGAGAAGGCGCTTCATGGGAGCCTCCCGGACACCACGGCCGCCATCCCGTGGTCGGTGGGCGTCAGGTTCAGGGTGAACAGCGGCGCCACGTCGGGCGCGAACTTCCAGACCAGGCCTCCGATGAGGGCGGCCCCGCCGACGCCAACCATGGTGTAGCCGGCGGTCTGGTAGAGCTTTCCGTTGGCCACCGTAGAGCGCAGCGCATCCGGCGTGGTGATCTCCGTAGTCCCGCCGATGAGCGAGCCGTTGACCTGGTGGCTGGCGAACACGAGCACGCCGCCGGCCCCGGCGACCACCACGCCCGCGCCGATGGGGATCCAGGGCAGGACGCCGTCGAGAGAGCCGGGCTCCTGCTTCACCGGGGGCGGCTTCTTCTTGGGAGGCGCCTGGCCGGCCACCGGCGTCGGCGTGATCGCCGCCGGCAGGGTGGCCTTCACGTCCAGGAAGAGCTGGCGGGTGGCGGGCGGCGCGAAGTCCGGGAGCTTGGCCTCGCGGTCCAGGTTGAACGCTTCGATGAAGGCCTTGCGCGCCTGGGGCTCCTGGAAGGACTCCATCCGGAGCATGCCCTCGAGGACGTGGAGCTGCACCTTGTCCGCCAGGGAGGTCTCCGGGTTGTTCAGCGCCAGGCCCAGCACCACGTCCGCGGCCTCGAACTGCTGCTTCTTGTAGAGGGCCTCGACGTAGCCGACCGTGGCCGCGCTGGGCTTGATCTGCGCGGCGGCCGGCATCCCCCCGGAGGAGGAGGAAGCGGGCGTCCCAGAGCTCGCCGGAGGGGACGCCGGTGGAGGCGGGGCGAGCGGCGCGGGTGAAGTGGAGCTGCTGCCTCCCTTGGGAGGAGGCGCGCTGCCTCCGGCGGGGGGCGGCGGTTTGCCGGGAGCGGCGGCCATCGAAAGGACGGTGAGTGCGACCAGGGCAGTGTTCATAGTCGGGTCGGCGCACCTTACCTGCTGAGCGGCGTGGCGCAACCTCGAAGGAGGCGCCGGCTGCGGTATCCTTGGTTGAGATGATCCAGGTGGCCCATGTCTCCGGGAGCCGCAAGGGCGAGTCCTTCAGCTCGCCGGGGCCGCTGATCCGGGTCGGCCGGAGCGCCGGCTGCGACCTCCGCTACGACGCCGACCGCGAGCCGCGCGTCTCCTACCACCACGCCGAGCTGGTACTCGACGGGGGGCGCTGGTTCGTGGTCGACACGGACAGCGAGCACGGCGTGCTGGTCAACGGCAAGAAGGTGCAGCGGCAGCCGCTCCGCCCCGGCGACCGGATCGCCTTCGGCCAGGGCGGCCCCGAGGTGCGCGTGGAGGCCGCGGACGCCCACGAGGCGGAGGCCGAATCGGGTCCGGGTGGCCTCTCCGCGATGCGGGAGGAGGCGTACCGGAGCATCACCTCGACGCGAGGCGTGGCCGACGAGGAGGACGACCTGGCGCGCGTCTCATCTCAAGATGAGGAGGCCGGGGAGCAGGAGGAGGAGGAAGAAGAGGAAGCGCCGGCCCCGCCTCCGAAGCACCGGGGGAATGGCCGGGCCAAGGGCACGTCCGCGACGAAGCTGGCGGAGGAGGTGGCCGTTCGGGTGGCGGAGCAGCGCGCGCTCTCGGGCGGGAAGAGCTCCGGCCAGACGACGTTCATCGTGGCTGACGCCATCGAGGCGGCGAACGCGATGGAGCGGCAGCGCACGCGGCGGCGATGGGTGCGCATCGTGGCGGCGGTGCTGGCGGGCGGCGCGCTGATCACCTCCGGGATGGGGGTGGTCATCTTCCGGCAGCGCCGGCAGCTGGACGCGCTGGTCAACGAGAAGAGGGACATCGACCAGGAGATCGCCGCCGTCGAAGCGCAGATGGCGAACGAGACGGACCCGGACAAGCTGCTGGCCCTGGAGGCGCAGCTGCAGAGCCTCACCGGCCGCGCCAAGGGCAAGCTGGACGAACTGGGCGAGCAGGCGAAGTCCAGCGACCGCGCGAAGGAGGTGCTGGCCAGGCAGGACCAGGGCGACGAGCTGGACCGCGAGATGCGCGCGGTGCTGCGGAAGTTCGGGGCGGACACCTACGCGGTCCCGCCGTTGTTCAAGGAGCGGGTGCGCTGGCACATCGACTGGCTGGTGACGCGGAAGAACTGGCCCCAGTCCCAGGAGCGGTGGAAGCGGTACTGGCCGAGCATCCGGAAGTCGTTCCAGACGAACGGAGTGCCGGAGGAGCTGGGGTACATCGCCTACGTCGAGTCGCAGTTCGACGCGGAGGCGTACAACGACAAGGCCGGCGCGCGGGGGATGTGGCAGTTCATCGTCCCCACCGCCCGCTCCTACGGGCTCCGGGTGGACGCCAACGTCGACGAGCGGATCAAGCCGGAGAAGGCCGCCGACGCCGCCGCCAAGTACCTCTCCGCCCTGCTGATCGAGTTCGGCGAGCAGTCCTTCATGCTGGTGCTCGCCTCGTACAACAAGGGCGAGGACGGGGTGCGCAGGGCCCTCCACAAGGTGGCGAAGGAGCCCGGCGGGTACAAGAAGCGCGACTTCTGGCACCTCTACCGGATGAAGCTCCTCCCGGACGAGACCCGCGAGTACGTCCCCGCGGTCATGGCCGCCGCCATCGTCTTCGGCAACCCGCTCCACTACGGCGGGCCGTCACTGCCGGCCGACGCTCAGTAGGAGCCTGCCCCGAGTCTGGCGCGCGGCGCCCGCGCGTGGTCTACGCTCCAGGTTTAGACGCGCCCATGGGTCAGCCCGCCATCGAGAACGCCACGAAGCTCGCCGTGGAGCCGGTCTTCGCCTCCGACGAGGAGGGCCGGCCGTTGCTGGTCCCGATGGTGAAGGCCACCTTCACCATCGGAGAGGGTGAGCTGGCGCTGGCCGAGGAGCAGGTGAAGGTCGCGGTGGCCGGCGAGCCGTGGGGCAAGCCCGGCGAGTCCTCCTACAAGTACGAGCCGGAGGCGGTCCCTCCCAAGCTGGCCACCGACGTGGCGCTGATCGGTCACGCCTACGCGCCGAAAGGTGCCACCGAGGTGGTGGTCGCGCTCCAGGTGGGCCCGCTGCGCAAGATGGTCCGGGTGGTGGGCGACCGGCTGTGGTTCCGGTCGATGGGGGCGGTGGGGAAGACCGCCCCGCGCCCGTTCGAGAAGATCCCGCTGTTGTGGGAGCGCGCGTTCGGCGGCTGGGACCGCACGCCGGAGGACCCCAAGCAGCACCGCTGCGAGGGCCGCAACCCGGTGGGCGTCAGCTTCCGCTCCAGCGCCAGGCACTTCGAGGAGGGCCTGCGGCTGCCCAACCTGGAGGACCCGGCGGAGCCCCTGGAGTCCTTCGGCCAGCGCGTCACCCCCGCGGGCTTCGGCTTCGTGGGTTACGACTGGGAGCCCCGTCCCAAGCTGGCCGGCACCTACGACGAGGCGTGGAGCAAGGACCGGATGCCGTTGCTCCCCAGGGACTTCGACCCGCGCTTCTACAACGGCGCCGCGCCGGGCCTGACCGCGCCCGGCCTGTTGCGCGGGGACGAGCAGGTGGCGGTGATCAACGCCTCGGCGCGCGGGAAGCTCTCCTTCCGCCTGCCAGGTGGGCCGCCCCCCAAGGTGCGGGTGGCGCTGGCCCAGGCCGAGGACGCCACGCCGGCCATGGCCCTGGACACGGTGATCGTCGACACGGACGCCGACCGCGTGCTGCTGCTCTGGCGCGGGCGGGTGCCGCTGATCGACGGCCCTCACGACGTGACCGCCATCCATGTAGAATCCGGACCGGAGGTCTGAGTCGATGGGCAACTTCGTCGGCGTGAACAAGCTGTCCGTGGTGCACAAGGACAGCAATGGCAAGACGATCGTCTTCCCGGACGTCTGCAAGACGCCCAGCCCCGGCGGACCGATCCCCATCCCCTACCCGAACATCGCGATGTCGTCGGACTCCGCGAAGACAGCCAGCTCCGTGGTGGTGGAGGGGAACCCCATCTGCACCAAGGACTCCAACTTCAGCACCAGCACCGGGGACGAGGCGGGCACCGCGGGTGGCGGGGTGGCGTCCAGCAAGACCAAGGGCAAGGCGGAGTTCGTGAACTGCTCGTTCGACGTGCAGGCGGAGGGCAAGGCGGTGGCGCGCGCGCTCGACCCCATGCTCCACAACGACAAGAACACGCCGCCCTCGCCGGTGCTCCAGCCGCCCGCCATGGCGATGGGGAAGGGCGACGGCAAGGCCAAGTGCCTGGTCTGCGAGAAGGACGTGTGAGCCCGTCCCGGAAGGCGGCGCCCGCGGCCTCGGAGCTGCTGGAGCACGCCGCCCAGCCCATCACCGGCGTCCGGATCGGGTGGATCGCCGGGTTCGACGTGCAGCGCGGCGTGCTGGTGGACTTCCCCGGTAGCGACGGCCCCGCGCCGGCGCGCAGCGTCGTCCCCATGGACCGGGCCGCGGTGGAGCGCGCGGCGGCGGAGAAGCAGGGCGCGGTGCTCCAGTTCGAGAACGGCGACCCGCGGCTGCCGGTGCTGATGGGGTTGATCCAGCCCGCGGCGCAGACGCCGCTGCTGGACGCGCTGCTGTCCGCGCCGCCCCAGGGCGCCTCGCTGGAGGCGAAGGTGGACGGCAAGCGGGTGGTGATCGAGGGTCAGGACGAGATCGTCCTCCGCTGCGGCCAGGCCAGCATCACCTTGCGGCGGAACGGGAAGGTGGTGGTGCGCGGGACGTACCTCGAGACGCGCGCCACCGGGACGAACCGGATCAAAGGTGGATCCGTGCAGATCAACTGAAGCGAACGCGCATCACCACAGGAGGGGACATGTACAGAGCACTCGCGGCGGTCGCGCTGATCGCGCTGGCTTGCAAGGGCGAAAAGGGTGAACCGGGCGACCCGGGACCAGCCGGACCACAAGGTACCCAGGGCGTCGCCGGACAGCCCGGAGCCCCCGGCACGCCGGCCCCAGGCGGCAACAGCCTCATCCTCTGGGGATCCGACGCGACGAAGTGGGTCCAGGCGTCCGGGGCCCCATCCACGGCCGCCGCCAACAACACCGACGTCCTCGAGGGGGACGCCTCCTTCGAGTTCAACGTACCGGCGGGCACCATGGGCGGATACTTCGTGTACGGCGACTACGTGTCCGTCGACCCGCGGGCGATCTACCGCGGGACCATCTCGGTGAAGCTGGTGAACGGCGCCGGCGACTTCTCCGC
>DATBSS010000640.1:0-1739 GCA_036559665.1 Myxococcaceae bacterium
GCGTCGTCTTGTGCTCCGCCCTGGACGGCCCCGCCCTGCCTCAGTACGAGACGTTCCGGGAGATGCTTGCGTGGGACTGCTTCGTGGAGCATCGAGTGCAGAGCAAGGCGCTCTCCCGGAGCGGAACCCTGTCGGACGAGTTGGGAGATGTGGTCGCGCGCTTGAGCCCCATCATGGAGCGCATGGGGTTCACGTCGCCCATCCTCCCGGGGAAGTGCTGTGCGCTGTATCAACGGGCCGATGCGGCGATGGTCGCCAGTTGCGCTCCGGAAGACGACCCGGGGATTCATTTCTTCCTCCTTGGAGGAGGCGACGAGGCCTCCCTGAGGAAGGTCCTGGGGGTCCTCGCGACCGGGGGGCTCGAGGTCAAAATGGAGGAATCGGAATTCGACGCCTCCGGGTAACCTGCTCGGACGGCTCATGCGCCCCACCGTTTCGCTCCTTCTCCTCCTCCTCGCCGCCGACGGCGGCAGCTCGACCCCGGACGCCGGTGCCGCCGCAGCGCTGCCTCCCGGGGCGGTGGAGCTCCTACCGTCCGGAACGCCGCCAGAGGCCCGGCTGCCGCTGGTGATCGCCATCCACGGCCGTGGCGGGAACCCCGAACGCTTCGGGCGCCTGGTGCAGAACTGCGCGGCGGGGGCGCGCATCGTGGGGCTGAGGGCCCCGGACCGGTGGGGCGAGGGCTATAGCTGGCTGGAGTCGCCCATCGCCGACACCGGCGACAGCCCCGAGGCCGACCGCGCCTTCACCGCGCTCCTGCAGCGCCGCGTCGCCGAGCTCCGCGCCGCCATCGCCCAGGTCGTCCAGGCCCGCCCCCACTGCGGCGATCCCATCCTCGTCGGCTACTCCCAGGGCGGCGCGCTGGTGCTGGGGCTCGCCGCCACCGCGCCCGCGGACCTCAAGGCCCAGTACTTCGAGATCGCCGGAGCGCTCCCCGCCTCCTTCCCCCTCGGCGAACACCTCCCCAACCTGATCGGCTTCCAGGGCACCGCGGACCAGTCCGTCCCCTATGCCATGGCCGAGGCCACCTTCCGCCGCGTGCCCAGGTCCGTCACCTGGACGCTCTACGCCTACGACGGCGCCGGCCATGACCCGCCGCGCGAGCTGCGCGCCGACCTCGGCGACGAGCTCCGCCAGGCGTACCAGCGCGCCTGCCCGCCACCGAAGCCCTGAACATCCAGGGAACCAACCGAGCAGCCGGCCGCGTCTCAGCACCCGCCCGGCGCGTCCCGCCGGCCCATTTCGAAACGGAGCCCCCGATGAAGCCGACCTCGACCCTGCTGGCCCTCGCCCTCACCGCTGCGGCGCCCGCGTTCGCGCAGGACACGAACCCCGCCCCCGACGTCGTCGATCCGTCCCAGCGCTGCATGGCGCCGGTGGGACACCTCGACACCCGGCTCACCGCCTCTTCCACCATGTTCTTCAACTACGTGGGCGTGGGCGCCAATGCCGACTACGCGCTCCTGCCGCTGGGACCGCTGACGCTCACCGTCGGAGGCGAGGTGAGCTACGACACCTGCCTGCTCACGTGCGCCGCGTACGCCCTGCTCTTCAACGAGAGGATCAGCGACTGGACCATCACCCCGGCGGCGCGCGCGACGATCCACTTCCCGCTGGGCGCGATCAGCGCGCAACCGGTGGACGTCTACGTGCTGGCGACCGCTGGCTTGATGCTCGCCAACCACAGCTCCGAGGACGTGGGCGGCACCTGGGCCTGGCACGCCACCGGCTTCGGACCC
>DATBSS010000641.1:0-8330 GCA_036559665.1 Myxococcaceae bacterium
GCTGTCCGTGCTCATCTCCAAGAAGGGCTACTTCATCGCCGGCGCGGGCGCGGTGCTGGGGCAGGAGACGGCCCCCGGCGGGGACGCCACCGCCGGCGTGGTGGGTGAGCCCACCGTGCCCAAGAAGGGGGACGGGACGTACGACACCGCCGGGCTGACCGCCAAGATGGCGCAGATCAAGGCTGCCTTCCCGTCGGAGTCCAAGGTGATCGTGGGGGCGGAGGCGGACATCCCCTACGAGACGCTGGTGGACACCATGGACGCCATCCGCGAGATCGGCAGCGGCGACGCCAAGCGCATCCTCTTCTACGACGTCACCCTGGCCGCGATGTGATGTGAGGACCTGAAGACCCCGCCATGTCCCGCGCCGCCACCGACGACGAGCTGATTACCGACGAAGACCGCCAGCGGATGAGGTTCCGCCAGGCGGTGTCGCGGAAGAAGCGCAAGGAGCGCGAGGCGGAGGGCGAGATCCGCGAGCTGAACATCACCGCGATGATGGACATGATGACCATCATCCTGGTGTTCCTGCTCAAGTCGTATTCGGCCTCCAACGTGGCCATGACGTCGTCCGAGGACGTGCGCCCGCCCATCTCCACCGCCCGCACCACCCCGCGCGACACGGTGGCCGTCACCATCACGCCCAAGCACATCCTGGTGGGCGACCGGGTGGTGGTCACCCTGGCCGGCGGGCACATCCCGCCCGAGCAGCTCCAGGGCCGCCTGGTGACGTCGCTGGACGCGTCGCTCAAGAGGGAAGTGGAGAAGCTGAAGTTCATCGCCGACCGCAACCCCAACGCGCCCTTCTCGCGCGAGCTGTCCGTCATCGGCGACCGGAAGATCCCCTACGATCTGCTGCTCACGGTGCTCTACACCGCGGGCCAGAACGAGCTGGAGAACTACCGGTTCGTGGTCATCCAGAAGGAAGACGGCTGACGCTCCGCTGCCCCGCTACAGCGAGGGCATCGCCTCCATGGCGGTGCGGCGCCGGGTGAGCTCTTCGTGCTCGGTGGCGTCCTCCTCGCAGCGGATGGCGAAGGGCAGGGCGGCCAGGCGTTCGAACGGGATGTTCGAGCCGCAGTCCACGCACTCGCCGAACTTCCCCTGGTCGATGCGGACCAGCGCGGCGTCGATCAGCATCAGCTCCCGGCGCTGCGCCTCCACCAGGCTGGCGAGCGTGTAGTCGGCCAGCTCGACCTGAGCGTTCTCCTCGAACTCCGGGTCGCGGTCCTGGGCCTTGAGGCTCTCCATCTCGCTGCGCGCGGCCAGTGCAGCGGAGAGGATGTCGCGGCGCCGCCGCTGCAGCAGCTGGCGGATCTGGCCGATGTCCTGCTCACGAGTCATGTGCGGCTCCTGACGCTTCCTTCAGAAAAACGACGGGTGAAACGTAGGGGCCGGGGGTCGGTACGGGTACCCGTGGCCACCCGGCGCCCGCGCGCCTGGCCGGTGGGTGGGCGCGAGAACGGGGCCCGGAGCGCCAGGTACCCGCGCGCGCCCAAAGCTGCTAGAGCCGTGCGGAGTGGGAGAGGTCACCGTCATCGGCGGCGGGCTCGCCGGCACCGAATGCGCCTGGCAGCTGGCCCGGCTGGGACACCGGGTGGCGCTGCGCGAGATGAAGCCGCAGCGGCGCTCGCCGGCGCACCGGAGCGATCACCTGGCGGAGCTGGTGTGCAGCAACTCCTTCCGCTCCGACAACCCGGAGAGCGCCATCGGGATGCTGCACCAGGAGCTGCGGTGGGCGGGGTCGATGATCCTGCGCTCGGCGGACGCGCACCGCGTCCCGGCCGGCGACGCGCTGGCGGTGGACCGGGAGGGGTTCGCCTCCGCGGTGACGGCCGCGCTGGCGTCGGAGCCCGGCATCCGCCTGCTCCCCGGCGAGGTGGCGGAACTTCCGGAGGGCGTGGTGGTCATAGCGACTGGACCGCTCACCTCGGACGCGCTCGCCGCGGCCCTCGCCCCACTGGTCGGCGAGAAGCTCTATTTCTACGACGCCATTGCGCCCATCGTCTCCGCAGACTCCGTCGACGCGTCCATCGCCTTCCGGCAGAGCCGGTACGGCAAGGGCGGCGGCGACGACTACCTCAACCTGCCCATGACCGAGGCCGAGTACATCGCCTTCGTGGACGAGGTCACCCGAGGGCAGCAAGTGGTCCCCCACGAGTTCGAGGAGGCGCGCTTCTTCGAGGGCTGCCTGCCCATCGAGGTGATGGCCTCGCGCGGGCGGGACGTGCTGGCCTTCGGGCCGATGAAGCCGGTGGGGCTGACGGACCCGCGCACCGGGAAGCGGCCGCACGCGGTGGTGCAGCTGAGGATGGAGGACCGCGCGGGGACCGCCTGGAACCTGGTGGGGTTCCAGACGCGGCTCTCCTGGCCGGAGCAGAAGCGCATCTTCCAGGGGTTCATCCCCGGCCTGCGCAACGCCGAGTTCCTCCGGATGGGGCAGATCCACAGGAACACGTTCATCGACTCGCCGCGGCTGCTGTCGAAGGACCTCTCGCTGCGCGAGCATCCGCGGCTGTTCTTCGCCGGGCAGATCAGCGGCGTGGAGGGGTACGTGGAGTCGGCGGCGTGCGGGTACCTGGTCTCGCAGCTCTTGCACGGGCGGCTGTCCGGGGAAGAGGTGACGCCGCCCCCGGCCACCACCGCCATGGGCGCGCTCTACCGGCACGTCACCGGGGAGGCGCACCCGGACGGCTACGTCTACCAGCCGTCCAACGTGATCTTCGGGTTGTTCCCGCCGCTGCCGGGGCGGGTGAAGAAGGCGGACAAGCGCGCCCGCTACGCCGAGCGCGGCCGCCGGGACTTCCAGGCGTGGCTGGCCTCGCGGCCGGGCGGCGCCCCCACCAGTGAGGCGCTCACCGCATGAAGACGGGGATGGTCGCGGTGCTGGCGGCGCTCGCGCTTTTCGCGGGATGCGGCAAGAAGTCGGAGCAGGGGGCCGGCCCGAAGCGGCTGGGCATCGGCGTGGCGGTGTCGCCCGGGCGCGCGTCCGACGTGCGGCTGACGCCGGACGGGACGGCGGCGGCGTTCCTGGTGGACGGGCAGAAGCCGCACCTGGACGGCATCCCGCCACAGATGCTGGTGGGCCGGCTGCGCGGGGTGCGCCTGGACGGGGCCGCGGAGCGGGACCTGGGCGAAGGCGTCACCAACGTCCCCGGCGGCTTCGTCCTCTCGCGGGACTCGCGGTGGGTGGCGTACCTGGCCAACTACAACCCGGCCAACCAGAGCGGCGTCCTCCACGCGGCCAGCCTGGCGGACCTCAAGCGGGACCCCATCAAGGTGGCGGAGGGCGTGAGCTGGATGGTGCTCAGCCCGGACTCGAAGTGGCTGGCGTTCGTCTCGGGCGGGGTGCTCCGCGCCGGCCCCGTGGACGGCGGCCCGTGGGTGGAGGTCGCCGGCGAGGTGGCGCTGGTGGACTTCGCGCCCTCCTCGGCGTTCCTGCTGGCCAAGCGCCGGGGCACGGCGGGCGGGGCGCTGCTGATGGTGGAGCTGGGGAAGTGGGGAGCGCCGAAGAAGCTGGCGGACCAGGTGGGGGACTTCGCCGTCTCGCCGGACTCCAAGCGGGTGGCGCTGGGCATGCGCAGCCCGAAGATCGCCGCCGCGTACGACCTGCTGGTGGCATCCGCGCCGCAGTTCGCCTCCGCGAAGATCGCCGAGGGCGTGGGGCCGTTCGCCTTCTCCGCGGACTCCAGGCACCTGGCGCGGATCGTGAACCAGCCGCCGGGGCCGGACCAACTGGGCGACCTCTACGTGGGGCCGGCGGACGGCACCGGCGCGCACCTGGTGGCGGCCAAGGCGCACGAGTTCACCTTCGCGCCGGACTCGACGGGCATCGCCTACCTGGCCGGGTACCGGCAGCAGAACCACGCCGGCACGCTGGGCGTGGCGCCGCTCCCGGAGGGGCCCGCGAAGAACCTGGGCGACCTGGTGCCGAACTTCGAGTGGGGCCCGGACGGGAAGTCGGTGGCGTTCCTGCAGCGCTTCCTCCGGCCCATCTTCTCCGTGGACCTGATGCTCTACCAGCGGGGCGACCCGTCGGCGGTGAAGGTGGAGACGGGTGTGTTCGGCTACTCGTTCACCCAGGACGGCAAGCGCCTCCTCTACCGGACCTCCTGCATCCGGGACGGGCGCGCCTGCGACCTCTACGCGCGCGAGCTGGGCACGCCGATGGAGATGACCGACGCGGGCGTGCTGGCGAACCGGGGCAAGAAGGTGGCGGAGGGGGTGTACGGCTACTTCAAGTCCGCCGAGCGCGGCGAGCGCGTGCTGGTCACCTTCGCGCGGATGGATTCGCCGCTCTACGACGTGGGCGTGGTGAACCTCCAGACCGGCCAGTACAAGACGGTGGAGGAGCGCACGCTGCTCCCGCCCTTCTTCGCCAACGGCGACGGTACCCGCGTCGTCTACGCAGTGGCGTCGGCCGCGCGCCCGGGCGTGTACGTGGCGGACAAGGTGCCCTAGGGTTCTGGCCCCCAAGGAGGGGTCAATGCACTCTGGTTTACGGTTCCTGCTGGTCTGCGCCGTCGTCGTCGGTCTGGCGTGCAAGGGTGAAAAGGGTGACCCGGGAGCCCAGGGCGATCAGGGCCCGCCGGGCGACCCGGGCGTGGCCACCGCCACGGCGCCGCTGGCGCTTTCCGGGGCGAGCAACGCCACCATTTCCATCGCCCGCGCCAGCTCGAGCGCGGACGGCTACCTCGCCGCGTCCGACTACCGGTCGCTGCGTGCCACCGGCGGTGGGAACCTCCTGGATTGGCGGTCTGATCTCGCGCGGTGGGCGAACACGTGCGGCGTCAACCCGGCGGTCACGATCTCCACGACGGACTCGCAGGAAGGCGACACCTCGTTCGAGTTCAACGTGAGCGCGCAGAACGCCGCCGGGTCCTGCGAGGAGTACGGCGAATTCATCGAGATCGACCCCACCGCGTCGTACTCCGGCCAGGTGTGGGCCAAGCTGGTCACCGGCGCGGGCGGCTTCTACGCCGGGTTCGCCACCTACGACGCCGCGAAGGCTCCGATCGACAACCGCTACTTCATCGCCAACAACGCGACGCTGACGACGGGCACCTGGACCCAGTTCGTCGGGGCAATCGGCGGCGTGGGGGCGGGCAACAACGCGTTCCCGGCGAACGCCCGGTTTGTTCGGCCCATCGTCAATCCCAACTTCAACAACACCGGCAACACCCGGGTCGACGGACTCAAGGTGTTCGAAGGCGCGCGCCGCCTGCCCACGCTGTACCGGCAGGGTGTGAGCGCCACCCAGGTGCTTCCGAACACCGACAACAGCTGCGGCGTGACCGCGGGATCGCCGTGGACCGCGCTCAACGGGATGACCATCAACGTCTCGGTGAACGTGCCCACCGAGATCGAGCTCAACTTCCAGGGCGCTATGGGCGACGTGAACGCGAGGACCGAGGGATTGCACTGTGCCCTGAGGTACTTGATCGACGGGCAGGTGGTGGCCAATTCGTCGCCTACCTGGGGCCACTACACCTGGTCGACCAACACGTACCAATGGCATGGGATCAGCGCACGCCGGCGGGCGCTGGTGGGCGCCGGCGGCCACGTGGTGACCGTGCAGGGCCGCTCGGGCCTGTGCAGCACCCCCGGAGGCTCGGATACGGGCTACTGCGTCGCCGAGGTGGACCAGGGGTTGGGCCTGTTCCTGGAAGTCGTGGTGCCGTGACCTAGACTCCGCGCTCGTGCTGCCGCTCGAGCGATTCCAGGCCCACCTCCAAGCGAAGGGCGCGTCGCCCCAGACGGTGCGCGCCTACCTCTCCGACCTGCGCCAGTTCGAGGAGTACCTCGCGACCCGACGCCTGGCGCTGGAGGCGGGGACCAAGGAAGCCATCCGAGGCTGGCAGTCCGTGCTCAGCGTGGACCACAAGGCCACCTCGCGAGCGCGGAAGCTGGCCAGCGTGAAGTCCTTCTACAAGTTCCTCGTCCGCGGCCGGGAGCTCCCGCAGAGCCCGGCGAAGAAGCTCCGCTCGCCCAAGCTGCCCAAGACCCTCCCCAAGGTGATGCCGGTGGACGAGGTGTTCGCCATCCTCCGCGCGCCGCCGGACCGCACCGTGCTGGGCCTGCGTGACCGGGCCATCCTGGAGCTCCTCTACGGCGCCGGCCTGCGCGCCGCCGAGCTGTGCGGCCTGTCGCCGGACGCGGTCGACCTGCGCGGGCGCGTGGTGCGCGCGCTGGGCAAGGGCCGCAAGGAGCGCCTGGTCCCCTTCAACGAATTCGCCGCGGAGGCCATCGCCGCCTACTGCGAGCGGCGCGGCGAGCTTCTGGCGAAGCCCCACCCGGACCAGGCTCCGGACGCCCTCTTCCTCAACCACCGGGGCGGGCGCCTCACCACGCGCAGCGTGGCGCGCAACCTGGACCGCTACGTGCTCGCCTGCGCGCTGGCCCGGAAGGTCAGCCCGCACGCCCTCCGCCACTCCTTCGCCACGCATCTGCTGGCCGGCGGGGCGGACGTGCGCAGCATCCAGGAGCTCCTGGGCCACGCCAGCCTATCCACCACCCAGCGCTACACCCACGTCGGCTGGGAGCACCTCCAGAAGGTCTACGACGCCGCGCATCCTCGAGCGTGAGGGCGCGTGAGCGGCGGTCCACCCTGGCACCTGTCCGATCTCGACCGCGGATGGTCCTGGCACATGGCGGTCCCGAGGGCGCCCTGTTAAACGGTGCCTGATGTTCCACGGAACGACCATCCTCTGCGTCCGCCGCGACGGAAAGGTGGCGCTGGCGGGAGACGGCCAGGTCACCCTCGACAAGACGGTGCTCAAGGGCAGCGCCCGCAAGGTCCGGCGGCTGGCCGATGGGCAGGTGATCGCCGGCTTCGCGGGCAGCACCGCGGACGCCTTCACCCTCTTCGAACGCTTCGAGGGCAAGCTCAAGGACCACCAGAAGAACCTCGCCCGCGCCTGCGTGGAGCTGGGGAAGGACTGGCGCACCGACAAGTACCTCCAGAAGCTGGAGGCGCTGCTGCTGGTGGCGGACAAGGAGAAGACGTTCATCCTCTCCGGGTCGGGGGACGTGGTGGAGCCTGATTACGGCGTGGCCGCGGTGGGCTCCGGCGGCTCCTACGCGCTGGCCGCCGCGCGGGCGCTGCTCGAGCACAGCGCGCTCTCCGCCAAGGAGATCGCCCAGGCCGCCATGGGGATCGCCGCGGACATCTGCATCTACACCAACGCCAATCTCAGCTTCGAGGAGCTGTAGGGATGCCTCCGCCGCCCGACCAGATGCGGAAGATGCAGGCGCTCACGCCCCGCCAGATCGTCACCGAGCTGGACCGGTACATCGTGGGCCAGGACAAGGCCAAGCGCGCGGTGGCCATCGCGCTGCGCAACCGCTGGCGCCGCCAGCAAGTCCACGACGACCTGAAGGACGAGATCTACCCCAAGAACATCATCCTCATCGGCCCCACCGGCGTGGGGAAGACGGAGATCGCCCGCCGCCTGGCGAAGCTGGCCCAGGCGCCGTTCGTGAAGGTGGAGGCCTCCAAGTTCACCGAGGTCGGCTACGTGGGCCGGGACGTGGAGTCGATGATCCGCGACCTGGTGGAGGCCGCCATCGGCCTGGTGCGCGAGGAGGAGACGGAGAAGGTGCAGGAGCGCGCCGCCGAGATGGCCGAGGACCGCCTGGCGGAGCTGCTCCACCAGGGCGCCCGCTCCTCCGGGCCGGCCTTCGGCTTCGGCAGCGCGCCTTCGCCGGAGAAGCTGTCGGAGCCGGAGCGGGAAAAGCTCCGCGCGCAGATCCGCGCCGGCACCCTGGACGACCAGTACGTGGAGATCGACGTCGCCGACACCGGGATGACCTTCCTCCGCAACTTCTCCGGCCAGGGCATGGAGGAGATCGGCCTCAACATGCAGGACATGTTCAAGAACCTGCCCGGCTACAACAAGACGCGGAAGAAGAAGGCCAAGGTCCCGGACGCCATCAAGCTCCTCACCCAGGAGGAGGCGGCGAAGCTGGTGGACATGGACCGGGTGAACCGCGAGGCGATCGTCCGCGCGGAGCTGGCCGGCATCATCTTCATCGACGAGATCGACAAGATCGCCTCCCGCGAGGGCTCCCGCTCGGTGGGCCCCGACGTGTCCCGCGAAGGCGTGCAGCGGGACATCCTCCCCATCGTGGAGGGGTCCACCGTCACCACCAAGTACGGCCCGGTGAAGACGGACCACATGCTCTTCATCGCCGCCGGCGCCTTCCACGTCAGCAAGCCGTCCGACCTCATCCCCGAGCTGCAGGGGCGCTTCCCCATCCGGGTCGAGCTCGAGCCGCTGACCGGGACGGACCTGGTCCGCATCCTCAAGGAGCCGAAGAGCTCGCTGCTC
>DATBSS010000642.1:0-37879 GCA_036559665.1 Myxococcaceae bacterium
GATCGGGTTCGTCGCGACGATCGCACACCAGGCCTCCAACTCGCCCTGGCTGCCGCGGCCGGCAATGCTGGCCCGCACATCGCTGGAGACGGAGGTCTGCTGCTGCGTGAGGACCAGCTGCGGCAGCCCGAAGTAGATCCCCCCCGGGTTCGTTCCCTGGACGATGGCGTCCGCGTCTTCCTTGGAGAAGTGGCCGCTGGTCACTACCCGGAGGCAGCGCGTCCCTCCGGGCAGCTCGAACGTGGTCATCTCGACGGGCATGGGATCCCCGCCGTGCACGGTACCGCCGGAGAGGCCGGCGCGCGGACCCGAAAAGGCGTAAGGTGCCGCCCCCCATGAGCTACCTCGTCCTCGCGCGCAAGTGGCGGCCCCAGACGTTCCAGGACATGACGGGCCAGGAGCACGTCGTGCGGACGCTGGCCAACGCCATCAAGCAGGACCGGGTGGCGCACGCGTACCTGTTCTGCGGGCCACGCGGCACGGGGAAGACCACCGCGGCGCGGCTGCTGGCCAAGGCGCTCAACTGCGAGAAGGGCCCCACGCCGGAGCCGTGCGGGCAGTGCCGGGCGTGCCAGGAGATCGCCGCCGGGACGTCGGTGGACGTGGCGGAGATCGACGGCGCCTCCAACAACGGCGTGGAGAACGTCCGGGAGATCCGCGAGAACGCCAAGTACCTCCCGCAGCGCGACCGCCACAAGATCTACATCATCGACGAGGTGCACATGCTCTCGGCGGCGGCGTTCAACGCGCTGCTGAAGACGCTGGAGGAGCCGCCCGGGCACGTGAAGTTCATCTTCGCCACCACCGAGCCCCACAAGCTCCCCGACACCATCCTCTCCCGCTGCCAGCGCCACAACTTCCGCCGCATCCCCGCCGCCCGCATGTTGGAACGGCTGAAGGAGATCGCCGCGTCGGAGAAGATCGGCGTCTCGGAGCGGTCGCTGTCGCTGCTCGTCCGCCAGTCGGAGGGCGGGATGCGGGACGCGCTCTCGCTTTTGGACCAGATCCTCTCCGCCTGCGGCCCCGACCCATCCGACGAGGCGGTGGTGGAGGCGCTGGGCGCCATCGACCGGACCGTGGTGCAGCAGATGACCGAAGGGCTGATCCGGCGGGACGCGGGGAAGGTCCTCGCCCACGTGGCGGAGGTCTACAACCGCGGCCTGGACCTCAAGCGCCTGGCGGAGGAGATCTCCCTCCAGCTCCGGCACCTGTTCGTCACCAAGACCACCGGCGAGTCCCCCGGCGAGCTGGCCGAGTCCGAGCGCCGCGCCCTGGTGGAGCTCTCCCGCGAGGCCGACGCCGCGCAGATCGCCCGGATGTTCGACATCGTCCACGCCTACGTGATGGAGGTCTCCCGCGCGGACCAGCCCAGGCTGGCGCTGGAGATGGCGCTGCTCAAGGCGATCCAGCTCGCGCCCGCCGCCTCCATCCCGGAGCTGGTGGCCAGGCTGGAGCGCCTGTCCAGCGGTCTCCCCGCGGGCGATCCGAAGCGGGCCCCTGGAGCGCCGGGAGGTCGCTCCACCTCCCCGCCCTTTCGCAGCTGAGCGAGCCGA
Source organism: Myxococcaceae bacterium (assembly GCA_036559665.1). GTDB lineage: Bacteria > Myxococcota > Myxococcia > Myxococcales > Myxococcaceae > DASRBA01. Next base: position 1,554 of record DATBSS010000642.1, read on the forward strand.
GCGGCCGGCCCCGGCGCCGGCACCCGCACCCCCACCGCCCCCCCCGCGGGAAGAGCCCCCGCCTCCGCCACCGCCTCCACCGGACGAAAAGCTCTTCGCCCCCGAGGACCCGCCGGAAGGCTGCGCCTCCGGTGACTGCGTCCCCGAACCGGCCGAGCTGAAGCTGGAGGCGCCCGAACCGCCCCCACCACCCGCACCCGCCGCGGGGGTCCCCACCGCCGACCAGTGGCGCGCGGCGGTGGATCGCGTGCGCCGGACCTCCACCCGCCACGGCGCCTCGCTCGCCTTCGGCCGCCTCCTCTGGATCCGCCCCGGTGAGGTGGCCCTGGCGTACCCGCGCTCCGCCTCCTTCCACAAGGCCACCATCACCGCCCAGAGCGGCCGCGCGCTGATCGAGAAGGCGCTGGCGGAGCACTTCGGCGCGCCCACCCGCCTGGTGATCGAGGAGGCGCCAGAGCTGGCCGCCGCCGCCGCTCCCAGTCTCGCCGAGGAGGAGGCGAAGGACCGGGACGCCCGCGAGAAGAGCACCGACGCCATGGTGCGGGCCCACCCGGCGGTCCGCTCGGCGCTGCGGCTCCTGGGCGGCGAGGTGGAGCACATCCAGGTGTTTGACCGCCCCCGGGACGACGCGCCGCGGCCGGAGGGCGAGGACGAACAGGCGCGCCCCGAATGAGGTACAAGGCCCCCCATGCCAGGCGTCGATCTGAACTACTTCATCCGGCAGGCCAACAAGCTCACCGAGAAGATCGAGGAGCGGAAGAAGCAGCTCGCCGATGAGACCGTGGAAGGGAAGGCCGGGGACGGGCTGGTGGTCGCCGTCGCCAACGGCGCCCAGGAGATCAAGAGCATCAAGATCGACCCCAAGCTCATCGACCCGAACGAGAAGGCCCTCCTGGAGGACACCGTCACCGCGGCGGTGAACGCGGCGCTCGCCAACAGCCGCGACCACATGCAGAAAGAGCTGAACAAGGTCACCGGCGGGGTGAAGATCCCCGGCCTCACGTAACGCCCCCCGCGATGACCCCGGACCCGCTCAACCGGTTGGTGGCCCAGCTCGCCCGGCTCCCGGGCATCGGCGAGAAGACGGCGCAGCGGCTGGCCTTCCACATCCTCCGCGCCCCGCCCGAGTTCGCGCGCGAGCTCTCCGCCGCCATCCAGGAGGTGAAGGACAAGGTCCACCTCTGCGCGCGCTGCTTCGCCCTCACCGAACAGGAGCTGTGCGGCTTCTGCCGCGACGAGCGCCGCGACGAGCGCGTGGTCTGCGTGGTGGAGAGCGTGGCGGACCAGATGGCCATCGAGCGCACCCGCGAGTTCAAGGGGCGCTACCACGTCCTCCACGGCGTGCTCTCTCCGCTGGAGGGCGTGGGCCCGGACCAGCTCCGCATCAAGGAGCTGCTGGTCCGGCTCGACGAGGGGAAGATCGAGGAGATCATCGTCGCCACCAACCCGGACGTGGAGGGCGAGGCCACCGCCCTCTACCTGACCCGGCTGCTCAAGCCCATCGGGCTCAAGGTCAGCCGGATCGCCCAGGGCCTCCCCATGGGCGGCGACCTCGAGTACGCCGACCAGGCGACGCTCGCCAAGGCGCTCACCGCGCGCCGCGAGCTCTGACCCACCTCACTTCTTCTCTTCGCCCGCCACCAGCTTCTGGACGCCCCTGGCGTGCTCCAGGTGCCCGGCGATGGTGGGCCGGGTATTGGTGAGCGCGGTCTTCAGCTCCTCGTTCTTCGCGCCGGGGATGAGCGCTCCGTCGATCGCCGCCACCACGCCCTCGTGGTAGGCGACCTCCGCGTCGATGTACGCCTTCTCGAAGTCGGCGCCGTCCAGCTTCTTGAGCAGCAGCATCTTGTCGGCGGCCTCGGACTTGAGGCCCTTGGTGACCTCGCTCTCCTCCGGCTTGACCTTCAGCTTCTTGGCCAGCGCCTGGACCTCCTTCAGCCCCTGGGAGTGGTCCGTCACCATCTGGTCGGCGAACTGCTTCACCTCCGCGCGCTTCGCCTTCTTCTGCGCCAGCTTCCCGCGCTCGATGTCGATCTGGTGCGCGGTCAGCGCCACGGTGGCGATCTGCGGGTCGTTCAGCGCGGGCGCCTTGGCGTCCTGCGCGAAGGCCCGCCCCGCTAGCACCAGAGACATCGCCAGCATCCCTGCCATCCACGTGCGCATGCTTCCTCCTCACCGAAGGGACCGCGAACCTCGTATACCTTGCGCCCGTGCCGCGCGTCTTCGTCGCCCGGGCCATCCCCGCCGCCGGGCTTGATCTCCTCCGCCCCCACGCCGAGCTGGACGTCTGGCCGGACTGCTTGCCGCCGCCGCGCGCCGCCCTGCTGGAGCGCGTCCGAGGCGCGGGCGCCGTCCTCTCGCTGCTCACCGACCGCATCGACGCGGAGGTGATGGACGCCGCCGGGCCGGGCCTCAAGGTCATCTCCAACTACGCGGTGGGCCTGGACAACGTGGACCTGGCGGAAGCCGCCCGCCGCGGCATCCCGGTGGGCCATACCCCGGGCGTGCTCACCGAATCCACCGCGGACCTCGCCTTCGCGCTGCTGCTGGCCGCCGCGCGACGGCTCCCGGAGGGCGAGCGCGCGGTGAAGGCCGGCCAGTGGCTCACCTGGGAGCCCACCTGGATGCTCGGGCGCGACGTCGCCTCCGCCACGCTGGGCATCGTCGGCTACGGGCGCATCGGCCGCGCGGTGGCGGCGCGCGCCCGCGGCTTCCGGATGCGCGTGCTGGCATGCGGGCGGACGCCCATCGCCGACCCGGCCGGCGCCCAGGAGGTGACGATGGACGAGCTGCTGGCCCGGTCCGACTTCGTCAGCCTCCACGCCCCGCTCACGGACGCCACCCGGCACCTCATCCGCCGGGAGACCCTGGCCCGGATGAAGCGCGGCGCCATCCTGATCAACACCGCCCGCGGCGGGCTGGTGGACCAGGACGCGCTCGCCCAGGCGCTGCGGGACGGGCACCTGGCGGGGGCCGCGCTGGACGTGACCACGCCCGAGCCGCTCCCCGCGGACCACCCCCTGCTCCAGGTCCCCACCTGCCTCGTCGTGCCCCACGTCGGCAGCGCTACCATCGAGACGCGAAATCGGATGGCCGAGATCGCCGCCCGCAACGCGCTCGCCGGCCTGAGGGGAGAACCGCTGCCCGCGCCCGCGCCGGGCGCTACCGCCGCACCTGGTACTGGAACGGCGCGGAGAGGGTGATCTCCTGGTCCACGTGGCGCGGGAACTGGAGGCGCGCCACGCGCTGCTCCAGGCAGGTCGCCACCTTCGAACCCGCCAGCGTCCCCACCGTCTGCGCGCCGGTGACCTTCCCGGACTGGACGATGGTGAAGCGGATCGAGACCTGGCCGCGCTCGGCCGGCAGCTCGCCCTTGTAGGTCTCGAAGCACTGCATGATGGGCCCGCTGCCCCGGGTCACCACCTTCTGGATGGAGACGGCGTCCAGCTTGACCGGCCCCGAGGGCGGCGGGTGCGGCTTGGGGTTGGGCGGGGGTTTGTTGACCACCGTGTTCTCGGGCGGGTCCGGGGGCTTCGGAGCATCCACCGGCGGGCTGGTGTCGATCGGGACCGGGTTCGAAGGCGGCGTCACCGCGACGGGCGGCGAGGCGATGGCCGGCGCCGTTCCGGTCGGGTTGGGAGGCGGCTGCGGCGCGGGCCCCGGCCACAAGCGCAGCGCCGCGAACGCGCCGCCGAACGCCACCAGCCCGAGCAGCACCCCGATGGCCAGCAGCGCGGCGCCGCTCCGGCGGGGCGGCCCCATCTCCCCCGCCTGGGCGAAGGCGGTCTTGTCCGGGTGGGCCGCGCCCTCCAGCGCCCCGGTGTACCTCGGTACCGCCGGGTCGCTCTGTCCCGGGCGCGGCGCCGCCAGCGTCTTCGCCTCCGGGTTGAACCCGGGCACCGCCACCCCGGCCTGCGCCAGGTCGACCAGGCTGGGGATGCGGGTGCGGTGGCTGACGCGCTCCTCGCCGAAGAGGCTGCGCAGGTACGCCCCCACCTGCATCGTGCCGGAGGCGGTGCTCACCGACCCGATGAAGCGCTCCAGGTCCTCCGCCATCGCCAGCGCGCTGGGGTAGCGGTCCTCCGGCTTGGCGCCCATCGCCTTGAGGATGATCGCCTCCAGCTCGCCGGGCAGGTCCTTGCGCAGCTCGCGCGGCGACTTGAAGTCGCACTTGAGCACCGCGTTGAGGATGGCCAGGTCGTTCTCGCGGGAGAACGGGCGGTAGTGGGTGACCGCCTCGTAGAGGCTGACCCCGAGCGAGAACACGTCCGCGCGCCGGTCCACCGGCACGCCGCGCGCCTGCTCCGGCGCCATGTACATGTACTTGCCCTTCACCACGCCGGCGGAGGTGTTGGTGAGCCGCGACTCGGCCTTGGCGATGCCGAAGTCCAGCACCTTCACCAGCCCCTGGTACGTCGCGTAGATGTTGGAGGGCGAGATGTCCCGGTGGACGATGCCCAGCGGCTTGCCGACGGCGTCGGTGAAGTCGTGCGCGTAGGCCAGCCCGTGCGCCGCGTCCGCCATCACCCGCGCCACCACCGCCAGCGGGACGTACTCGCGCTTGCGCCCGGCGGTGCGGATGACGGTGGAGAAGTCCTCCCCCGGCAGGTACTCCATGCAGATGAAGTAGCAGCCGTCCGCCAGGCCCAGCTCGTTGATCTGGATGACGTTGGGGTGGACCAGGCGCGCCGCCAGCTTCGCCTCGTCCAGGAACATGTTGACGAAGTCGTTCACGGCGCTCAGGTGCTTGAGCATCCGCTTGATCACCACGTCCCGCTCGAAGCCCTGTTCGCCCACCAGCTTGGCGAGGAAGATCTCCGCCATCCCGCCTTCGGCCAGCTTCCGGACCAGGAAGTACTTGCCGAACTGCCGCACCGGCTCCGAAGGGGCCGCCGCCATCGGCCCGCTGACCGGATTGGTGAGGAGCAACGGCTGTCCCTTGGCGGTGGCCATGTACCTCTATCGCCGGCGGAGCGTCCGGACCGTGATGGTGTCCGAGGCGGGAGGCCGGCTGACCCGGAAGATAACAACAGGAGGCCGGCCAACGGGAGAGACCTCCATGTTGAACCGGTTCTTGTCGTCCAGGTCCACGGCCTTGCCGTTGACATACAGGCGCGCACCCACCGGCGCCACCCCGGCGGCGCGCATGGCGCTCCGGGCCCCCTCGCCGTTCTTCGGCGAGGTGATCACGAGATTTGGCACCGAGTTGTCGTACACGATCTCCATCTTGTTGAACTTGCCGCCCCGCAGCTCCGCGCCTTTTCCGTCCAGCGGGGTGACCGACCACACGTAGTTGCCCTCCGCCAGGGCGCCCGCCTCCAGCGGCAGCTTGGTCTCCGCCGTCTTCCGGTCCACCACCGGCTTGTCCAGGGCGTCCGCCTTGTAGACCTGCACCCGGTAGTCGGAGGCGCCCTCCTCGGGCGCGTAGGCGAACGTCACCGCGGGCGGCTTGTCCTGGAAGTAGATGGCCGACTTGTCCGCGCCGTCCTGGACCTCGTTGCGCACCCGCGCCAGGTCCTTCTGCGGTGGCTCCGGCGCGAAGGCAGCCCAGCCCTTGTCCACCTCGGTGGAGCGGTCCTTCTGGGTGACCCTCCAGTAGAGGGTGCCGCGGCGCGGGATGGGCACGTTGATGTAGTTGGAGTGCACCAGGCCGGAGAGCAGCCGCTGCTCGTACCTGGCGTCGAACGCCACCTCCACCCAGTAGTCGGCGTCGCCGTCGCCGGACCAGGACAGCGCCGCCCAGGGCAGGCCGGGGTGGTGGACCTTCAACCCGTTCCGGGTGGGGATGGAGATCTCCGCCTTGTCCGCGGGGGTGATCTCCACCCCGCCCTTGTCCGAGATGCGCGCCGACTGCCCGGCCCGCACCACCTGCTCCTTGCCGTCCTTGCCCACCTTCACGTCGCCCGCCACCGCCTGCAGGTCGTAGCCGTCCCGGGTCTTCACCACCCCGAACTGGCCGCCCTGGTCGCTCTCCAGCTGCAGGCCGGACAGCGCCACCCGGCTCTTGCGGCCCGGCGCCAGCGAGAGGGAGACCGCGCCCTTCTTGAGCTCCAGCGAGGAGTCCTCCACCCCGCCGCCTTGCCCGGCTTTCTGCAGGACGACCTCGGCGGCGTCCTCCAGGGCGAAGCGCGTCTCGGACCCCTTGAAGCTCATGGTGGAGCGGCCGCTCCGGACCCGCACCCCGTCGCCCTCCACCACCGCCTCGCCGCCGCGGCCCACCGCCTTCCACTTCTTCTGGCCCTGCTTCTTCACCTCCGACTTGCCGCCGCCGGCGGAGACGGTGACCTGGATGGGCTGGAGGGTGAGGTCGCCCTGGGTGCGGCCCTCGATCTCCACCTTGCCGGCGGTGAGGAGGACCTTCTCGCCCGCGTTCGCCTTCTGGGACTCCCCGTTGCGCGAGACCAGCTCCACCGCGCCCACCAGGACGTTCACCCGGACGCCGTCCTTGCCGACGTCGACCTCCACCGCGCCCTCGTCCGCCCCCAGCCGGGTGATGCCGAAGGGCGTGAGGATGGTGAGCGCGGTAGCGCCGCCGGCTGCCGCCCCGGATGCCCCGGCCGCCACGCGGGTGAGCACCAGCCCGCGGTCCACGTTGAGGACGATGCCGGTCTCGTCCTGGTTGATCACCACCCGCGCGTCCGGGCCGATCTCCACCACCTGACCCTGGTTGAAGCGCAGGTTGGCGGACGCCTCCGCCGAGGTGATCAGCGCGTCCTTGAGGTACAGGTAGGTCCCCAGCTTGGCGTTACCCATGGTCCCGCCCCGCTGGAGCACCACCTGCCCGCGCATCTGCTCCAGGTGGGCGACGGGCGCCCCCAGCGTGTTCCCCGCGTCCTTCGCGCCCTCCGGGTCGCCGCAGCACAGTCCCAGCGCCAGCGCGCCGAGGAGCAGCGCCCGAGGCCCGGAGTCACGAAGGCTGGACGGGAGAGGGGTCGCGCTCAACGGGTGGGGTGCAGGTCGACGTTGTAGATCGCCTGGTCGCCGTCCTTCACGGTCACGGTCTTCGTCTGGGTGATGAAGCCGGGCGCGGAGATGATCAGGCTGTAGGTGCCGCCCGGGATGCGGAAGGTGAAGGCGCCGGTGCCGCCGGCGGCCCGGGTCCTCACCTTGGCCTCCGGGATCTCCAGCGACGCCTGGATGGCCCGCCCGCCGTTGCTGTTGCGGACCAGGCCGGTGATGGTGGCCGGGATGGCGGCGCGCGCCTTCACCAGCGACAGCGGCAGGTCCGCCGTCTTCAGCGCCACGATGGAGGCCACCTCGCTCACCGGGTGGTAGTCCGGGACGTTGGTCTCCACCGGCACCGGGCCGGGCAACAGGCCGTCGAAGGTCACCGTGCCCTTGTCCGAGGTCTGCTTCTCCACCCCGCGCACCTTCACCGTCGCCCCGGCGATGGGCTGCCTGGAGACCTTGTCCAGCAGGGTGATCAGCAGCGACCCGGTCTTGGGCGGCTCCTTCTTCGCCTTCAGCTCGAACACCGCCTCCTGGCCCGCCACCACGGTGGCCCGCGCCTCCGCCGGGAGATAGCCCGTGGCGACCACCTTGATCACCGCCGAGCCCGGCGGGACGTCCTGCGCGTTGAAGGAGCCGGGCGCGCTTCCCGCGCGCGCCTGGACATCGCGGCCGGCCACGCTCAGCGCCACCGTGGCGCCGGGGAGCGGCTGCCCGGTGTCGGCGTCCACCGCGCGCACCAGCACCGTGCCCAGGCGCGACACCGGCGCGTGGTCCAGGAAGTCGAACTGGAGCGCCAGGCCCCCGCGCTGGAGCACCTGCGAGGCGCTGAAGGCGGGCGTGGGCGCGCCGGCCGGGCCCACCGCCACCCGGTCCTGCACGTACTGGTAATCCGCCACCAGCGAGTACTGGAAGGTGCCGGCCAGGCCCAGGGGGACGATCAGCGACGCGCCTCCCGACAGCCCGGTGGAGGTCGCCGGGTCGGTGGAGGGCGCGCTGACCAGCAGTGGGTACGGGTACTCGCCGCGGATCTCCAGGCGGGCGCCGAAGATCGGGAGCTCCACCTGGGCGCGCAGCGCGCCCAGCGCCGAGTGCCGGGTGATGGCGGTGAAGCTGGAGTCCGGCACCGTCGTGTTGCCGAAGTTGGGCAGCTGCGCGAGCTGGTAGCCCACCAGCCCTTCCAGCGTGATCGGGCCCAGCAGCAGCCGGGCCGAGGGGCCGCCGGAGATCCGGAGCAGGCCGCCGCCGCTGACGCGGGTGCGGGCGGCGTCCGTGGTGAACAGCGCGAAGCCCTCGCGCTGCGCGGAGAGGCCGGCGCCCACCAGGGGCATGAACCAGTAGCGCGCGGAGCCCGCGAAGTCGTTGGGGGTCCATCCGCTGTACTGAAGGCCCCGGCCGAGGTCCAGCTGGGCGCCGTCGCGCAGCGAGATGCCGTAGCGCAGCCGGACCGAAGCGACCTCGTACGGCGGGGGCGACTCTTCCTGCGCGAACGCCGGCGCCGCCAGCGCGAGAGACACGAAGACCAGGGTGGCCACGACCTGGGGGCTGGGGGACGCCATGGCGCGGCGGATTCTAGGGTCCGCTCCACCGTGCGTCCATCCGAGGGCGGGCGGCCGCCCGAGGGATCGCCGTGACGTGGCCTTGCTGGGTCACACTTCGTCTGGTAGAGATCTCAAGTTCCGACAACTCTCGCCTAACCCTCGGAATTTTCTCCAGAAACGCCCCGCACCCAATGGCCAGCCAACTGGTGATGTACGAAGAGGAGTTCACCAAGATCAACGCGGTCTGCGACCGGCTGACCAAGGACGCGAACGCGAAGGTGGTGTTCCTCGTCGACAAGAACGGCCAGCTGATCTCCGCGGCCGGACAAACGCAGAACATCGACACCACGTCGCTGGCGTCGCTCACTGCGGGCAACGTGGCGGCCATGGGCGGGTTGGCGAAGCTGATCGGCGAGGCGGAGTTCCCGATGCAGTTCCACCAGGGGAGCCAGCTCTCGCTCTTGAGCGCCATCGTCGGGAGCCGGGTGGTGCTGGTGGTGATCTTCGACAACCGGACCAGTCAGGGACTGGTCCAGCTCCGCGTGAAGAAGGCGTCGGCGGAGCTGCACACCATCTTCGATGCGCTGGTGAAGAAGACGGATGGACCCGGGAGCTCGCCCTTCGCCGAGATCTCGGACGACGACATCGACAACCTTTTCAGCGAGTGACCCAGGTCGACATGTCCTTCATCAACTACTCATCCCGCGAGATCAACTGCAAGATCGTCTATTACGGCCCGGGCCTGTGCGGGAAGACGACCAATCTCCAGTACATCTACAACAAGACCAATCCGGAGACGAAGGGCAAGCTGATCTCGCTCTCCACCGAGACGGACCGGACCCTGTTCTTCGACTTCCTCCCGCTCTCGCTGGGTGAGATCCGCGGCTTCAAGACGCGCTTCCACCTCTACACGGTGCCGGGCCAGGTCTTCTACGACGCGTCCCGCAAGCTGATCTTGAAGGGCGTGGACGGGGTGGTGTTCGTCGCCGACTCCCAGGTGGAGCGCATGGAGGCGAACATGGAGTCGCTGGAGAACCTCCGCGTCAACCTCGCCGAACAGGGATACGACCTGAACAAGATCCCGGAGGTCGTCCAGTACAACAAGCGGGACCTCCCCAACGCCGTCACCCTGGAGGAGATGCGCAAGGTGCTCAACCCGCGCAACGTCCCCGAGTACCAGGCGGTGGCCCCCACCGGGGTCGGCGTGTTCGACACTCTCAAGGCCGTGGCGAAGCTCGTGCTCACCGAGCTCCGGAAAGGCAGCTAGAGCCATGAAGCTGGCCTGCGCCGCGCTCTGCGCGCTGGCAATGGTCCCCGGCATCTCCCTCGCGCAACAGACCACCACCGAGGTGCAGAAACCGGGGGAGATCCCGGCCCCTCAGAAGCCGCTCACCGCGGACGAGGCATTCAACTCGCGGGTGAAGACGCTGGAGGAGCAGGTCGTCGACCTGAAGGAGAAGATCTTCCGCACCAAGGCGCGCCTGCTGCTGCTTCAGGAAACGGTGCTGGGCGGAGACCTCTCCTCGGGCGCGCGGGCGGTGCTGTTCCACCGCAACGAGATGGGCTCCTCCTTCGTGCTGGAGTCGGTGGCCTACGCGCTGGACGGGGCGCCCATCTTCACCAAGGTGGACGTGAACGGGGACCTCGACAAGCGCGAGGAGTTCGAGATCTTCAACGGACGCATCGTCCCCGGGCAGCACCAGATCGCCGTGCGGCTGGTGTACCGCGGCCACGGCTACGGCATCTTCAGCTACCTCGAGGGATACAAGTTCAAGGTCCAGTCCAGCTACACCTTCAACGCCGAGGCAGCGAAGGTGACGACGGTGAAGATCGTCGGCTACGAGAAAGGCGGGCTGACCGCGGACCTCAAGGACCGGCCGTCGGTCCGTTATGACGTGGAGGTCGCCAAGGACGCCGCCATGAAGCAGCAGACCCCCAGTTCGCCCGACACCAAGGCCGCCGCCCCGCCGTCCGCCGCCCCCACGGGGGCCGAACCGCCCGCGGCCCCGGCGGCGAAGCCGTAGCGGAGCGCCGCGCCGTGCGCCGCTACGCACCTCGCTCCTCCGCGGCCCCTCCGGCCCTCCTGGCCGCCGCGTGCGCCGCGCTCGCGGCCCTCGCGCCCGGCGCCGCGCGCGCGCAGGACGGCCGCGTCCTCTCCGAGGCCCAGGTGGCGGTGGACCAGGTGCAGGGCCAGCTCAAGGCGGCGGAGGACAACCTCCGCATCGTGGAGACGCAGTGGACGCAGCGCCCGGAGCCGACCGACGAGGAGGCGCTGCTCCGCCGCTTCTCGGACGGGGAGATCCAGTACCTGCTGGGCGACACCCTGGGCGCCGCCGTCCTCTTCTACGACGTGGTCTCGGACCCCAAGTTCCAGGCCTCGCCCCGGCTGCCGGACGCGCTCTTCTACCTGGCAGATTCGCTCTACCAGAGCGGCAATCTCCTGGGCTCGCGCGTCTACCTCAAGCAACTGCTGGCGATGAAGAGCGGCCACCACGCGGAGGCGCTGGCGCGCTTCCTGGACGTGGCCGGCCGCACCAACGAGTTCGAGGGCATCGAGGCGTACATCAACGAGGTGCGCGGCGCGTCGGGCACGCTCCCCCCGGAGATCGCCTACGTCTACGGGAAGTGGCTGTTCCGGCGCCGCGACCTCCCGCCCGCGGAGCGGATGCAGCGGCTGGAGCAGACGTTCTCCGCCATCGCCGACAACCCGGAGGCGCCCTACCGGCTCCAATCCACGTACTTCCTGGGCGTGGCGTACGTGCAGGCCAGGACGCTGGACCGCGCGGTGGCGCAGTTCGAGAAGCTCAACCAGCTCCCCGCGCGCGGCGAGAAGGAAGTGAAGATCAAGGAGCTGGGGCAGCTGTCGCTGGGGCGGCTGTACTACGAGCTGGGCCGCTACGACGACGCGCTGGACCGCTACCAGGAGATCCCGCGGGAGAGCGAGCACTTCCCGGACTCCCTCTACGAGGTCGCCTGGTGCCAGGTGAAGAAGGGCGAGTTCGAGCGCGCCAAGAACGCCACCGACATCCTGCTCCTGGTGGCGCCGGACTCCACCCTGGCGCCGGAGGCGAAGATCCTCCAGGGCCACCTGCAGCTGAAGCTGAAGAAGTACGACGAGGCGGACGACACCTACGACCAGGTGGTGAACGAGTACTCGCCGGTCTACGACGAGATCAACGCCCTGCTCACCGTGGAGGACCCGGTGAGCTACTTCGACAAGCTGCTGGCCCGGAACGAGAAGAACCTGGACGTGGCGTCGCTGCTGCCGGCGGAGGCCCTGAAGTGGGCCACCACCCAGAAGGAGGTCTCCGACGCGGTCCGGATGATCAACGACCTGGAGTCCGGGCGCCGCGGCATCGAGGAGGCCAAGGACATCGCCGGGCGGGTGCTCAAGGCGCTGGACGAGCGCGGGCTGGAGTCGTTCCCCCAGATCCAGGAGGGCTACACCCGCGCCGAGGGGGTGGAGTCCGCGCTCACCCGCTCGGAGATGGTGCTGGTCCGCGCCGAGACGCAGGTGGCGCAGGAGCAGCTCTCCGCCGAGGAGCGGGTGGAGCTGGACAAGGTGAAGGCGCAGGTCGACGCGCTGACCGCGCGGCTGGCCAGCGCCCCCACCACCCAGCAGGAGGTGGAGGCGCGGCGGCGGAAGATGCAGGCGCGCGTGGACGGCGCCGACAAGCAGGCCTTCAAGCTTGGCTACGAGCTGCAGTCGCTCACCGCCATGCTGGTGGCAGTGGAGAAGTGGCTGGACGACAACCGCAACGAGCGCAAGGGCACCCCGGAGGACGAGAAGGCCTTCCGCGCGCGCATCCAGTCCGAGCTGGACGTGGTGGACACCCTGGGCAAGGAGCTTGGCTCGCTGAGGAGTGACCTGGCCCAGGAGCGCGCCTCCGCGGACGCCTCGGCCTCCGGCGAGGACACCCTGCGCAAGGAGTACCTGGAGGCGCTGGACCGGCAGCACCGGCTCCTCGCCGGCGCCGAGGCGAAGATGGGCCCGGACGCGCAGCGGGTGGTGCAGCGCGCGCACCAGCTCCGGGAGTCCGTGGGCGGCCTGCGGCAGCGGGTGGCGCTGGCCCGGGGCGTCCTGAGGGAGCAGCTGGCCCGCCGCGGCAAGCAGCTGCGCGAGAAGGTGCTGGGGGAGCAGCAGCTCCTGGCCGAGTACGAGAACAACACCCGTTCGGTCTCCGGCGACGCGCGCAACCTGGTGGGCCGGATCGCCTTCGACAGCTTCAAGCGCGTGCGCCAGCAGTTCTACGACCTGGTGCTCAAGGCCAACGTGGGCAACGTGGACGTGGCGTTCACCAAGAAGCAGGACAAGACGCAGCAGATCCAGAAGATGTCCGCCGAGAAGGACCGCGAGCTGCGCTCGCTGGACGGCGAGTTCAAGGAAGTGCTGAAGGACGTGGACTGACCTTTCGCCATGGGCGCCTTCCTCCTCGTCTTTGCGTTCACGGCGCTGGCCCAGGCCGACAAGCCTGGCGAGGCGCCGCTGCCCGGGCAGGAGCCGGTCGTCCGCCACAAGCCGGGCTCCTTCGAAGGCTTCGGCCGCACGCCCGAGGAGGAGAAGCTGCTGGAGGAGATCTCCGAGGCGGTGCGCGAGTACGAGCAGGAGTCGAAGGACTTCCGCCGGGAGATCCAGCTGCTGGTGGAGAAGAAGTACGAGGAGAAGCGGAGCACGCTCGCCGGGTCGTACGAGAAGGCGATCCGGGACCTCGAGACGCTGGAGCGCAAGGAGCGGCTGGACGCCATCGCCCGCTTCGAGGAGTTCCTCCGCCGCTACCCGGACGACGCGCGCTACACGCCGGACGTGATGTTCCGCCTGGCGGAGCTCTACTACGAGCGGTCCTCGGACGATCACCTGCTGGCGATGCGGGAGTACGAGGAGCGGCTGAAGGCCCAGGACCCGTCGAAGAACGAGGAGACGCCGGCGGAGCCCACGGTGGACTTCGCCAAGTCCATCACCCTCTACCGCACCCTCATCCGGCAGTTCCCCGACTACAAGCTCAACGACGCGGCCTACTACCTGCTGGGCTACTGCCTGGAGAAGCAGAACCAGTTCGACGAGGGGCAGAACGCGCTGCGCGAGCTGATTGCCCGCTACCCCAAGTCCAAGTTCTCCACCGAGGCGTGGGTCCGGATCGGCGAGTACTTCTTCGACTCGTACAACGACCCGGAGGCGCTGGCCAAGGCGGCCGACGCCTACGAGGCGGCGATCAAGGACACCACCCACGCGCTCTACGACAAGGCGCTCTACAAGCTGGGCTGGACCTACTACCGGATGGACCGCTTCGAGGACGCGGTGGCCCGCTTCCTGGCGCTGGCGGACTTCTACCAGTCCAAGGCCAAGGGCGACGAGGCGGCCGGCGGCGACCTGCGCAACGAGGCGCTGCAGTACACCGCCATCTCGCTCGCCGACGAGAAGTGGGGGTCCCTGGCCAAGGCGCAGGAGATCTTCCAGCGGCTGGGGGGCCGAAAGTACGAGGCGGAGGTGTACCGGCGGCTGGGCGACGTCTACTTCGACCAGACCAAGCACGCCGACGCCATCGAGGCCTACCGGCTGGTGCTCCAGAAGGACCCGCTGGCCGACGACGCGCCGCAGGTGCAGCAGAAAATCGTCCAGGCCTACGAGCGCGACCGGAAGCTGGACGAATCCTTCCGCGAGGCGGAGAAGCTGGCGCTCACCTTCGGGCCCGGCTCCCAGTGGCACGAGAAGCACCGGCGGGAGGCGGACCTCCTGGCGGGCGCGCAGGCGCTGGCGGAGAAGAACCTCTACGCCGCCGCCGTCTACCACCACCAGCAGGCGCTCCAGCTCAAGAAGGACGGCAAGTTCGCCGAGGCCAAGGTGGCCTTCGACGTGGCGGCGCAGGCGTACGGGAGCTACTTCCTCCGCTTCCCCCGGTCCAAGAGCTCCTACGAGGTGCAGTTCTTCTACGCGGAGTGCCTCTACAACTCCTTCCAGTTCGGCCCGGCGGCTTCGAATTATGAAGCGGTCCGCGATTCGCCGGCGGACCAGAAGTACATGGTGGACGCGGCCTTCGCGGCGTACCTGTCGCGGGAGAAGCAGGTCCAGGCGGACATCGAAGCCAAGAAGATCCCGGAGCTGAAGCCGCTGCGCTCCGCCGAGCGCCCGGAGGGCCAGAAGGTCCAGGTCAGCCCGCTGGCGGACTCCGAGAAGAAGATGGTGAAGGCGGCGGACGCCTACGTGAGCCGGATGCCGGCCGACGAGAAGTCGCCCGGCCTGGCCTACAAGGCGGCGGAGCTGTACTACGCGCACAACGACTTCCCGGAGGCGCGCAAGCGCTTCGAGGAGATCGTCAAGGCCTACCCGAAGAACGAGGTGGCGCAGTTCTCCACCAACCTCATCGTGGAGAGCTTCCTCGTCGACAAGGACTGGAGGTCGGTGGAGGAGGTCTCCGAACGGCTGGCGGCCAACAAGGACGTCATCGACCCCAAGTCCAACCTCTTCAAGGACCTCACCAAGTTCAAGCTGGCCGGCCGGTTCAAGCTGGCGGACGAGCTGTTCCAGATGGGCCGCTTCGAGGAGGCGGCGAAGAAGTACATCGAGCTGGTCAACGAGGAGCCCAAGCACGAGTTCGCCGACAAGGCGCTCAACAACGCCGCCGTCTGCTACGAGAACACCCGGAGGTTCGACTCCGCGCTCAAGCTCTACGAGCGCATCTTCCGCGAGTACCCGGCGTCCAAGCTGGCGGACGCGGCGCTGTTCCGGGTGGCGGTGAACGCGGAGAACTCCTACGACTTCGACAAGGCGGTGGAGAGCTACCAGCGGCTGGTGAAGGACTACCCGGCCTCCAAGGACCGGGAGGCTGCGCTCTACAACGCCGCCCGGCTCCTGGAGGGACAGCAGCGGTACTCCGAGGCGAGCGCGGCCTTCCAGCGCTACGCGGACCTGTTCCCGGCCGCCGAGGACGCCCCCAAGAACCTCTACCGGGCGGCGCTGATCTCCGAGAAGCAGAACGACTTCCGGCGGGAGATCCGCGAGTTGGAGGACTTCGTGCGCAAGTTCTCCGGCAAGCCCGCCCAGGCGGAGCTCTCCATCGACGCGCGCAAGCGCATCGGCGACGCCTACCTCAAGCTGGGCGAGGAGAAGGAGGCGCTCAAGTCGTTCAAGGCCGCCGCCGACGAGTTCGACAGGAGGGGGATGAAGCCGGACCAGGATCTACTGGCCGCGGACGCCGCCGCCTACAGCCGCTTCATGCTCGCCGAGGACGAATTCAAGCAGTTCGACAAGGTGAAGATCGGCGGGCGCGGGAAGGCGCTGGAGAAGAGCTTCACCACCAAGAAGGCGGCGGTGAAGAAGGTGGGCGACGCCTACAACGAGGTGCTCAAGTACAAGCGCATCGAGTGGACGCTGGCCGCCTTCTACCGCAAGGGCTACGCGCTGGAGCGGTTCGGCCAGACCATCATCGAGACGCCCGTGCCGCCGGAGGTGAAGCGGCTGGGCGAGGACGCGGTGGTGCTGTACCAGGACCAGCTGGCCCAGCAGACCGCCGCCCTGGAGGACAAGGCGGTGGAGGCGTACGCGGCCACCCTCACCGAGGCGCGCAAGAACCGCATCTCCAACGAGTGGACCAAGAAGACGCTGGAGTCCCTGAACCGCTTCCGGCCCAAGGAGTACCCCGTCCTCAAGGAGGCCAAGGAGGCGTTCGCCTCCGACGTGGAGTACCCGGACGGCCTGGTGTCCACGCTGGAGGGCGGGGTGGCGCAGCCCGCCGGCAGGGGTATCGGCGGGGGTGAGAAATGAGCGCGCGGCGGTGGCTGGTCCTGGCGCTCGCCCTGGGGTGCGTGCCGAAGCAGGAGCAGCGCCCGGACGAGGGCGCGGTGGCGGAGCAGTGGGCGGCCACGCCGGACGTCCCGTCGGCGGCCCCGGCGATCACCGAGACCGAGGGCGGGAAGATCGTGGTCTCCGAGTCCCAGCCGGCGGTGGGGGGGCCCGCGCCCGCCCAGGTCCAGGGCGGCCGGCTCACCGACGAGGACGAATCCAGGCCGGCCTCGTTGGTCCAGCCGGAGGAGCCGCCGCCCCCGCCGCCTGTCAAGCTCGTCACCGAGGACCCGGAGGTGCGCGCCGCCTTCCAGCGCGGGGTGGACGCCTCGCGCAGCGGCAACTACCCGGCCGCGGAGCAGGAGCTGAAGGCGGTGGTGGAGAAGGACGCCTCGCTCGACTACGCGTGGACCAACCTGGGCATCGTGGAGGAGCGGATGGGCCGGGTGGCCGAGGCGGAGCGCGCCTACCAGAAGGCCACCACCCTCAAGCCGGACCAGGACGCCGCCTGGGAGGCCCAGGCGCTCCTGTACGCGCGCACCGGACGCGCGGTGCGGATGGAGGCCCAGCTCCGCGAATCCATCTCCGAGCACCCGGAGAACCTGGCCATCCGCAACGCGTTGGTGACGGTGCTGGTGTCCCAGACCAAGTACGAGACGGCGATCAACGAGGCGAAGAAGGTCCTCAAGGCGGACGAGAAGAACGTCCACGCCATGCAGCAGCTCGCCCAGGCGTACGCCAAGCAGGGGAAGCTGGAGCTGTCCCGGATGGTGCTGGAGAACGCCCGCGCCATCGACTCGGGGGACGCCACCACCCAGAACCTGCTCGGGAACGTCTACCTGGCGCTCAAGCAGCGGCCGCAGGCGATGGAGGCGTACCAGAAGGCCGCCCAGCTCCGGCCCGACTTCGTGGAGGCGCTCAACAACTACGGCGTCCTGCTCAACCAGGCGCAGGACTACGAGGCGGCCACCCACCAGTTGGAGAAGGCGGTGGCGGCGGCGCCGGACTTCGTCCCCGCCCACCTCAACCTGGGCAACGCCTACCGCGGCCTGCAGCAGTTCGAGAAGGCGCTCGAGCAGTACCGGAAGGCCGAACGGCTCCGCCCCCAGCCGGACGTGTACTTCAACCTCGCCATCCTCCACCTGGACGCGGACGGCGCGCCGCTGGACCCCATTGACCGGCTGCGGTCGGCCATCGCCTACTTCAACCAGTACAAGGACAAGGGCGGCCGGGACGAGCGCGTGGAGCAGTACCTGAAGGACGCGCAGAAGGGCATCGAGAAGGAGGAGCGGCGGCGCGAGCGCGAGAAGAAGGACCAGCTCCGCAAGGCGGCCGAGAAGGAAGCGGCCGAGCTGAAGGCGGCGACCGAGGCGCAAAAGGCCGCGGAGGCGCGGCGGGCGGCCGAGGAGAAGGCAGCCGAGCAGCAGAAGTCCACCGTCGAGGTGGAGAAGGCAGCGCCGCCTCCGGAATCGGGTAAGCTCCGCGACCAGTCGCAGGAAAAGTGATGCGCGCGCTCCTCCTCCTACTGCTCCTCACCCAGGCCAAGCCGGCCACCACCGGCTCCGGCGGGAAGAAGCGGGTGATCCGCCTGGACGCCATCACCGTGGAGGGGCGCATCCAGAAACCGCAGGCCTTCTACATCCTCCAGCGCTCCCAGCTGAACTTCGAGGAGCTGAACCGCACCGACAGCTTCCTCCCCAAGGTCGTCAAGAGCGTCGACAAGGACCCCTTCTAACCCCCCAGGGAACCCGGGCCCCGCCCCGGGCGTCAGACCCAAGCGCCCCCATGTCCTCGCCGGCCACTGAAAAAATCCTCCGCGTCGCCCTCGTCCAGGGACACAAGATCACGGAGGAACGCCACTTCCGGAAGCGGCACGACATCACCGTCGGCCAGGACCAGAAGAACACCTTCGTCATCCCCGCCTCCAGCCTCCCGGAGTCCATCCCGGTCTTCGAGCACAAGGGCGGCCAGTACCAGCTGGTCTTCAGCGAGACCATGGACGGAAGGGTGCGCCTGGGGACCGCGGACGTGGACTTCGCCTCGCTGCGCGACCAGGGCCTGGCCAAGAAGCGCGGCCCGGTCTACGTCCTGCCGCTGTCGGAGACGGCGCGCGGGACGGTCCGGCTGGGCGAGGTGACGCTGCTGTTCCAGTTCGCCAACCCGCCGCCGGAGCCGAAGAAGACCGAGCTGCCGGAGACCCTCCAGGGGTCCTTCTGGCAGTCCATGGACCGGCTCTTCTTCACGGTCCTGGCCATCTCGCTGCTGTTCCACTTCGGCGGGGCCACGCTGATCGCCCTGGCGCCCAAGCCTCCGGAGGAGGACCTGGCGCTGGACGAGCTGCCGGACCGCTTCGCCAAGGTGCTCATCCCGCCCAAGGCCCCGGAGCCGGTGAAGCAGGTGGAGCAGGAGGGCACCGAGCAGAAGGAAGAGAAGAAAGAGGACAAGGACACCGCCAAGAAGGCGGAGAAGGGCGGCGGCGACCCGGAGGCGAAGAAGGCCGCGCTGGCCAACAAGGTCGCCTCCAAGGGCCTGCTCAAGATCCTCGGCTCGGCGGGCGGCGGCGGCGGCGCGTTCGAGGACGTGCTGGGCGGCGGGACCGGCGCCGGCGACATCGCCTCCGCGCTGGCGGGCGCGGGCGGGGTGGGCGTGGCCACGGCGGACGCCGTCGGCGCCGGCGGGGTGCGCGGCGGCGGGGCGGGCGAGGTGGCCGGCATCGGCGACCTGGGCACCACCGGCGGCGGCAAGGTCAACGTGGGCGGCAAGGTGGACGCGCGGGTGGAGGGCCGGGTGAAGGACGCCGCCCCCGAGGTGGAGTCCTCCAACGTGGACCGGGACGCGCTTGCCCGCTACGTGAAGGCGCGCCTGAAGGCGATCCAGAACTGCTACGAGAAGGAGCTGAAGCGGAACCCCAGCCTCAAGGGCAAGGTGATGGTCCGCTTCACCATCACCAAGGCCGGCCGCACCGGGGACATCGACATCGAGGAGAACACCATGGGGAACGAGGCGGTGGCCTCGTGCATCCGCACGGTGATCCGGAGCTGGATCTTCCCCTTCAAGCCGGACGACGACGTCCCCGTCTCCTACCCGTTCGTCTTCTCGCCAGCGTCCTAGCCTGGCCTAGGATGCAGGGCGGATGCGCCCGGTCCGCCTCTCGGAGGTCAGAAAGCTCGTCTCCCAGTCCGACTTCCATGACTGGTGGGAACAGCTCCGCACCGCCCTGGACGACCTCCAGACGTCCCAGAACCGCTGGCAGCAGCTGATCCGGGAGACCGCCATCTCCGAGTTCAACGCGGAGCTGGCGCAGAAGAACGCCATCGACACGCTCTACCGCGCCGGCGAGAGCGAGGACGCCGCCGCCACCTTGAGCTCGGAAGCGACCGACGCGGAGAACGCCGCCTTCCAGCTCGTCTCCCAGTACGAAGACCTCCGCATCCACGTCTCCGAGGCCTGGTACCGGCTGGGCGCGCTGGAGAAGTCGGTGGACGAGCGGAAGGAGGCGGCCGCCGGGCCGTCCACGGGCAAGCGGGCGGAGGAGGCGCTGCGCACCGCGGTCCGCGCCCAGGATACCGCGCAGCAGGAGTACGAGCGCCTGGCGGCGCGCAAGTCGGAGCTGTGGGACCGGGTGGAGGCCACCTGGGGCCGCCAGGCGGAGGCCTCGCTCCGGATGGCGGAAGCCAAGATGCGCAGCAAGCGGACGCGCGCGGAGGCGGAGTCGCGCTTCCAGGACGCAGAGAGGCTCAAGGCCCAGAACGAGCGGACCCGCGCCGAGACCGAGCGCGCCTCCAGCGCGGCCACCAAGCTGCGCGCCGAGGTGGCCCGGCTCCTGGCGGAGGCCACCACCCGCTTCGGCTGCGCGGCCGGCGAGGACTTCCTCTACTTCCGCCAGAAGGACCAGGCCAGCTGGGCCTTCTGCCTGGCGCTGGTGGAGGATGGCGAGAGCTACAACGTGGAGGTCCACCCCCTGTCCATCTACTCGGTGGAGCAGAAGCGCGGGGTGACGTTCCTGGAGCCGGCCAAGGAGCGCTCGGCCTCCACGGACGAAGGGGACAAGCGGTTCGAGGAGTACTTCCTGTCGGGACGGAAAGGGCGCAGGCCGCAGGTGGCCTGAGCGCTGAAGGGGAGAGGAGAAGGCGCCATGGAGAAGCTGGCCGTGCTGTCGCGGTCCCCACTGTTCGAGATGCTCTCGAACCAGGAGTTGGAGTACGTGGCGGATCTGTCCCGCCCGCGCAAGTTCACCGCCGGGCAGGTGGTGTTCGAGGAGGGAGAGCTGGGGGACAGCCTCTACGTCATCGTCAGCGGCGAGGTGGAGGTGCTCCGGCGCGACGACAAGGGCAACCCGCAGCTGCTCACCCGGCTGGGGCCGCCCGAGTTCTTCGGGGAGATGTCCCTGATCGACAAGGAGTACCGAAGCGCCACCGTGCGCGCCAAGTCCGACTCGGAGCTCCTCCAGCTCACCGCGGAGAACCTCACCACCTTCCGCAAGCAGCACCGGGACGGCTTCACCTTCGTGGTGATCAACATCGCCCGGGTGCTTTCCGCCCGGCTCCGTGGGGCCAATGCCAGGCCGGCGGCCGGGTAGCTTCCGGCTCGCCCAGAGGGGGAGGTTTTGCTACATTTCGAAGGGTTCTCGGGCCGGGTACGGTCAGTGGTTGCTATGCGAGTCGCGTTGATCGGATGGTCTCTTCTGGCGGGAGTGGCGGTGGCGCAAACGCCGCTGCCGGGCGCCCCTGCGCCCGCGGCCCAGGAGGCGTTTCCCGGGACGGCGGCGGCGGCGAACCCCCTCCCCGCTGGGCCAATGGCCGCGCCGCTGGCGGAGAAGGCGTCCGACGTCCCGGACCCGGAGAAGCTCCGCCGGAGCGTGGACGCGCTGGGGCGCATGCGCAACGTCCTCAAGGAGGTCCTGGGCAAGCTGGAGGAGGCCCGGAACACCAAGGACGTGGTGAAGCTGAACTGCGTGAACGAGAAGCTGACGCAGATCAAGGGCCTGCTCCGCATCTCCGAGCAGTCGGACGTGTCGCTCCAGGAGGCGGTGGCCAAGAAGGAGACCTCCTCGGGCGAGCACGAGTTCACCAAGGTGATGATCGCCAAGCAGAAGGTGGACCAGCTCCGCGCGGAGGCCGAAGAGTGCATCGGCCAGCTCGCTTTCCGGACCGACGAGAACCTGACCGTGGAGGTCGAGGTTCCGGACGACCTCCCCAACCTCGATCCGACGCGGCCGCAGACGCCGCCGGACGTGATCGCCCGGCCTCCGCCGGTGAGCCCCACGCTCTGATGCGGAGATGAGAGGGGACGTGGATCGGTGAAAGCTCGGGTGATGCTGGCGGGCGCCGCGTCCGTGGCGCTCCTGCTCCCGTCCCTCGCGGCCGCCCAATCGCCCTCCCAGGCGGGCGTGCTCTCCCACGCCGGGCCCAACGGCCTGAAGGTCGGGGAGGGGCGGCTGCACCCGTTCGTGGACGTGGAGCCGCGGCTGGACACCGCCGCCGGCTTCTTCCCGGTGGGCAACATGCTGTCCAGCACCCCCTCGCCCGAGCTGGTGATGCACCTGCGGCCGGGGCTGCGGTTCGAGCTGCCCTCGAACACGGTGGCCATCGACTTCGTCGGTGCCGCCGAATACCTCTACTTCACGGGCCTGTTCGCCCCCGGCTCGTACCTGTACTCGCGGCTGGAGGGGGCCGCCGGCCTGAGCGCGGCGGTCAACCGCCAGGGCCAGATCGAGTTCGACCTGGCGGACGACTTCAACTACTCGGACAAGACGAGGAACCTGGCGCTGGGGGTGGGCGCGCTCTCGCTGTACAACGAGGCGCGCGCGCAGCTCTCCATCCGGCCCGGCGGCGGCGCCCTGGAGATCACCCCGCGCGGCGCCTTCGGCCTGGAGCAGTTCCGGGCGCTCTCGCGCCTGCGCCCCGTGGGGTGCACGCCGGGCAGCCTCACCTGCGACCCGAACGCCATCCCGCAGATGAACTACACCAACCTGCGCGCCGGGCTGGACGGGCGGTGGAAGTTCCTCCCCAAGACCGCCATCGTCCTGGAGTCCAACTTCGACTCCCGCTCCTACGCCGCCACGGGGAACACCCCCTCGCTGCTGCTGCGGGGGATGGCCGGGCTCCAGGGCCTGCTCACCACCAAGGTGGCGGTGGTGGCCAAGGCGGGCTGGGGCTACGACTTCGCCCCGCCGCCCGCCTCGGCCATGGGGTCCAACGCCAACACCTTCCTGGCGCACGCGGAGCTGGCCTACCTCTTCAACGAGGCGACCAACATCAAGGTCGGCTACTACCGGTCGCTGGAGCCGGTGCCGGTGTACCAGACCGTCCGCGACGACCGGATCTACGGCGACGGGCGGATGCTGCTCTCCGGGCGGCTGGCGCTGCACGCGTACGGCGCGCTGGACTTCCTGGGCTTCGCCGCCGGGTCGAACCGGCTGGACACGTCGGTGACCGTGGACCCCAGCATCGAGTACCAGATCCTCCCCTGGCTCTACGCGGCCGGCGGCTACACGCTCTCCATGCGGGTGGCCGGGATCCCCAACGCTTCGTCCTCCGAAAGCTACACCCGCCATGAGGCGTACCTCCGGGTCTCGGCGGCGTACTAGCGCCGCGCGGATCGGCGCGTGGGTGGCGGCGGCGGCGCTGTGCGCGGGCGCCTGGGGGTGCCGGCTGCCCAGGGACTCCACCTCCGGCGGGCCGCTCTCCATGGAGGATGCGCTGCGGATGCGGGACACCGCGCCCGGCGGTGGGAGCACGCTCGGCTCCGGGGACCTGGTGGAGGTGAAGGTCTACGAGGAGGCGGACCTCTCCGGGCCGTACCGCGTGGGGCCCGAGGGGTCGATCGACTTCCCGCTGTGCGGGAAGGTGCCTTTGAGCGGGAAGACCGCCGGGCAGGCGGCGGACGCGCTCAAGCAGTGCCTGGCCGGCAAGTACCTCAAGCGCCCCGAAGTGAGCGTGCTCATCCGCGAGTACAACTCGAAGAAGGTGTTCGTGTTCGGGGAGGTGCAGCGGCCGGGGACGTTCCCGTTCGACTCGGACATGTCCATCATCCAGGCGGTGACGCTGGCCGGCGGGTTCACCCGGAGCGCGGCGAAGAACAGCATCAGCGTCACCCGGGTGATCGAGGGGCAGGAGCGGAAGATCCGCGTCCCGGTGGAGGACATCGGCGTGGGGAAGGAGCGGAACTTCCAGCTCCAGCCCGGGGACATCGTCTTCGTGCCGGAGAGCTTCTTCTAAAGAGCCGGGCGTCTTTCAGGCCCGCGCCCGCTCCCGGCGGGCCCGCTCCGCCGGCGTCTCGGGCGGGACCAGGCATTTCGGGCCGCGGCCGATGAGGTCCTCCCGGCTGGCCTCGCGCAGCGCCTCGCGCGCCAGCGGCCACTGCTCCGGGTTCCAGTAGAGGAGCAGCGCCTTCTGCAGCTTCTTCTCCCGCAGCCCGGTGGCGGTGTACACGGGCTGGAGCGTGAACGGGTCGTATCCCGAGTAGTACATGCACGCGGCCATCGACATCGGCGTGGGGATGAAGTCCTGCACCTGGCGCGGCCGCTTGCCGTTCTTCTTCAGCCACTGCGCCAGCTCGACCATGTCCTCCAGCGTGGAGCCGGGGTGCCCGCTGATGAAGTAGGGGATGTCGTACTGCTCCTTGCCCGCCTCCCGGCTGGCGCAGGCGAACATCTCCTGGAACCGCTCGAAGCTCTCGATGCCCGGCTTCTTCATCTTCTCCAGCACGCGCGGCGAGACGTGCTCCGGCGCCACCGAGAGCTGCCCGCCCACGTGGTGCGCGGCCAGCTCCTTCACGTACTCGGGCGACCGCTCCGCCAGGTCGTAGCGGACGCCGGAGGCGATGAAGACGTGCTTGACCCCCGGCTGCTCCCGCACGTCCTTCATCAGCTGCACCAGCTCGCCGTGGTCGGTCTCGAGGTTCTCGCAGATGCCCGGGTGCACGCAGGAGAGGCGCCGGCACTTGTTCTCGATCTCCGGGCTCTTGCACCGCATCCGGTACATGTTCGCGGTCGGCCCGCCCAGGTCGGTGACGGTGCCGCGGAAGTCGTCCATCCGGCGGAGCGCCCGGATCTCCCGCAGCACGCTCGCGGAGGAGCGGTTCTGGATCACCCGCCCCTCGTGCTCGGTGATGGAGCAGAAGGTGCAGCCGCCGAAGCAGCCGCGCATCAGCACCACCGAGTGCTTCACCGTCTCGTACGCGGGGATCTTCTCCGCGTACGCCGGGTGGGGGACCCGGTTGAACGGGAGGTCGTACAGCTCGTCCATCGACACCGACCCGCCGCCGGAGCCTTCGCCGTCCTCCAACGGGAGCGCGGGCGGGTTGAAGTACACGCCGCGGTCGCCATGGCGTTGCACCAGCGGGCGCGCGTTGCCCGGGTTGGTCTCGAGCTGGAACGCGCGCGACATCCGGGCGAACGCCAGCTTGTCGGCGGAGATCTCCTCGAACGAGGGAAGGACCACCACCTTGCGGTCCGCCGCCATCCGCGCCGGGTCGGCCTCGTGCCGCCGCACCTCGGCGTCCGGGATGGCGCGCGCCGTGCCGCGGATGGAGGTCAGGTCCGCCACCCGCTCCCCGCGCCGGAGCCGGTCGGCGATCTCCCAGACCGGGCGCTCGCCCATCCCGAACACCAACAGATCAGCCTTGGCGTCCAGGAGGATGGAGCGGCGAAGCTTGTCGGCCCAGTAGTCGTAGTGCGCCAGCCGCCGGAGCGAGGCCTCGATCCCCCCGAGGACGATGGGCACCTCCGGGTACGCCTCGCGGCAGCGCTGGGCGTAGACGATGGTCGCGCGATCCGGCCGGCAGCCGGTGCGCCCGCCCGGGCTGTACTGGTCCTCGCCGCGGTTCTTCTTCTGGGCGGTGAGGCGGTTCAGCATCGAGTCCAGGTTGCCCGCCGCCACGCCGAAGAACAGGCGCGGGCGGCCGAGCGCCCGGAACGGCTCCGCGGAGTGCCAGTCCGGCTGGGAGATGAGCCCGACCCGGAAGCCCCGGCCCTCGAGGAAGCGGGCGATCAGCACCGGCCCGAACGCGGGGTGGTCCACGTAGGCGTCGCCGGTGACGATGGCGATGTCCACCGCGTCCCAGCCGCGCGCGTCGAGGTCGGCGCGGCAGGTGGGTAGGAACGGGTGTGGAGGCGCCGCGGGCAACTCCCGGTCCCTTTCCGCGCCTACGGCTTGCCGGGCCCGGAGAGCAGGCCCAGCGCGGCGATCCGGCTGGAGAGCGTGGTGCGCGGCACGCCCAGCTCGCGCGCGGCGCGGGCCACCACGCCGTCGTTGCGCTGGAGCGCGGAGCGGATGGTGGCGATCTCCGCCTCGTCGAGCTGCGCGCGGGCGCGCTGCAGGTCCTGCCAGGTGGGCGGGCCGCCGGGCCCCCGGAGCGGGATGGCGGAGGAGCCTTCCAGGTCGACCTCCAGGTCGCGGGGCTCCACGTGCTCCGGCGTGAGCGCGGTGGCGCGCTGGTCCTCGGCGATGGCGCGGTCGCGGGAGCGCAGGATGAGGCGCTCCAGCTGGCGGACGTTGCCGGACCAGGGGATGGCCGGCGAGGCCAGCATCCGCCGCAGCGGCATGGAGAGCGTCCAGCTCCTCCCCGGGTCGGCGCGGCGCAGCGTGGCCTCGGCGAGGAAGGCGACGTCCTCGCGGCGATCGCGCAGGGGTGGCACGGTGAGGGTGACGCCCGCCAGGCGGAAGTAGAGGTCCTCGCGGAAGCTGCCGTCCCGCACCGCCGCCCGGAGGTCGCCGTTGGTGGCGGCGATCAGCCGGACCTGGGCCTGCTTCGGCTCCGGGCGCTCGTGGCCCAGCGGCCGGTAGGTGCCGAACTGGGTGAAATCCAGGAGGAGCCGCTGAGCGTGCGGCGGGAGGTTCAGCACCTCGTCGAAGATCAGCGTCCCGCCGTCGGCGAACTCCACCAGGCCCACCCGGCGGCCGGTGGCGCCGGAGAAGGCGCCGCGCTCGTGGCCGAACAGCTCCGAGGTGATGGTGTTGAGGTCGTCGCTGCCGCCCAGCATGGCGCGGACGATGGGCCGGCGGCCGCTGGCCTCGGCGATGGCGCGGGCCAGCAGCGTCTTGCCGGTGCCGGACTCGCCCAGGATGAGGATGGGTGAAGTCCCCTGCAGCGCGGCGCGCACGTCGCGCCGGAGCGCCGCCATCCCGCTCGCCTCGATGAGCTCCTCCAGCGGCGGGGACCGCACCACCTCGAGCACGTTGGAGCGCGCCTCGTGGAGGTGCTCGCGTACGGCGCGCGCCCGGCTGTCGTGCTCCAGCATGGCGGCGATGAGGATGGACGCCGACATGAAGAACTCCACGTGGGGACTTTCCACGTGCTTCCGGGCGTCGCGGAAGTCCACGTACAAAACGCCGCGCACGCCGCCCGGTGCAGTTCCCTGCAACGGCGCGGCGAGCGCGGCGAGGATGCCGAGGTCTGTCACGCTCTCGCTGGAGACCGCGCTCTTGCTGCGGTCCCAGACCACGCAGGTGCCACTTCCCATGGCCTCCCGCGCGATGGTGCGACTGATTTCCTGCTGCTCCACCGGGGTGAGTGGGCGCTTTTGACCTCGCGCCTTCACCGGGTGAAGCACCCCCCCTTCCCCCGCGAGCATGACCAGCCCGCGGTCGGCCCCCAGCAGATCCATCACGATGTCGATGGAGTCATCGAGGACCTTGTCGCGACCCGACAGCGCAAACAACCGCTCCACCAGCGCGCGCATCGCCCGCCACAGGTCGTCCGGTCCGGGCGACGCGATGCGGGAAAGGCTCAGCTCTGGGGGAGTGGGTGACGTCAACCGTTATGATCTCCTGCGCCGGTCGGGCCCCCATCGCCCGTGCGAGCGAAGACGATCCGCTTCCCCTTGGCCTGCTTGCGGGAACGCATCGGGTTCACCCGGCGCACGTTCTTCTTCATGCTGCCCTTCGTCTGACGAGTCTTCTTCACAGCGCTCATGTTACCTCCTCATTGACCTACCCGCTGTTCGAAACCAGCAAGACATGTGCCGGGCTGATCAACGGCCAGTGACGGAGTCGGAGGCGCAGCGGAAGCCGATGTTGAAGGCCACTTCCCGCTGCTTCCAGCGGCCGCGGGCGGTGCTTCGGGTGAAGAGCTGGGAGTGGAAGGAGCCCCCCCGGAACACGCGCCAGTCCTCGCCGAGGCTGTTCGGCTCGACGTCGACGCGCGGGCTCACGCATTCTCCGCAAGACCCGTAATAGGGAAGGGTGAAGGCATCGAACACCCACTCCGACACGTTACCGCCAAGTCCATGAATTCCTTCTGGAGTCTGGTCGCGGGCCCCGGTCTCCACCGGCGCCGGATGGTGGGGGAGCGACGCGCAGCTCTGGCCGTCCTCGCGGGCGAACACCACCTCCTCGCAGGGCGGCTTTTCGAGGCCCCAGGGGTAGGGCCGCTTCGCCTGGCCCCGCGCGGCGCGTTCCCATTCCGCCTCGGTCGGAAGCCGCTTTCCGCGCGCCCGGCAGTAGGCGGAAGCCCCGTCCCAGGTCACCTGCACGACGGGCCAGCGCTCCATCCCGGCCTTGGCATGAAAGGTCCCATCCTTGGCGCGCTCTATCCCGCTGTGGCTTGGCCAGAGGTCGAACAGGATGGTGCCCTGGGGGTCGCGAACGAACCGTTCGGGAGTGCCCTTGTCGTCGGGGCCCACCTGAAGGCGGTCCGGATCCACGTTGAGCATGTCCGCGAACTCCTCGTTGGTGGTCTCCTGCACGTCGAGCAGGAACTCGGAGAGCTTGACGCGCCGGGGAGGCTGCTCCCGCTCCCCGATCCTCAGGCAATCCGGACCCTGGTCCTTGCAGGCCTCCTCGACCTCCCCGGGCGTGCTCCCCATCACGAAGCTCCCTGCCGGGAAGCACGCCATCCCCTTGAGCACGTGGGCGCAGGGCGGAGGGCCCCGGAAGCCCATCCAGGCCCCTCCCCCGGCCACCGCCGCCAAGGCGACCACCGCCCCCGCGACCTGGGCGACGCGCCGGGCGCGGTAGCTCAGGCTGATCCGCACCGGCACCTGGAGTGTGTCCGACACGTCGGCGTACCGGGTGAGCACGGCGATGGCCCCGTCCAGGTCCGGGGGCCGGTCGCCGGGTTCCTTGCCCAGCATGGCCTTTACCAGCGCCGACAACTCCTCGGGACAGCTGGGTAACTTCTCGCTCAGAGGGGTGAAATTGGCCGAGAGGACCTTCTTGAGGACCTGCCCCAGGTTCTCGGCCTCGGTGGGGCGCTCCCCGGTGAGGCACTCGTACAGGACCACCCCGGCGGCGAACACGTCCACCCGCTGGTCCACCGTGGACTCCCCCAGAATCTGCTCCGGGGCCATGTAGTGCGGCGTCCCCACCATCATTCCACTGACGGTGAGGGTGGCAGTGTCGAGCGCAGGCGCCCCCAGGCTCAGGGCCTTCACCAGGCCCAGGTCGAGGAGCTTCACCTGGACCGGGGCCTCACCGGTCGCCTTGGAGCGGTGGAGGAAGACGTTGGCCGGCTTCAGGTCCCGGTGGATGAGGCCCTTGGCGTGCAGTGCCTTGAGGGCGTTCAGGGCCGGGAGGACGACATGAGCCGTCTGCGAGAGGGAGAGCTTGCCCTCCTGGCGCAGGTGGTCGGCCAGCGACTGCCCCTCCAGCAGCTCCATCACGATGGCCGGGGTGCCGTCCTCGGACTCGGTGGTGCCGAAGACCTGGACCAGGTTCGGATGGCTGATCGCCGCCGCGATGCGCCCCTCCCGGCGCAGGCGCCCGCGCGCGTCCGGGCGCGACACCGCCTCGGGCTTGAGGAGCTTCAGCGCGACCCTCTGGCCCGTCTGGGTGTCGACCGCGGCCCAGACCACCCCCGTCCCACCCTCTCCGAGCGCACGCTCCAGCCGGTATCGGCTGGTGAACAGTGCGCCCGGGGCGGCGCCTGACGAGGAAGCCGGGCCTTCCACGGGACGCAGCGTAGACGATTCCATCCTGGTCGGAGTGACGATTCCTCGTCAGATCGACGACGTTCCGCCGTCGACAGTGCTTCATTCAAGACGTTGGGGCGGCCAGAGATTTCTCCAAAAGCCCGATGATGTCGCAGCTCGTCAATACCTCATTGGCCGGCGAGGTGGTAGGTGGGAGGGCGCACATGGCCGACGTCACCATCAAGCAGGTCGACGAGCTGGACTCCTACCAGGGCGACAAGGCCATCCCGGGCATCAAGTTCCGGACGGCTGGCCGCCAGCTCGGCGTGTCCGCCTGGGGCATGAACGTGCTGGACCTGCAGCCCCACTGCGCCGGCTACCCCGAGCACGATCACGCCAAGGATGGCCAAGAGGAGGTCTATGTGGTCCTCCGCGGCAGCGCTACGCTCCACGCCGGGGACGAGCGCTTCGAGCTCAAGGCGGGTGCCATGGTTCGCGTCGCCCCCACCCAGAAGCGGAAGTTCGTGGCCGGTCCGGAGGGCCTGACGCTCCTCGCCCTGGGCGGCACGCCCGGCCAGGCCTACCAGCCCCGCTGACCCGGCGCCTCACGCGGCCTCCTCCAGCAGCTCGAGCTCCACATCGCCGCTCGAGGCGGCCGCGCTCGCGCGCTGGCGGGACGCTTCCTCCAGGGCGTCCAGCTCGTTCCGGACGCGCGTCACCAACTCCACGAACTGGAGATCCCGCACCATCCAGCGCCGCTTCGCCTCCGCCTCCAGTCGATCGAGCGCCTGATACGCCAGCTCCAGGTACCGCAGCCACGCTCGGGGTCGCCCATCCGTGGCCCCCGCCGCGATCCGCTGCGGCACCTCCAGCGCCGCCAGGCGGAGCGCATCGTCGCCCTCGTCCCTCCGTTCCCCCTGCTGCGCAGTGAGATCGAACACCAGCACCGCCAGCTCCATCCCGAACCGCCACGCCCCCAGCTCCCTGAAACCACCCGCCGCCATGACGCCCTCCCCCCGAACACCAGGACTGCTCATGTGTTCAGGCGGACGTGTATCAAGGGTGTCTGACACGCGGCGCGCGCGGTTCAGGCTCAGGGCGGTTTCGGCGCGTATCGCTTCGGGGCCCAGCGGATGTCGCGCAGGAACCCGGCCACCTCGCGCTTGAGGTCGGCGGCCAGCTTCGGGCCGCAGCAGAGGACGTCGCCCACCATCACGTCGAGCGGCGCGCCGTCGATCTGGCACATCTCGCCGCCCGCCTCGCGCACCAGCAGCGCGCCGGCGGCGATGTCCCACGGCTTGAGCCCGAACTCGAAGTACCCGTCGAAGCGCCCGGCGGCGACGTACGCCAGGTCCAGCGCCGCCGCGCCCATCCGCCGCACGCCCTGCACCTGGCGGATGATCCGGTTGAACAGGCCGATCGGCGCCTCGGGGCGCTCGCGGACGTCGTACGGGAACCCGGTGCACACCAGCGCGCGGTGGAGGGTGGCGGCTTCGCTGGCGCGGAGGGGCGCGCCGTTGAGCGTGGCGCCCAGGCCCTTGCCGGCGGAGAACAGCTCGTCGCGCACGGGGTCGTAGACGGCGCCCGCGAGCAGCTCCGGGCCTCGGGCCGCGCCCACGGTCACGCAGAAGTGCGGCACCCGGTGCGCGTAGTTGGTCGTCCCGTCCAGCGGGTCCACGAACCAGCGCACCCCGTCGCCGCCCGGGGACAGCCCGCTCTCCTCGGCCAGCACCGAGTGCGCCGGGTGGCGCGCGCGGATGAACGCCAGGAGCTCCGCCTCGCTGGCGCGGTCCGCGTCCGTCACCAGGTCGATGCCGCCCTTGTACTCGATGGTCCGGACCCCGAGGAACCGGTCGCGCAGGAGCGCGCCGGCGCGGCGGGTGGCCTGCTCCGCCGTCTCCCGCAGCGACTCGATGGACTCGGAGGACTCCGTCACGGGCTGCCCGCTTCCTCACCGCTCCGTCAGCAGCGGGTCGATCTCCTTGATGAAGGACTTCACGTCACCCGGCGCGTAGCCCTGGTGCACGCTGCGGATGCCGCCCGACTTGTCGACGATGTATACGGTGGGGACGATCTGCATGTGCAGCATGCCCTCGGCCACCGCGGCGTCGCGGTCCAGCAGCACCGGCACGTCCAGCTTCACCTCTTTGAGGAACTCGGCGATCTTGTTCGGGTCCCCGTCCACGCTCACCGCGTAGAGGCGCACGCCGCGGCCGCGGTACGCCTGCGCGAACGCCTCCCACTCGGGGAGGGCGGCCTTGCAGGGCTCGCACCAGGTGGCCCAGAAGTCCAGCACCAGCACGTTGCCGCGCTCGGCGTCGAGGCTCACCGGCGTCCAATCCGGGAACCGGGGCAGCGTCATCGGCGGCAGCGGGTTGCGCGGTGCGGAAGGCGCGTGGGCACAAGCGGCACAGAGCGCGATGGCGCCGAGGGTGAGGGCCGGGCGGAGCAGGTTCATGCGTGCATCTTCCTCCGAAAGGGTCAGGCGCGCGCGGCGGACTCCTTCGAGCGCAGCGCCGCCAGGAGCTTCTCGATGAATCCGCCGAACGAACCGTTGCTCATCACCAGGACGAGGTCGTTCGCCTTCGCCTCGCCGGACACCAGCGCCACCAGCCGGTCCACCGAGGTCTCCGCCTCGCCGGGGATGCCGCGGCCGCGCAGCTCCTCGACGATGCGGCCCACGTCCAGCTCCTCGCCGGTGGGGACCTTGTCGTGCTTCTCCGGGACCTTGATGCTGGCGCGCGCGGCGCCGTCGAACGCCAGCGCGTACTCCTTCTGGTGGATGTTGCGGCGGCTGGTGTTGGAGCGGGGCTCGAAGACCGCCCACAGGCGCCGCGACGGCCAGCGCGCGCACACGGCGGCGATGGTCTCGCGCACCGCGGTGGGGTGGTGCGCGAAGTCGTCCAGCACCAGCACGCCGCCAATCTCCGCCCGCACCTCCTGGCGCCGCTTCACGCCCTGGAAGGTGGAGAAGCCGTGGCGGACCTCCTCGTGCGACAGCCCGAGCGACCTCGCCGCCGCGTACACCCCCAGCGCGTTCTCCACGTTGTGCAGGCCGGCGAGCGGGAGCAGCACCTCGCCCAGCGGCTGGCCGTGCTCCACGACCTCGAAGCGCGCGCCCTCGGGGGAGAAGCGGACGTTGCGCGGGCGGAGGTCGGCGGTGGAGTCTTCGCGCCCCTGGTAGGTCATCACCCTGGCCTTCGACGCCCGGGCGATGGCGACCGCGTTGGGGTACGCGGCGCTGACGGCGAGGAAGCCGCCGTCGGGGAGCAGCCGCGCGAAGTTGGCGAAGGCGGATTCGTAGTGCGGGAGGTCCCGGTAGATGTCCGCGTGGTCCAGCTCCACGCTGGTGAGGATGGCGGTGCGCGGCTGGTAGTGGAGGAACTTGGGGCCCTTGTCGAAGTAGGCGGTGTCGTACTCGTCGCCCTCGACGACGAAGTGCGGGCCCTGGCCGACGCGGTAGTTCCCCGAGTAGTTCAGCGTCACGCCGCCCACCAGGAACGACGGGTCGCGCCCGGCGTCCGCCAGCACGTGGCCCATGAGGGACGAGGTGGTGGTCTTCCCGTGCGTCCCGGCCACGACGATGGAGTGCCGCTGCTTGAGGAACAGCGCCCCCAGCGCGCAAGGGAAGCTCATGGTCGGGAGGCGGCGCGCGCGCACCTCGGTCGCCTCGGGGTTCACGCGCCGGATGACGTTGCCGATGATGACGAGGTCGGGCCGGGCGGCGTCGAGGTTGGCGGGCGCGTAGGGCGCCAGCGCCTGGATGCCCCATGCCTTGAGCATGTCGCTCATCGGCGGGTACACGTTCTCGTCGGAGCCGGTCACCTCGTAGCCCGCCGCCTTCAGCATCCCGGCGAACGAACCCATCCCCGTACCCGCCACGCCCACCAGGTGGATCCGGCGGATGGACCTGGGGTCGACGGAGGTGAGGACGTTGCCGGGGTCGGCGTCCGGGATGGCGGTGGTCATGGGGTCGTGGTGGTCGTGATGGTGGTGGTCATCCGAGCCCGAGTGCGTTCACCACCAGGTCGTGGAACCTGGGGCGGACGTCCTTGATGCGTCCGTCCGCTCGACCGAAATAGGTCCGGTTGGTGCAGAGCGCCACCGAGAGCCGGCGCGGCACGTCGACCCACAGACTGACGCCGGTGAAGCCGAGGTGGCCGGCCGCCGGGCCGGGCTTGCCCAGGAGCTCGCCGGCCGAGGAGCCCACCGGCCCCGGCGTGTCGAACCCCAGCGCGCGCGTGCTGCCGGGAACGGAGGCATCGGCGCGGAGGACATGGGCCCAGTGGTCGGCCGGGGCCAGCCGCCCGGCGCCGTTGAGCTCCTCCAGCAACCGCTGCCCGAAGCGCGCCACCTCCATCGCCGAGCCGAACAGGCCCGCGTGCCCGGACACGCCGTCCATCACCCAGGCGTTGTCGTCGTCCACT
Organism: Myxococcaceae bacterium; assembly: GCA_036559665.1. Taxonomy (GTDB): domain Bacteria; phylum Myxococcota; class Myxococcia; order Myxococcales; family Myxococcaceae; genus DASRBA01. The sequence continues at coordinate 35,100 of DATBSS010000642.1, forward strand.
TCGCCGGGTCGCGACGGCTTGGGAGCGGGGAAGGGAGGCCAGAGGCCTTCTTGCCCGGGGGCGTGCTCGCGGGGGCGGAGCGCGCCGGTGGGCGCGATGTTCGGGGGCGGGTCGTCGCCGTGCTCGGAGAGGCGGCGGAAGTGGAGGTCCACCCCGAGGCGCGAGACGACGCGCTCGTCGTGGAGCATTTCCAGCGTCTCGGAGGCGGCGTCGGAAAGGACCTCGCCCAGGAGGATGAAGCCCACGTCGCTGTAGACGGCGGCGGTGCGGGGGTCGCGGCGGAGCGGCTGCTGCGAGGCGGCGTCCACCACGGTGGTGCGCACGTCCATCCGGACGGAGGCGGGGCAGCGCGGGTCGAAGAGCGCCGGGACCGCGGGCATCACCTTGGCGAAGTAGGGGACGAAGGCCGGGAGGCCGGAGCGGTGGTAGAGGAGGTCGCCGAGGGTGACGCCCGCCTGGCTCGCGGGAGAGCGGGGGAAGAAGCGCGAGAGCGGCGTGTCGGGGTCCAGCGTTCCTTCGGCCCAGAGGGAGATGAAGCTGGAGGTGGTGCAGGCGATCTTGGTGACCGAGCCGAGGTCGAAGAGGGTGGATTCGTTGGCCGCCCCCGCCGCCGTGGAGAAGGCGAGCTTGCCGTCGCGGAAGGCCACCGCTGCCGCCGCCGGGAAGATGCGCTGGGCGACGCCCTCCTCGAGCAACGCGCGGATCTGCGCCTCGGCGGTCATGCGGCGAAGGGCTCGAGGAAGGTGAGGGTGGGGCTGGCGTTCGAGTCGGCCTGGAGCTCGGCGAGGCACCCGTGCGGGAGGGCGTGGTTGATCTCCCCGTGGCCGAAGGGGAAGCCCGCGGCGCAGGGGACGTTGGTGGCGCGGGCGAGCTCGTCGAGGACGGTCTCCGGGCCGTAGTCGGCGGCGGCGGCCGGCGGTTCGGCGCAGTTGGTGAAGTCGCCGAGGACGATGCCGGAGACCTGGGTGAAGACGCCGGCGAGGTCGAGGTGCGTCCACATCCGGTCGAGGCGGTAGGGGCGCTCGCCGATGTCCTCGAGGAAGAGGAGCGCGCCGCGGAGGTCGGGGAAGTAGGGAGTGCCGAGGAGGCGCGTGAGGACGGAGAGGTTGCCGCCGATGAGCCGCCCGCGCGCGCGGCCGGGGACGAGGGTGCGGGTTCCGGGGAGGGGTGGGGCGGGCTGATCGGATTCGAGGAGCCCGTAGAGGCGTTCGAGGGAGTCCGGAGGCTGCTTCGCGAGCTGGGTGACGACCGGGCCGTGGACGCTGGCGCGGTCGCGCGAGAGCAGGGCGAGGTGGAGCGAGGTGATGTCCGAGAAGCCGATGAGCGGCTTGAGGGGCGCGCCGTCGAGGCGGAGGCGGCGAAGCAAGCGCATCGCGCCGTAGCCGCCGCGGGCGCAGAAGATGGCGCGGGTGCGGTCGTCGCGCAGGGCGTGGTGGAGCTCCGCGAGGCGGCGGTCGTCGTCGCCGGCGAGGTAGCGGGCCTTGGAGAAGAGGCCTGCGTCGAAGACGGGTTCGTACCGGCGGGCGAGGACGTCGAATCCCGCCTCGAAGGACTCGCGGTCGAACGGGCCCGCGGGAGCGACGATGCTGACCCGGTCCGCCGGCCTCAGACGTGGCGGCTTCTGGACCACGGTTCGCGTCATACCTGATGCCCAGGGTGGCGTCAGCAGGCGCGGGTGAGGTCAGCGCGAGCGGCGGGTCCAGATGGCCGCGAAGAATCCGTCGGTGCTGTGGAGATGCGGAAGGGCGCGGAAGAAGCCGTCCGGGGTGGGGAGCGGGGAGGGTTCGCGGTGGAAGTCGGGGTGGGTCCGTTCGAAGTGGAGGGCGACGTCCTCGTTCTCGGCGCGGCGGATGGTGCAGGTGGCGTAGACGAGGCGGCCGCCGGGGCGGACGTGGCGGGCGGCGTCGTCGAGGATGGAGCGCTGGAGGGCGGGGAAGGTGTCGAGGGTGGCGGGGTCGATGCGCCAGCGGAGGTCGGGGCCGCGGCGGAGGGCGCCCAACTCGGAGCAGGGGGCGTCTACGAGGACGCGGTCGCAGGGGGTGGAGGGGAGGGAGTCGACGCGGATGGAGGTGAAGCCAGCCCGGGTGGCGCGCTGGCGAAGGCGGGAGAGGCGCTCGCGGTCGGGGTCGTGGGCGTGGATGGTCGCGCGGTCCTGGGTGACGTCGGCGAGGAGGAGCGTCTTGCCGCCGGCGCCGGCGCAGAAGTCGAGGATGGTCTCGGAGGGTTGGGCCTGGAGGAGGAGCCCGATGAGCTGGCTGCCCTCATCCTGAGGCTCGAGGAGACCGCGCTGGTAGGCGGGGAGACCGAGGATGTTGGGGCGGCCAGGGAGGACGATTCCGAGGGGGGAGTGCTGGGTACGGCGGGCACCGGGCAGGGAGGCGAGAAGGGCTTCGTCGATGGGGGCGTGCTGGACGCGGAGGCAGACGGGGCCGGGCGTGTTGATCGCGTTGGCGAAGGCGGCGGCGTCCGCTGGAAGCTCCTCGATGAGGACGCGCTCCAGCCAGTCGGGAAGGGAGGCGCGGTCGGCAAGGCGAGGGAGCGCCGCGTCGGGGTGGGCGATGAGGGTGTCGAGGAGGGCAGAGGGATCGGCATCCTCCCAGCGGGGGAGGTGAAGGAGGGCGGCGAGGCGGCGGCGCCAGAGTCCGACGCCGAAGACGGCCTCAGCGGAAGCGCGTCGCTGCTCGGAGGAGAGATCGGGATGGGAGCGGAGGAAGCGATCGAGGGCGCGCTCGGCGGGAGTGCCAGAGAGGACGGCAGAGATCGCCGGCAGCTGTTCACCG
>DATBSS010000643.1:0-50069 GCA_036559665.1 Myxococcaceae bacterium
GAAAGACATCGGCCAGTACATCAGCGCTGGCTGATGTACTGGCCGACCCCTCTAAACCCCTGAATTCTGAGCGGGAAAAGGGGTTCCAACCCTCGACCTCCGCCTTGGCAAGGCGGACAGCTCTCTGAACGGTCACCCCGCCCCCAACACCATCACCCGATCCAACCGGTTGCTCGTCCACGCGATGGGCCGATCCACCCGGTACTCGAAGTCGAACACCTCCCGCACCCGCAACCCCGCCGCCCGGAACGCTGCCTGCGCCTCCACCTCGTCGTAGGTCCGGAACGCCCACTCCGTCTCGATCAGCCAATCCTTCCCCGGCCCGCGCACGCGTAGCCGGTTCCGCATCCGCGCCCTCCGCGCGCGCCGGTCCGGCGGCCACTCCCTCGTGTTGCACACCACCCGGTCCCGCCCCGCCCTCCCCTCCCACCGCTCGTGCAGGTGCCCCTCCCTCCCGTAGTCGGTGAGGTGGAACCCCAGCACGTAGATTCCCTGCGGCTTCAGCAGTCTCCGCACCGACGACAGGTGCGCCACCGCCGCCGCCTCGCTGTCCAGGTACCGGAACGTGGACACCAGCGAGTACGCCACGTCCACCCGCTCCCGCAGCTCCGTCGGCGCGTAGAACTCCATCCGCCCCAGCTCCATCCTCGCCTTCAACCCCGCCCGCTTCAGCCGCCGCCGCGCGTGCGCCAGCATCACCTCCGACGCGTCGTACCCCACCATCCGCAGCCCCCGCCGCGCCCCCTCCTCGATCAACCTCCCCGCCCCGCACGCAGGCTCCAGCAAGAGCTCCCCGCCCGTCCCGTACCGCCGCGACAGCTCCAGCACGAAGTCCATCTCGCGCGCCGTGTCCGTGCCGAAGATGGCCTCGTAGTAGCGCGGGTGCGCGTACCAGTCCTTCAGCCTGCGCACCGTCATCCCCGGGAGCCGAGGTGGTGGTCCGGCAATACCAACGTCAGCGCGAACATGATCAGCAGCCCCACCAACAGCCCGCCGATGTTCGCCAGCTTCCGGTCGCGCCCGTGCCGGTTGATGTGCGGCAGCAGGTCCGACACCGCGATGTACAGGAACGTCCCCGCCGAGAACGCCAGCGCCGCCGGCGTCATCCGCGGCCAGTGCGCCACCTGCTGCAGCCCGTAATAGAGGACCGCCCCCAGCGGCACCATCAGCCCGAACACCAGCACCAGCGACAGCACCCGCCCCTTCGACCGCCCCTCCGCCTTCAGGATCGACGCCAGCGACAGCGACGACGGCACCTTGTGCGCCACGATGGCCAGGAACGCCATCATCCCGATCCCCTCCGCCACCGCGGACGCCAGCGCCACCCCGTCGAACAACGTGTGCACGGAGAGCCCCAGGAACGCCGTCATCCCGAACGCCGGACGGTGCGCGTGCTCCTCGCACTCGGGCGGCTCCTCGCAGGCGTGCACCAGCACGTACCGCTCCAGCAGGAACAACCCCACGAACCCGACCGGCACGAAGCCGACCGCCCAGGCGCCTCCCGACTCGAACGCCTCCGGCAGCATGTGGAAGAACGCCGCGCCCAGCATCACCCCGGCCGCGAAGGCCAGGAAGAGCACCATCCGCTTCCGGCCGTCCGTGAGCACCGGCCACAGCGCGCCGGCGAAGGCCGAGGCGACGATCGCCCCCGAGTACCCGAACACCCTGACCGCCTGCTCCATCTCGCCTTGGACCTTAACGCCGCTCCGGCTCCGGCGCTGGCGCCGCCGCGGCGTCCACCGCCGACTTCGGCGTCTCCGGGGGCGCCGAGGCCCGGGTCCGAGGCAACCAGTCGGGGTGCTCGGTGATGAAGGTCACCAGGCGTTCGCGCACCGCGCAGCGGAGGTCCCACAGCTTCTCCGGCCCCATGGCGCTCACCAGCGCGCGCAGCCGGATGGTGCGGTCCGTGGCGTCGGCGACCTGGAGCTGCGCCATCCCCCCGTCCCACAGCCCCTCCGGGATGCCCGCCATCACCTCTTTCAGCTTCGCCCGCACCTGCTCCACGTCCGTCGTGTAGTCCACGTCCAGGGTGACCGCGCCCATGAGCCGGGGCTCGCCGCGGCTCCAGTTCTGGAACGGCTTCTCCAGGAAGTAGCTGATGGGCACCACCAGGCGCCGCAGGTCCCAGAACTTCACCGTCACGAAGGTGAGGCTGATGTCCTCCACCGTCCCGAAGTCCCCCTCCAGGATGACCACGTCGCCGATCCGGACCGGCTGCGTCACCGAGAGCTGGATGCCCGCCAGGATGTTGGACAGGGACTTCTGCGCCGCCAGGCCGATGGCGAGGCCGGCGATTCCCGCCGACGCCAGCAGCGACACGCCCACGTTCCGCACCACGTCGAACTGGACCAGCACCAGCGCCGCGCCGATCACCCAGATCGCCACCTCGAACACCGCGCGCAGCACCGCCAGCTGGGTCTGCACCGCGCGCGCCCGCGCCATCTCCTGCGGATCGCCCGAGGCCTGCCGGCCGATGTGCGCCGCCGCCTGCCGCAAAAAGCGCAGCAGGAACCAGCCCACCGAGGCGATCACCGCCGCCCGCGCCACCACCTCGACGACGGTCTCCGTCGGTTCGCGCAGCACCAGCGGCCGGGTGGCGCCGAAGAGCACCACGGCCGCCGCCATCAGCCGCGTCGGCCCGCGGCTGGACGTCATCACCTCGTCGTCCCAGGTGGTCACCGTCAGCCGGGCGAGCCGCACCCCGAGCGCCAGGACGCCCGCCTGGACCAGGGTGGCGAGGAACGGGGTCGCCACCACCACCACCACCAGGCACACCCACTGCCAGAGGTACATCCCTCCGACCACGTGCTCGGTCAGGAAGGGCGGGAACCAGTGGTGCAGCGGCGACGCTCTCGGGTCCATCCAGGAGGGCCGGCATTTAGCAGCTTCCAGCCCTGTTGGGGGCTCGCCTCAGCCCAAGCGGTTGATTAAGAAGGCCTGGGGGAACCCACGGTGACGGACGAGAAGCGGACGGACGAGAAGCGCAAGATCCTCCTCATCGACGACAGCGAGATCACCCTGGCGCTGGAGAAGTCCGTGCTGGAGTCGCGCGGGTACGACGTCCGGGCCACCTCCACGCTGATGGAGTTCGAGAAGACGCTCCAGTCCTGGAAGCCGCACCTCATCCTCACGGACATCCACATGCCGGAGGCCACCGGCGCGGACATCTGCCGCACCCTCAAGAACGAGTACGGCACCCAGGACATCCCCATCGTCCTCTTCTCCAGCCTCCCCGACGACGAGCTGTCCCGCCTGGCGGAGCAGGTCGGCGCGGACGGCTACCTCTCCAAGGCCAACGGCCTGGACGCCATGGGCGAGAAGGTCGACCAGCTGGTGGCGAGCATCATCTGGTGAGGCTCGCCTGGGCGGCGCCCGCCCTGCTCCTCCTGGCGCTCACCTCGCGCTGCACCCGGCACCCGCAGCGGGCGGAGGCCCAGGACGGCGGCCGCGCGGTGCTCTTCGTGGCGGCGGACCTGCGCGGCTACGTGGGCCCCTGCGGGTGCAGCGAGAACATGCGCGGCGGTCTCGGGCGGGCGGCGGAGCAGATCGCCCAGGCCCGCAGGTCCGGCCTGCCCACCCTCTTCGTGGAGGGCGGCGACAGCCTCTTCGGCCCCGGCCCGCTCCGCGACGCCCAGGTGCCGCAGGAGGAGCGCAAGGCGCGCGCGCTGGCGCAGGCCTTCCAGCAGATGGGCCTTTTGGTCCGCGCCCGCGGCGAGCTGGACGGCGCCCGCGGGGAGCCCTTCCGCAAGTCGCTCGGGCTCCCGGAGCTGGCCCCGGGCGAGGCGAAGGTGCTGGAGCCCGGCGGGTCCCGCATCGCCGTGGCGGCCGGGAACACCGACGCGGAGCTCCTCCAGGCGGCAAAGAAGGCGCGCGAGTCGGGCGCGCCGTTCGTGGTGGGGCTGTACCACCGCAGCGCGGGTGAGGCGCAGCGGCTGGCGGCGGACCCGGCGCTCCAGGCCGATCTCCTGGTGGCCACCCACAGCGACGGCATCGAAGCGGCGGACAACGGCAAGCTCATCCAGGGCAGCGGCGTCCCCGTAGCGCAGGTGCAGGACAAGGGCCAGATGCTGCTGCGCGTGGACCTGGCGTTCGAAGGTGGCGCCGAGCGCTTCCAGCCGCTGCGCACGGCGCAGGACGTGGAGAAGGAGGCGGCCGCCATCCAGGATCGGATCGCCATGCTCAACGCCCAGGTGAACGAACCGGGCATCGACCCGCAGCTGCACGCGATGAAGCAACAGAAGGTGGAGGAGTTGGTGGCGCGCCGGGCCTCCCTCCTCGCGGCTCCACCCCCACCGCTGCAGGGGAAGAACGCGTTCTCGGTCCGCTTCATCCCCCTGGACGCCGCCCTCCCCATGGACGCGGCCGTGAAGGCGACGGTGGAGGCCTACGACCGCGACGTCTCCAAGCTCAACCTCGAGTGGGCGAAGCAGCACGGCCAGGACTGCCCGGCGCCCACCACGGAGACGCCCGGCTTCGTGGGCAACGCGCGCTGCGCCGAGTGCCACGACGACTCGTTCCCGGTCTACCGGAAGACCAAGCACGCGCACGCCTTCGCCACGCTGGTGGAGGCCGGGAAGCAGTACCACCTCAACTGCTTCGGCTGTCACGTCACCGGCGCCTACCAGCCTGGCGGCGTGTGCCGGGTCGACAAGATGGAGGAGCGGGAGAACGTCGGCTGCGAGAGCTGCCACGGACCGGGGTCGGCGCACTCGGAGGACCCGTCCGTGAAGAACATCGCCCGCAAGCCCGACCAGGCAGCGTGCGTGAAATGCCACGAGCACGAGAACTCGCCGAACTTCGACTTCGCCAAGTACCTGCCCCAGGTCCTCGGGCCTGGCCACGGGCAGCCCCTGGCCAAAAAGAAATGAAAGAATTCTCGGGAAAATCGCCCATGCGGCCGGTTGTTTGACCGCCGAGAAACCTGGCGCATACCATCCCACCTGACCTCGGCCGCGCCGGGTCCCTTCCACGGCATGCTGAATCTCCTGATTCCCTTGTGTCTGGGCTTCGGCCCGTCCTTCCAGACCGTGGACGTGCCGCTCGACGCACGCGACTTCGGCGCCCCGCTGGAGGCCGCCCCCGCCAGCCCGACCGCGACGGCTGCGACAGCTGCGACGGTCGCGACCGCCGAGGAGGCGCCCACCGACGGCTCCGAGGCCGACGGTGAGCCGGACGACGACGACGAGGTCGCCCGGAAGGTGGACGAGCAGTCCGCGGAGCTCGAGGAGATGCGGGCGCTGGAGGACGTGACCATCCCCGACCACGACGCGGCCCTTCGCGCGGAGCCGGGAGGTGGCCTGCGGGCCGCGGTGCGGCGGCTGGGCCTCGGCAACCCGATGCGGCACCACCTGCTGGACGCCCTTCAAGAGCTGGACGACGCGGCGCGCGACGCCAGCGCGGGCCCGCCGGAGCTGCCGCTGGTGACGGACCTCTCCAGCTTCGACGTCGGGACGGTGAAGGACGCCTACGACATCCCGGTGGAGATGCAGCCGCTGGTGGCGGAGTACATCCACTTCTTCCAGGGCGCAGGAAGGGTCTGGTTCCGCAAGTGGATGTCGCGCTCCACGCGCTACATCCCGATCATGACGCCCATCCTGGAGGCGTCCGGCGTCCCGCGCGACACGGTGTACCTGGCGATGATCGAGAGCGGCTTCTCCGCGCAGGCGTACTCCTGGGCGCATGCCTCCGGCCCATGGCAGTTCATCGCCACCACCGGGAAGCTGTTCGGGCTGCGGAACGACTTCTGGGTGGACGAGCGCCGGGACCCCATCAAGGCCACGGGCGCGGCGGCCCGCTTCCTCAAGGTCCTCCACGGGGACCTGGGCCACTGGTACCTGGCCTGGGCGGGCTACAACGCCGGCGGCGGCAAGGTGCGCCGGATGGTCGAGAAGAGGGGCTCGAAAGACTTCTGGGAGCTGTCGGAGGGCAAGGGCTTCGCCAAGGAGACCAAGCACTACGTCCCCAAGCTGATCGCCTGCGCGCTGGTGGCCAAGCACCCCCGCGCCTTCGGCTTCTCCGACGACGAGTTCGACTACCAGCCCAAGCTGGAGTTCGAGGTGGTGGACGTGCCCGCGCCCACCGACCTGGAGGTGCTGGCGCGCGCCGCCGGCGCCACCGTGGACGAGCTCTCCGAGCTGAACCCGGAGCTCAAGCGCTGGTGCACGCCCCCGCAGCCGAACGGGAAGCCCTATCGCCTGCGCGTCCCCACCGGGCACGGGGCGACCTTCGCGGAGAGCTACCCCAAGCTCGCCCCATCCGAACGCCTGTCCTTCAAGGTGCACACGGTGAAGCGCGGGGACACGCTCTCCAGCATCGCCGCCGCCTACGCCAGCGCGCCGGAGGCGATCATGCAGATGAACCGGCTGCGCAACCCGCGCTCGCTGAAGGTGAGCACGGAGCTGATCATCCCGGTGCCCAGCGGCCGCACCACCAGGGAGGGCCGCCCGGACGCCGCCATGGAGCGGCAGGTGGCTCGGGCCAAGCGGTCCGGGTTCGCCGCCGCCAAGCCGGAGGAAGAGGTGCCCGCAGGGGCGTCGAACAAGGCGGTCGCCGTAGGGCCCATCAAGACCGAACAGGTGAGCGGCCGGACGCGCGTCACCTACGGCGTGCAGAGCGGCGATTCGCTGTGGGCGATCAGCCAGCGGTTCAACTGCTCGGTGGACGACCTGCGCAAGTGGAACGGGCTGTCGCGCCACGCGCGCCGCCTCCAGGTGGGAGCGCTGCTGTCGGTGTGGCCGGGCGAACCGTCCGCCGCGCCGGTGCAGAACGTGGGCGGCACGCTGCTGGCGGTGAAGACCGCGGACCCGGGCGCCGCCCGGAAGACGCACCAGCTGGCGGCCGGGGAGAGCCTGTGGACGGTCGCGCAGCACTACGGCCTCTCGGTGGCGGACCTCAAGAAGTGGAACGGCATCACCGACCACCACGCACTCCGGCCGGGGCAGACGCTGGTGCTCGCCGCGCCGTAACCGGGCGTGCCACGCTAGGGGCATGACCCCTGTCCCGCTCCTCGGCGCGCTCGCCCTGCTCGCCGGCCCGGCCTCCTCCGCGGCCGAACCTCCCGTGCAAGCGTCGGTCTGGCTGAATTCCGGAGGCGTGCTGCTCACCGCGGCCGGCGGCGGGCGCACCATCGACATCCCGCTGGGCGTCACCATCCCGCTCCAGAACGGGCCCACCCTGTCCTTCGAGCTGACGTACTTCCAGTGGTCGTGCGTAGGCAACATCGCCTGCTCGGTCCGCTTCGAGCGCGGCGCGTTCGCGTCCGCCGGCTTCCACTTCGACACCGGGGGCAAGGGACCCCTGCAGGGCTTCTTCCTCGAGCCCAAGCTCCAGCTCTCCGGCTTCACCCGTACCTACAACAGCGGCTCCTCCGTCTTCGACGGCCTGACGCTGGGCGCCGAGTTGGGGCTGGACCTGGGCTACCAGTGGCGCGTGGGGTCGTTCTACCTGGCGCTCGTGGTGGGGGCCTCGGGGGGCGTGGCCACGCACTACCCGTCCGGCCTCTACGGTTTGCTGGTGGAGTGGAACGGGTCCAGCGTCCCGGGGTCGCAGCAGGCGCCGCAGACCCCGGCCTACATCTTCGGCGTCAACGCCAACGTGCTCCGCCTGGGCCTGACGTTCTAGCCCTCCCCTCGCAACGTCTCGCCCCTGGGGTTGTCTTCGGGGAAGATGCGCCGCCCCAGACCACAGGGAGCCTTCATGCGAACGAGCTGGTACCCCCTGGCCGCGCTGGCCATTGGCCTTTCCACCGCCGCCTCCGCCGCCACCCTCGACGAGGTGTATGGCAAGTACGTCGAGGCCCGCGGCGGCGCGGCGAAGCTGGCGGCCCTCAAGTCCGTCCGAATCACCGGGAGGGCGATGTTCGGCCCGGACGGGCGCTTCCAGACGGACTGGGGGCTGATGCTCAAGAAGCCCGGGATGCTGCGCGAGGAGGTCACCCTCCAGGGGCTGAGCACGGTGGACGCCTGCGACGGCAAAGAGGGCTGGCGGTTGGACCCGTTCCAGGGCCGCCGGGACCCCGAGCGCTCCTCCGCGGACGACACCAAGACGCTGATACAGCGGGCAGACCTGGAGGGGCCCTTCGTCAACTACAAGCAGAAGGGCCATACCGCCGAATACCTCGGCGTGGAGGACGTGGACGGGACGCCCGCGCACAAGGTCCGGCTCACCCTCAAGGACGGCGACGTCCACTACCTGTACCTGGACCCGGACCAGTTCCTGGAGATCCGCGTGGTGACGGAGCACCGCTCGCGCGAAGCGCTGCAGATCGGCGAGTTGGACTACGGCAGCTACGCCCAGGTTGAGGGGGTGTGGTTCCCCACCTCCATCCAGGCCGGCCCCAAGGGCGGGCCGCGGTTCGCGCGCTTCGTCGTGGAGCGGCTGGAGGGGAACGTCGCGGCGGATGACGCGCTCTTCCACTTCCCGGCGGCGGGGACGCGGGTGGAGCGGGGCATCCTGGCCGGGCCCAAACCGGCGCAGGCGGCGAACGTGCCCGCGGCGGCGCCGCCGGCCCCGAAGACGCCCCCGGCGCTGGACTCGGGCGTCCTCTCCGGGCTGGGGGCGCGCAACATCGGCTCGGCGGCGATGAGCGGCCGCATCGCGGCGGTGGCGGCGCGCAACGAGAAGGGCAAGACGCTGCTGTACGTCGGCTCGGCCTCCGGCGGCGTGTGGAAGTCCGAGGACAGCGGCACCACCTACAAGCCGGTGTTCGACAAGCAGCCCGTGCAGTCCATCGGCGCCATCACCATCGACCCCACCAACTCCAGGGTGATCTGGGTGGGCACCGGCGAGGCGTGGACGCGCAACTCGGTCTCCATCGGCGACGGCATCTACAAGTCGGCGGACGGCGGCGAGAGCTGGACCAACATGGGCCTGCGCGAGTCCGAGCGCGTGGTCCGCATCCTCGTCCACCCCAGGAGCCCGGACACCGTCTACGCCTGCGTCCCCGGCAAGCTCTGGAGCGACAGCGCGGACCGCGGCGTCTACAAGACCACCAACGGCGGCAAGACGTGGTCGCTGGTGCTCAAGGGGTCCAACCTCTCCACCGGCTGCTCCGGCCTGGCCATGGACCCGAAGAACCCGGACCTGCTCTTCGCGGGCCTGTGGGACTTCCGGCGCAAGGGCTGGACGTTCCGCTCCGGCGGCGACGGCCCGGACGCGCCCTCCGGGAGCGGGCTGTACCAGTCGCCGGACGGCGGCAAGACCTGGACGGAGCTGAAGGGCGGCGGGCTGCCGCCCAAGCCGTGGGGCCGGGTGGAGGTGGTGATCGCCCCCTCGGACTCGAAGGTGGTCTACACGCTGGTGGAGTCCAGGGACTCGGGACTGTTCCGCTCTTCAGACGGCGGCAAGACCTGGGACGCGCGCGACAAGAGCCAGAACATGGTCTGGCGGCCGTTCTACTTCGCGCGGCTGGTGGTGGATCCCACCAACCCGGACCGGGTGTTCAAGCCGGACCTGAGCCTGGTGGTGAGCGAGGACGGCGGCAAGAGCTTCTCGTACAGCGGGGGCCGGTCGCACGGGGACTGGCACGACCTCTGGATCGACCCGGAGAACCCCAAGCACGTGATCGGCGGCGACGACGGCGGGCTCTGGTACTCGTTCGACGGCGGGTCCACCTGGTGGAAGTGCCAGAACCTGCCGGTGTCGCAGTTCTACCACGTGACCGTGGACGACAAGGACCCGTACCGGGTCTATGGCGGCCTGCAGGACAACAGCACCTGGGTCGGCCCCTCGGCGTACGGCGGCGGCATCACCAACCAGACCTGGGAGAACCTCTTCGGCGGCGACGGCTTCTGGGCGCAGGTGGACCCGACCGACCCGGACACCATCTACGCCGAGGCCCAGGGCGGCTACATCGGCCGGATCGACCGGCGCACCCAGACCTCCCGGGACATCCAGCCCAAGGCCGGCTACAAGGAGAAGCTGCGCTTCAACTGGAACTCGCCCATCCATCTCAGCCCCGCCGGCAAGGGCACGCTCTACCTGGGGGCGCAGTTCCTGTTCCGCTCGCGCGACCGCGGCGACAGCTGGGAGCGGATCTCCCCGGACCTCACCACCAACGACCCGCAGAAGCAGAAGCAGGAGCTGTCCGGCGGCGTCACCGTGGACAACTCGTCCGCGGAGATGCACACCACCATCTTCTCCGTCGCCGAGTCGCCCCTGGACCCCAACACCATCTGGGTGGGCACCGACGACGGCAACGTGCAGCTCACCCGCGATAGCGGGAAGAGCTGGACCAACGTGGTGGGGAACGTGAAGGGGTTGCCGCGCTTCTCCTGGGTGAGCTGGATGGAGGCCAGCCGCGCCTCCGCCGGCACCGCCTACGCGGCGTTCGACCGCCACTCCTTCGGCGACATGACGCCCTGGGTGTTCAAGACGGCCGACTTCGGCAAGACCTGGAACCGGATCATCGGCCCGGAGACGGGCGTGCGCGGCTACGCCCATGTCATCCGGGAGGACCCGGTCCAGAAGTCGCTGCTCTACTGCGGCACGGAGCTGGGGCTGTGGATCTCCATCGACGGCGGTAGGGTCTGGAGCGAGTTCAAGGGCGGCAACTTCCCGGCGGTGGCGGTGAGGGACCTGGCGTTCCAGGTGCGCGACGGCGACCTGGTGATCGCCACCCACGGCCGCGGGATCTGGATCATCGACGACCTCACCCCGCTGCGCGCGCTCACCTCCGAGGTGGCGGCCCGCGACGCGGCGTTCCTCCCCGGCCGGCCGGTGCAGCAGCGGCTGCTCGCGGGCGGGGGCTGGGTGGAAGGCGACGCGACGTTCGAGGGCCAGAACCCGCCTTCCGGCGCGGTGATCACCTACTACCAGCGGACCCGGCACCTGTTCGGGTCGATCAAGATCGAGGTGCTGGACCCCGCCGGGAAGGTGATCGATTCGATCCCCGCCACCAACCGCCGCGGCCTCAACCGGGTCGTCTGGTCCATGCAGGTGAAACCGCCGCGGGTGCCGCGCGCCGCGTCGCTGGCGGGCGCTGGGTCGCAGGGGCCGCGGGTGGTGCCGGGCACGTACACCGTCCGGCTCACCAAGGGCGCGCAGGCGTTCGAGACCAAGCTGGAGATCGGCCTGGACCGCCGCGCGACGTACTCGGTGGCGGACCGGCGCGAACAGTTCGACGCCGCGATGCGCGTCCACGCCCTCTTCGGCCAGATGAGCGCGCTGGTGGACCGGCTGGAGGCGGCGGAGCGCTCTGCCGAGGCACGGGCCAAGGAGCTCCCCAAGGGCGACAAGCTGGCGCCGAGGCTGGCCGCGCTGGCGGGCAAGGTCACCGAGGTGCGCAAGAAGATCGTGGCCACCAAGGAGGGCGGCGCCATCACCGGCGAGGAGCGGATCCGCGAGCACACCGACATCCTCTACGGCGCCATCCTGGGCTGGGAGGGCAAGCCGCCGCGCTACCAGGTGGAGCGGATCGACGCGCTCAAGCGGGAGCTGGAGGATGCGCAGAAGGAGCTGGAGCAGCTCGCCGCCGCCGAGGGCAAGCCGATCAACGAGGAGCTCAAGACGCGCAAGCTGGAGCCGGTCCAGTTCGAGGGGCAGCTGGCGGAGGTGGAGCGCCCGGAACCCGAGGCGCTGGAGGCGATGGAGTGCTGGCGCACCGGCGAGGGCTGCGAGGCGCCGGAGAGCCGCCCGGCCGAGCGGGACTGACGTGCTCCACCGGGCATCGCCAGCGGCGTGGCCGCATGCCGTGGCGAATGGGGCGCGCCGGGCGAGGATCCGCGCCGCGCTGCTGATCTTCGCCGCCGCCTCGGCGGGGTGCGGGCCCTCGGCGGAGATCGCCTCGCTCACTCCGAGCGAGGTGATGTCGGTCTCCGCCTGGCTCACCGCCAGCGTCACCGGGGCCATGAGCGCTCGCGCCATCGCCACCGAACCGGACGGCCGCGCGGTGCGGACGCCGGACCTTCCCCTGCTCGGCGACGGCGTGACGGTGGCGCTGCTGGGGCTGGCTCCGGACACCGACTACCAGGTCGTGGTGGAGGCGGTGCCGGCGTCCGGGGAGGCGGTGGCTTCGAAGCCGATGGCCTTCCACACCGGGTCGCTGCCGTCCGGGCTCCCCGTGCTCACGGCCCAGAACGGCGGCATCGACCGCGGCGCGCTGACGCTGCTGGGGGTGGTGAACGTGGGCGGCGCGTCCCACGCGGCGATGATCGCCGACGCGGACGGTCGGGTGGTCTGGTACCACGTCACCGATCGGCCGGTGACGGACTTCCAGCGCCAGCCGGATGGGACGTACACCGCCTGCGAGATCGGCCCGGTGACGCCGCCGGCGCCGGAGCGCTGCGACCAGTTCGATCGGGAGGGCCGGCTGCTCCGGATCTGGACCGCGCCCCCGGAGAGCCCCGCCACCGACACCCACGAGCTGCGCATCCTCGACGGCGGCGACGCGCTGCTGATGGGGAGCCAGGCGCACCCGGCCGACTTCAGCGCGGTGGGCGGGAGCGCGAGCGCCCAGGCGATGGGACAGGTCGTGTACCGGCTGGGCCCGGGCGGCGAGCAGCGCTTCCGCTGGAGCGCGTTCGACCACCTGGCGTTCGACGACGTGGACCCTGCGGTCCTGCTGTCCCAGGATCCGGTGGACTGGACCCACGCGGACGCCGTCTCCCAGACAGCGGACGGGAATTACCTGGTCACCTTCCGGAACCTCTCCCAGGTGGTGAAGATCGACGCCGCCACTGGCGCCATCCTCTGGCGGCTGGGCGGGAGGCGCTCCAGCTTCACCTTCCCGGACGACCCGCTGGTCGGCCCGTCGTTCCAGCACGGCGCGCGCGAGCTGCCGGACGGGCACATCCTCCTCTTCGACAACGGCAACGGGCGCCCGACCCGGCAGAGCCGCGCGGTGGAGTACGCGCTGGACCTGCAGCGGATGGAGGCGCGCGTCGCCTGGCAGTACGCGCCGGCGGCGCCGGCCTGGGCAGCCGACTTCGGGTTCGCCCAGCGGCTGCCGAACGGGAACACCCTGGTGTCGTTGGGGTCGCTGGCGCGGGTGGAGGAGGTCACGCCGGCCGGCCAGGTGGTGTGGTCGGTCGAGTCGCCGAACGCGGGCCTGGGCATCTACCGCGCCATCCGGATCGACACCCTGTACTGAAGGCCGTGGCTACGAGGGGCGCTAGCGCGGGGACCGCCAGGAGAAGGCCGGCTCCCAGGCGCGCTGCTCGCGGACGTAGCGGCGGTCACCGGTGGCCAGCAGCGTCCCGGCGGCGTCGTACGCCACGCGCGCGCTGATGCCGCTCCGCTGCGGCGGGGACTCGATGACCGCCACGTAGAAGTCGTCCGCGCCCGCGGCCACCAGGTAGAGGCCGATGAACTCCCGGTTGACGGCGGCGTCGCGCTTCATCTTCTCGAAGGCGGGCGGGTAGGACCAGGCGTCGAGCAGCTTGGCGGTCTTCGCCTCCAGCTGCGCGTCCACCCACCGCCCCAGCGCCACCACGTCCCCCGACCTGGGCAGCTGCGACAGCTCCGCGTAGATGCGGTCCACCAGCACCTCGGAGATCGGCCCGGGGCGGAGCAGGGCGCGCGCGTCGCGAGAGATGCGGGCGCGGGTGTCCTCGTCCAGCGACTCCGGGAACAGCCGCGAGTAGCACTTGAGGCCCACCTCCAGCGCCACCACCGCCGTCGCGCGCGCGCCGGTGCGCTCCACCGCGCGGTTGGAGTCCCCGGCCACGAACTGGATCATCGCCAGCCGATCCAGCAGGTCCCGCCGGTGCACCTCCATCAGCGCCTCGCGGTCCATGGTCCGGTGCCCGGCGGGGATCATCAGCCAGGCGCCGGTCTTCAGCACCGCCTGCCGGGGGAGCGCGTTGGCGACCTCCACGGTGCGGACGGACTGCCGGAAGCGCTCGGCGACCGAGCGGACGGTCTCGCCCTGGGCGGTGCGGATGGTGCGCACCGCGTTCTCCTCCGGATGCTCCGGAGGCGCCCGGTGCAGGCCGGAGCGCCCCCGGGCCGGCTCCACCCGTTTCGTGTCGGTCGTCGATTTCTTGCCGCGCCCCACTCCGGGGCAGCTTACGCGGGAGGTCAAACCGGGCTCCAGCCCCGCGCGCAACGGGTGCGCGGGCCGCGCCAGGGCTGCGCGCTGGAAGGCGGGTTCCCCTGGGAAGCGGCCCGGCACGATTCGTGATGGTGCCTGAACCCGAGTGCAAAACCAGGAGCCATCCATCATGGGAACTTTCATCGCGTGGGCCGAGAAGGCGCTGAAGTCGAGGCGCGACCGCCTGCTCGTGCTGCGGGCCGAGCAGGGGTGGGATCTGGAGAGCCTGGGGGAGCAGCGCCGCTCCGACCATGACTGGTTGGACCAGGCCGCGGACGACGAGGGCTCCGCGGTGGCCGCCCGGCTCTCCGAGTCCGAGTACCACGAGCTGGCCGCGATCGACGCCGCGCTCCGGCGGGTCGCCGCCGGGACGTATGGCGAATGCGAGAGCTGCGGCGGCCCGGTGGGGCAGCAGCGGCTGCGCGCGCTGCCGGAGGCCCGGCTCTGCACGAGCTGCATCGCCGCCGGCGAATCCCGCGTGGCCTGGCCCACGACGTGCCCAGGCCGGTGAAAGCCGGCTGCTGCGCGCGGCCGGCTTCTGAGGGAGGCTTGCCGGATGCAAGTGCTCCTCTGGCTGGCGGGGCTGGCCGCGGCGGTGGTCGTGGTGGGCGCGCTGTTGCCGCGCCGAGTGACGGTGACGCGGTCCACGGTGGTGGCGGCTGGGCGCGACACGCTCTTCCCGCTGATCGCCAGCTTCAAGCGGGGGTGGACGAAGTGGTCCCCCTTCGGGCCGCAGCGCGACCCGACGGTGCAGCTGGTCTACTCCGGGGCCGACCACGGCGAGGGCGCGGTGCAGCGCTGGACGTCGCAGAAGATGGGTGACGGACAGATGACCATGCTCCGCGCCGATCCGGAGCACGGGGTGGTCTACGACCTCCAGATGGCGGCCGGAAAGTTCCGGAGCGGCGGGCAGATCGACCTTTCGCCCGACCCGGCCGGCACCCGGGTCACCTGGTCCAGCACCATCGACCTGGGCCGCAACCCCTTGATGCACTACCTGGGGATGATGATCCGCGCCGGGATGGGCCAGGCGTTCGACGAGGGCCTCAACACCCTCAAGCGCGAGGCCGAAGAGCCGCTCGGCTCGGCCTGAGGGCGCCGGTCGTCGATCGGGTCGTTGTGCGTGGGCGCGCCACCCCGGCGCCCCGACAGCGCGCGGCGGCCCCGCACCTCGCCGGGCTTGCACGCGGTGCATACCTTCGCCGCCAATGGCACGAGCCCTTCACCGTTCGCCCGCTGGGCTCACAGGCCGGACCGCCGCGGTGGCGATGTGGATGGCCGCCCAGTCGGCGCTCGCGGGCGGTCTCCAGGCACCGCCGGCACTCGCGGTCGCGGAAGAGCCCTCCCTGGCCGAGCGCCAGCTGGACCAGGCCTTGGAGAAGCCCGGAGCAACGCCTGGGGGAGCATCGGTCTCCCCGCACTGGCTGGTCCGCGCCGAGGACCTGGCCCCGTACTTCGACGCGCCGGCGCTCCAGGCCGCCAAGCAGCAATTCGACCGGGGCCGGTTCCAGCGCGCGCGCCAACTCCTGGCAGACCAGGGGGATGCTCCACCGGTGCGGTTCCTGGCCGCGCTGGCCGCCTACCGCCAAGGTGATTTCGCCTCCGCGGCGGCGGAGTTCGCCGCGCTGGCCCCGGCCTACCCCGCGCTCGCCGACCAGTGCGAGTTGTACGCGGGGAAGGCCGGCGAGCGCCTGGGGAAGCGCTCCGACGCGCTGGCCCACTACGCCCGGGTGCGAGACCCGTCCTCCGCGTTCGCCGAGGCCCGCTTCGCCATGGGCCGCCTGCTGTTCAAGCGCGGCGACCTGGAGGGCGCCATCGACGCGCTGTCGCCCTTGCGCGAGCGCGCCGGGGTGCGGGTGAAGATGGCCACGTGGGCGAAGGGAGACGCGCTGCTGGGCATCGCGGACCTGGCCCAGCGCAAGGGCGACCCGAACGCCGCCCACCGCGCGCTCCTGGAGGCGTGGGCCACCAGCCCGTTCTCCGCGCAGGCGGACATCGCCTGGAAGCGGCTGCAAGGGTTGCCGGTGCCGAACAAGTGGCGCATCCGGCGCGCCGAGGCGCTCCTGGACCTGCACTTCAACCTGGAGGCGGCGCGGCTGGCGAAGCAGGTGAAGTCCCCGCTCCCCGACGAGTGGGCCTGCCGCGCCGGCCTGGTGGCGGGGAACGCGCTGCGCAAGGAGCGGCAGCACCGCCAGGCCATCGCCGCGCTCACCCCGGTGGCGAAGAGCTGCCCAGCGGTGCGGCTCCAGGCGCTGCTCACCATGGCGTACTCGCAATCGGTGGTGGACCCGGAGGCCGGCGTCGCCACCTACGACGCCGTGGCTTCCGAATTCGCCGGCCAGCGCTACGCGCAGGACGCGGCCTACCTGGCGGCGCAGATCCTGCTCCGGCGCGGGAACCTCCCGGCGGCGCTGGGCCGGCTGGAGTCGATCTCCCGCCAGGCTCCGGCCGGCGAGTACGGCGCCCAGGCGCTCTTCCAGCAGGCGCTCATCCGCCGCGAGCTGGGCCAGAAGCCGCAGGCGGCGGCGGACCTGGCGCGCCTTCTGGCGCTCCCCGCGCTCCCGCCGGAGCAGGCCCAGCGGGCCCGGTACTGGCGGGCGCGGCTGGGGGAGGAGCTGGACGAGCCGGGCGCACAGGCGGCCATGGCCCTGGTGGCCACCGAGCACCCCGCGTCGTACTACGGGCTCCTGGCCAGGAGCCGGCTGGGCCCAGGCACGCAGGCTCCGGGCCCCGCCGCGGCCACGGCCGTGTCGGTCGCCCCCACCGCGGCCGTGGTCCCCGGGAAACGGTGTGACGCCGCGGACAAGTGGCCGCTGGACGCGGGCCCGCTGGCGGAGGACCCCACCTTCGTGGAGGGCGTGGAGCTGCTCCGGCTGGAGTTGCCCGGCGCCGGGCCGCCGCTGTTGGCCATCGACCCGCGGCCGCTGCCCGCCTCCGCCGCCGAGCTGCTCATCGAGGTGCTCCGCCGCGCCGGCGCGGAGCGCGCGGTCAACCGCGTCACCCGGCTCACGCTGGGGCGCGACCTGGACGGGCCCATCGACGCCTGCGCCCAGGACACCTGGCAGGCGCTCTACCCGCGGCCGTTCCTGCCGGCGATCCAGCGGGCCGCCTCCGCCGCGCGCCTGGAGCCGGAGCTGCTGCTCGCGCTGGTCCGCGAGGAGAGCCGCTTCAACCCGTACGCGCGATCCTCCACCGGAGCGCTCGGCCTCACCCAGCTGATGCTGGACACCGCCCAGGAGGTGGTGCGCGACTTCAAGCTGGGGGAGATCCGGCCGGACGACCTCTTCCGCCCGTCGACGAACGTGGCGATCGGCGGCCGCTACCTGGGCACGCTGGTGGCGCAGTTCCGACCCAGCGTGGGCCAGGCGGTGGCCGCCTACAACGCCGGTCCGTCCGCGGTGGCGCGCTGGGACCGACCCAAGGCCAGAGCCGAGCTGGACGAGTGGGTGGAGTGGATCCCCGTCGACGAGACGCGCGACTACGTCAAGCGCGTGCTGGGGAGCTACGGCGCCTACCGGCTCCTCTACGGGACGGACCTGGCGCCGGTGGTCGCGCTTCGCCTCCAATAGTCTCCGGCTGTAGGTGACCGTGGGCTGTTCACCCCGAGCGCCGCGGACAAGTGCATCACCGGACAAGCGAACAGGAATGATGCCGGCGCGGGCTGGGTGCGCCTTGCCTCCACGTCTCGAGGTGCGCACTGTCCGTGCTCCCCCTCCTGGAGAGGCGGCCGGGCTGCAAGGGCCCCGCGCCAAGGCTTAGAACGACAGTGAACGGAACCCTGCCGGGCCCGGTGACTGGCCCGAACATTCCAAGAATAGTTTCCCGGGGACGCTTGTCCCCACCCACCCTCGCCGTCCGTAGAGGCCATCCCCTCGTGCCCGCTCCCATGAGCCTCGCTCAGCTCCGCCGAGAGGTGGCCCGGTTGCGGAACACGCTGCGCGAGCAGCCGGGCGACCCGGATGACCGGGAGCGCCTGGCCTCCGAGCTGGAGCTTCACCAGCTGGAGTTGGAGGCGCAGAACCAGGAGCTGCGGGAGGCACAGGCGCGGCTGGAGCTGTCCCAGGCGCGCTACGCCGCGCTCTACCACGGCGCCCCGGTGGCCTTCTGCACGCTGGACCGGAGCGGGCTGATCCTGGAGCTGAACGACGCGGCCATCCGGCTGCTCGGGCGGCCGCCGGAGCACCTGCAGGGCCATCCGCTGGTGGCCCTCATCGCGGAGGGAGAGCGGCAGTTGCTCTGGTACCACCTGCGGCGCTGCGCCGAGCAGGGTGCCGGCCGGAAGGAACGGGTCTGCACCGAGCTCTTGCTGGCGCCGGCGCCCCACTCGACCCGGCAGCAGCGGGTACAGCTGCTCACCATCGCCACCCCATCGCCCGGGGACGGCTACCACACCGCCATCCTCGACGTCACCGCCGAGCGCCAGGACCAGGGGCGGCTGGTGATGCTGGCGATGGCGGCGCACAAGCTGGGCGAGGCGCGGGACGAGCCCGGCGCGCTGGAGGCGATCTGCGCCGCCGCCATCGACTCCATGGTGGATGTGGCCGCGGCCTGGCTGGACGATCCGGAAGGTGGGTCGCTCGGCGCCGCCGCGGGGCCGGCCACGGTGGTGGAGCGGCTCCGGAAGGCCATCGAGTCCCGATCGCTGCCGCCGGCCCTGGTGGAGCTGGCGCGCCAGGTGGCCGCCGGGCCGTCCGAGATGCAGCTCTCCCCCGACCTCTCCGCCTGGCTGTTCGGCGGCGAGGGCACGCCGGCCACGGTGATCATGGCGGTGCCGGAGGCGCGGCACGGGGTCCGGGTCTGGCTGCTGGCGGCGGTGCAGTCGCCGCGGCAGGGGTTCGCCGCCGAGGATCTGCTGGTGCTGCAGCAGCTGGCGGAGCGGCTGGGCCAGAGCGTCCAGTCGATGCGCCTGTACCGGAAGGCGCTCCGGGAGGTGCAGGTGCGGGAGGACTTCCTGGCCATCGTCTCCCATGACCTGGTGGACGCGGCAGCCAGCATCAAGCTCACCGCGGACGCCATGGACCTGCAGGCGCTGCCGGGCTCGCATCGCGTCTACGTGCAACGGGTGCGCGTGTCCGCGGAGTGGATCTCCTCGGTGGTGCGCAAGCTCCTGGACGTGGCGGCGCTGGAGAGCGGCGTGATGCCGGTGGACCTGGCGGCGCTGCCCGCGGGCGCGCTGCTGGAGGAGGCACGCGACTCGCTGGCGCCGCTGGCGGCGGAGAGCGGGATCAAGCTCCGGATCCGGACGGCGCGCGACACCTGGGTGCGCGCGGACGGGGAGCGGCTCCTCCAGGTGTTCTCCAACCTGGTGGTCAACGCCCTCAAGCATTCCCCGCCCGGGAGCGCGGTGGACCTGGAGGTGAGTCGCGCCGGGGCCGAGGTCCAGTTCGTGGTGCGCGACCAGGGGCCAGGCATTGCGCCGGAAGACCTGCCCCACGTGTTCGACCGCTTCTGGCAGACGCGGCGGGCCAAGCGCGCCGGGGTGGGCCTGGGGTTGTCCATCGTCAAGGTCATCGTGGAGGCGCACGGCGGGCGCGCCTGGGTGGAGTGCGGGGCCGGGAGCGGGGCCTCGTTCTGGTTCGCGCTGCCCGCCATTGAATCTCCTGCGGCGACTGCGCTGCAGGCGGCGGCCGAGCGCCGCGAGGAGGACCGAGCGTGAACACCGAGATCGCAGAGCAGCCGCTGGAGCAGCGCCTGAAGGTGCTCCTGCTGGAGGACCACCGGATCGTCCGGGAGAGCCTGGCCTCGGCGCTGGAGGCCAACGGGGTGCAGATCGTCGGCGCCTACGGGGACACCCCTTCCTTCCTCGCCGGCGCTCGGCGGGGCGAGGCGGACGTGGCGCTGGTGGACATCACGCTGGAGGGGCCCACCGGGGACGGGCTCTCCGCGCTCCAGGCGCTGCCTGGCGTGGCGCCGTCGCTGCGGGCGGTGGTGCTCTCCGCCTCGCACGACCCGGCGGTGGTGGAGAAGGCGTACCAGCTGGGCGCCTGTGCCTACCTGCACAAGCTGGACGCGGACTGCAACCGGATCATCTCCACGCTGCGGGCCGCCTTCCGCGGGGAGCGGATGGCGGACGGCCGCGCCTTCGAGGACGCGCTGCGCAGGCCCCCCACGCCGCGCGACGCCGCGGACCCGCTGGGCGTGCTCACCGACCGGGAGCGGGACGTGCTGGCCTGCGTGGCGTCCGGGGCGGACAACCTCAAGATCGCCGCCATCCTCAACATCACCGAGCGCACCGTGCGCGCCCACGTCTCCAGCCTGTACCGGAAGCTGGGGCACGAGAACCGCGCCGAGCTGGCGATCTTCGCCCGCGACCTGGGGATCAAGCCGAGGACGCAGTAGTCAGCGGCGGCGCTCCTCGCGGCGCTCGCGGATCTGCTGCTTGAGGATGCGGCGTTCGCGCGCCCGCTCGCGCTCCAGGGCGCGCCGGAGCCAGCGCTCCCGGTGCTTGCCGACGAAGGCGGCCTGGCGGGCGCGGCGAAGCTCGAAGCGGTGCTTGGCCAGCGCGTGGGCCCCGAACGTCACCGCGCTGCCGGCGGCGATGCGCTCCACCTTGGGGAAGCGTGGGCGCTGCTGGAGGCCGGCGCCCATGGGGTCCTGGTCGGCGCTGGCGGGTCGTGGGGAGCCCATGGCCATGGCCTGCGGCGCCTCCGGGGAGACGGCGTGGGCGACCTCCACCTCGCCCTCCTCGACGCCGACCTCGAAGTCGGCGTCCTTGCCTCCGCCCAGGTCGACGGTGAAGACGGTGCCGCGGACGCCGGCCACGCCGCGCTCGGTGGCGACCTCGAACTTGGATTCGGAGCCGGCGACGAGCTTGGACACCTTGGCCCAGAGCGAGCCGATGAGGAGCCTGGCGGAGAATGTGGTGGAGCCCTGCTCGCCGAAGCGCGCCTCGTCGAGCTGGAGGCGGGAGCCTTCGGCCAGGGCGATCACGCTCTCGTCGGAGAGGGTAATGGCCAGGTTGGCGCCGGCCGCCACCTCCAGCACGTCCCCCACCTCCACCGCGTCCCCTTCCTTCAGCAGCACCGGCGCGGCGGCGCCCTTCGGCGTCCGGGTGGCGGAGCCCTCCAACTCGGAGACGGTGCCCGCGCCCGCGAGGGCGGCGGCGGGGAGGAGCAGCGCGAGGGCGAGGAGGCGTTTCATCACCGCTCCTCCAGCAGCATCTTCAGCTCCCGGATCCTCCGGGTGACGTAGTCGCGCTCCATCGTACGGAACTGCTCCGGGAGCAGCTCGCGGGAGGTGCACTCCTGCACCGCGGCCAGGTTCTGCAGCTCGATCTCCAGCGGGTAGGAGGGCGGCACGAAGTCCTTGAGGACCTCCGTCACGTCGTTCGCCGTCACCTGGTCCCGGCCCTCCGAGAGGGCCCGGAACTTCGAGCGGACCATCACCGCCTCGATGTCCGCGCCGGAGAAGGTCCGGGAGTGGTCCGGCAGCAGCGCCGAGAAGGACGGCAGCTCCACCTCCACCTTCGTCTTCTTGCAGATGACCTTGAACAGCTCGTCCCGCTCCTGGTCCGTCTGCGGATAGAAGAGCGCCACGTGCTCCTCCGCCCGCCCCTGCCGCTTGAGGTCGATGGGCAAGAGATCTGGCCGGCAGGTGAGCAGGAACCAGATGATCTTCCCGCGGTACTCCGTGTTCCCCATGAAGGAGGCGATGGAGGCGAACACCCGGCTGGAGGTCCCCGAATCGCCGGAGGCGTCCCGGTTGCCCAGGAAGGCGTCCGCCTCGTCGATCATCACCGCCACCGGCCACAGCGCCTTGAGCAGGTTGAAGATCTTCTCGAGGTTGGCCTCTGTGACGCCCTGCCACTGCGAGCGGAAGTTGAGGAACTTCACGCAGGGCACGCCGATCTCCCCGGCGAAGCAGGTCACCAGGAACGTCTTCCCCGTCCCCACCGGCCCGGAGATCAGGTAGCCCATGGGCATCACCTCGATCCGGCCCTTCTTCAGCGCGGCCGAGGCGTGGCGCAGCATGGACTTGGCCTTGGCGTGCCCGGCCACCGCGTCCAACGCGTGCGAGGGCTCGATGAACTCCAGGAGGCCGTGGCACTCCGCCTGGATGATCTCGCTCTTCTTCTCCTTCAGCAGCGCCGGGGTGACGGTGACGCCCCGCTCGATGGCCTCGATGAGGATCCGGTCCAGGTTGATGCGCGACAAGCCGGCGGTCATCTTCGCCAGCCCCTGCAGCGGGACCTCGGAGACCGAGGACAGCTTCCGCCCCTCCAGCTTGTACTTCACGTACTCCAGCCGCTCCTCCTCGTTGGGCAGCGGCACCTCGATGTTGGCGACGTACGGGTTCCGGGTCAGCCGCGGGGCCATCTCCGCCAGGTTCTCCACGATGAGGACGATGGAGAGGTCCCCGGCCAGGAACTGCGGATCGGTCGCCCACTTGGTCAAGGTGGCGAGCACGAACCGGTCCTCGGCGGACAGGTGGGACAGGTCGCCGCCGGGGGCCAGCGTCTCCGCGAAGTCGATCACCAGCGCCAGCGACTTCCCGTCGGACAGCCGCATCCGCAGGTAGTTCTCCAGGATCTGCAGCGCCCGCCCCGGGTCCCGCGGCATCACCTTGGCGAAGTCCGTCCCGTAGAGCGTGTCGTACGCCGCCATCGCCCGCTGGAGGTCCTGCTGCGTCTCCGGCAGCGCGGCGCGCACCCCGGAGGAGCGGTCGTAGAAGACGACGTGGTCGCGCCCGCCGAACAGCTCGTCGGAGAGGAAGCTCCTCAGGGGGCCGAAGGCCCGGCCGCCCTCCTCGTCGGTGACCGGCTGCAGGTCGCGCACCGCCCCGTAGACGATGAAGGTGGAGACCGTCCTGGTGTAGTAGCGCTGGGCCAGCTTCTGCGCCCAGGGTGGCAGCCCCGCCAGCGGGTCCGCCTTGCCCTTCCGTGCTCGGGCCATCATCCCTCTCCGCGCCGCGCGCCTACTTGCACGACGGCAGCTTGACCAGCTTCATCACAATAGGCTTGGAGGCGTCGAGCTGGCCGTCGATCGCGATCTCCGCCACGTCGTAGCACTTCTTCTTCAGCTCCAGCTTCTGCGCGTCGCCGGGGAGCTTGAGGCTGGCGGGCGTGACCAGGTTGGCCGGCTTGCCGCCGACCCAGATGTCCGCGCCCGCGGGGTCCGACCGCACGTCCAGCACCATCTCCGCGGACTGGAGCTTGAGGGTCTTGCGGATGGTGTCCTGCCCCTCCGCCGGGGTGAGCTTCTCGACCGCCGGGCGGAAGCCCTTCTTGCGCGCCTCCAGCGTCGCCTCGACGTTCAGCGGGATCTCCAGCGTGAGCAGCGCGCCGTCGCCCTCGGGCCGCTTGGTGTCGCCGTTGAGCAGCACCTGGGCGTCCTTGGGGTCGGTGGTGACGAACAGTTGCGCCGCCGCCACGGTGCGCTTGAGCGCCACGGTGACCTTGGTGGGGGTGGCGCCCTTGAGCACCTCGATGGGCTGGACGAAGTTCTGGTATCCCTCCACGGTCACCAGCACCACCGCCGGCCCGGCCTTCATCTTCTGGAGCACCGGCCACTGCTTGGCCTCCAGCGTCCCCAGGTCGATGTCGCTGATCTGCACCCGCGCCTTCGGCGGGATGGGGGTGGCCTCCACCAGCACGAAGCCCTCCGGCGTGGGCCACAGCACCACCAGGGCCACCGCGGCGATCGACGCCAGCGCCAGCCCGCCCCCCACCAGCCCCACCACGCGCGCCCGCCCGGATCCGAGCATGTGTTCCGACCCGGTGGGCGAATCCAGCTCGTCCTCCGGGAGCGGGTCGCCGCGCAGCCGCGGCGGCGCCATGTTGGGCGGCTCCCACTTCGCCCGCGCGTCGGCGCCGTTCTCGGAGGGCGCGGGCACCGGGGCGCCCACCACGTGCGCCCCCGCGCCCTTGCGATGCCCCGGGACGGTGGCCGGCTCCGGCTCGGCGGCGAACGACCCTGGCCCGGAGTCCTCGTGGGTCTTCATCAGCCGCTCGCGGCGTTCGCGCTCCTTGGCCGCCTTGTCCTTCTCCTGCTTGGTCTCGTAGCCGGGGCCTTCCGCGATCTGGGTGGCGTGGGAGGAGTCGGTGTCGGGCTCCTGGAGGCTGACCGGGGCGGCCGCGGTGAGCTTGGGGATCCCCGGCATGGAGGTGCGCCGGATGGGCGGCAGGGTCTCCGCCGGGCGGACCACGGGCACCGCCTGCTCGGTGACCGCCTTGGCAGCCGCCGCGGCGGACATGGCGGCGCCCGGCGTGGGCGCCCGCCCAGGGGGGGCACCAGGGTTGGAGGGGCGCGGCGGGGTGGCGGCCAGCGCGGGCGCGGCGCCGAAGCCCATGTCCGCGGCGGCCGCTATCCCCTCCGGCGGCTTGATCTCCGCGTAATCCTGGAGCCGCATCTTCTCCCGCTCCACCTCCTCGGCGAAGGTGGACTTCATGTACTGCATCAGGTCCTTGCGGCTGAAGATGGAGTCGGAGGTGATCAGGAACCGCTGCAGGTCGTCCGCCAGCTCGTTGGCGTACTGGTAGCGGGTGTCCACGTCGCGGGCCAGCGCCTTGAGGACGATCTTCTCGAGGTTCTCGGGGACCCGGCGGTTGTAGGTGGAGGGCGGGGTCACCTCCGCCTTCCGCACCTTCTCCAGCACGGAGAAATCGGAGTCGCCCACGAAGAGGCGCTCGCCGGTGAGCATCTCGTAGAGACAGACGCCGATGGCGAACACGTCGCTCCGGCGGTCCAGCGGCAATCCGCGGATCTGCTCCGGGCTCATGTACCCGAACTTGCCCTTGAGGATGCCGGCCTGGGTCTTGGTCGCCTTGCCGGCCGCCTTGGCGATGCCGAAGTCGATGACCTTGACCTCGCCCTCGTAGCTGATGAGGACGTTCTGGGGGGACACGTCGCGGTGGACGATGTTCATGTCCCGCCCCATCCCGTCCTTCTTCCGGTGGGCGTAGTCCAGGCCCTCGCACAGCTTGGAGACCACGTAGCAGGACAGCGGGATGGGCGCCGGCTCCCCCTTCTTCCGGCAGCGCTCAAAGATCGCGCGCATGTCCTTGCCGGGGATGTACTCCATGGCGATGAAGTACGAGTTGTTGATGGCCCCCAGCTCGTAGATCTGCGCGATGTTGGCGTGGGTCAGCTGGACGCTGATCTTCGCCTCGTCGATGAACATCGTGATGAACTCTTCGTCCTCGGCGATGTTCGGGAGGATCCGCTTGATGGCAACCAGGCGCTCGAAGCCGCCGGCGCCGAACATCTTCCCGCGCCACACCTCCGCCATGCCGCCGATGTTGATGCGGTCGAGCAGGAGGTACTTCCCGAATGGGACGGGCTGCCTCTTGGCGGTGGCGCTCACGGAGGAGGGGTTGTAGCGGGCCGGCGGATATCCAGGACTTAAGGGCGCCGAGCGTAACTGCGAAAACGCCCTTTGCCTACCCCGCGAGCGCCCGTGCGGGATCCATCCCCGCCGCGTGCCGGGAGGGCAGGAAGGCGCCCGCCAGCGCGGCCAGGAGCCCGAGGAGGACGCCCCCCGCCAGCAGGGCGGGCGAGAAGTGGAAAAAGCTTTCCGGCTTGAACGGAAAGGGGGGGAGGTAGGCGCTCGCCAGCGCGTCCATGGCGAGTGCGAGGCAGAAGGCGCCCAGGGTGCCGGCCAGCCCGCCCAGCGCGCCCACCACGGCCGACTCGGCGAGGACCAGGCGCTGCACGTCGGCGCGGGAGGCGCCCACCGCGCGCATGATGCCGATCTCCTTCGAGCGCGCGCGCACCTGGGCGAAGAGCGCGTGGGCGATGTTCACCGCGGCCAGGGCGCAGATCAGGATGGAGAGGAGCGCCAGGGCGGAGGTGGTGACGGCCACCGCGGCACCGGTGCTCTCCGACAGGCGCCGCTCCTGGTCGTCGATCTGCAAGCCCATCCGCTTCACGGTGTCGATCAGCTCCGGCACCCGGGAGGGGTCCTTCGCCTGGAGCGCCACGCCGGTGTACGTGTCCGCGTCCACCCCGGCGGCGCGGTTGATGCGGCGGGCGGTCTCCAGCGGGATGGTGAGCCCGGCCAGGAGCGCGCGGTCGGAGACGCCCACCACCTGGGCCTGGGCGGCGGTGGTGGGGCCGGGCGCGACCTGGGCCACGTAGGAGCGGTTGAACTC
Source organism: Myxococcaceae bacterium (assembly GCA_036559665.1). Classification (GTDB taxonomy): domain Bacteria; phylum Myxococcota; class Myxococcia; order Myxococcales; family Myxococcaceae; genus DASRBA01. The sequence continues at coordinate 26,118 of DATBSS010000643.1, forward strand.
CACCGGGAAGGCGAAGCCCACCACCATGGAGCGCGAGAGCTGCGGCAGGCGCCGGGCCGGGGCGAAGGACTTGTTGTAGATCTCCAAAAGGCGCGAGGCCATCACCGCCGGGATCGGCTTGTCCGGGCCAGGGTCCGTGAAGTCGCCCAACTGCACGTCCTGCTGGACGAGGCCGGGGTCCACGCCCACCGCCAGGACCTCCACGCCCATCCGCAAGGGCGCGCCGAAGAAGTCGCCCTGGTAGCGGCTGACCGCCGGGACCCGCACCTGCATCCGCCGGTAGACCGCGGCGACCTCCGGCAGCTCGGCCAGGCGGTCCACGGCGGCCTGGTCCAGCGCGCCGCCGCCGAGGAAGGAGCCCAGGGAGAGGGTGGGCGGGACGACGTCGATCAGGCTGGCGTCCGTAGGGAAGACCTTCTCGCGCACCACCCGGTCCACCCCGGAGCCCAGCGCCACGAAGAACACCAGCGCGCCCACGCCGATGGCCACGCCGAAGGCGGAGAAGGCCGCGCCGCGCCGGTCGCGGCGGAGCGAGAGGGCGGCCAGCCGCGCCAGGGAGCCCGGCGTCATGCCTGCCCTCCCGCCTCCGGGAAGAGCCTGCCCTCGCGGAGCCGGAGCACGCGGGTGGCGGCGGCGCTCATCCGGTCCTCGTGGGTGACCACCAGCACGGTCAGCCCGTCGCGGTGGAGCGCCTGGAAGAGCTGGATGATCTCCTCGCCGGTGCGCGCGTCCAGGTTCCCGGTGGGCTCGTCGCAGAGCAGCACCCGTGGCCGCCCGAACAGCGCGCGGGCGATCGCCACCCGCTGCCGCTCGCCGCCGGAGAGCCGCGCCGGGAGCCGGTCCCGCTTGGACTCCAGGCCCACCCGCGCCAGCACCTCCTCCGCCCGGCGGTGCGCCTCCTCCGGGGCCGAAGGCCGCGAGGCGAAGAACGACGGCAGGAGCACGTTCTCCAGCGCGCTCAGCGCCGGCACCAGGTGGAACGACTGGAACACGAAGCCCAGGTGCGCCCCGCGGAACGCGGACAGCGCCCGGTCCGGCAGCCCGGTGAGCCGCGCCCCGTTCACCGAGATCTCCCCCCGGTAGTCGACGTCCAGCCCGCCCAGCAGGTGCAGCAGCGTGGACTTCCCGCTCCCGGAGGGGCCCACCACCGCCACCAGCTCGCCGTCCGACATGGCGAGGTCCAGCCCGTCCAGGACGCGCACCTCGGCGTCGCCGTCCCGGTACGACTTGACGATTCCCTTCGCCTCGATCACTGCGGCGCCTGGATGCGGACCTGCACCTCGGCCTCTACCCACCCGTCCGCGTACCCGGCCCGGAAGGTGATCGCCCGCAGGTCGTCGATGGCGTCCATCCAGCGCAGCGTGGTGGCCTTCATCGCGAACCCGCCGACGCCCCAGGCGGACGAGGGGAGCGCGCGGATGGACTCGGCCAGCCGGTGCAGGTCGATGGCGAAGGACAGCGGGCTCTGGAACAGCGCCTGGAACGCGGGGTCCGCCGCCAGGCCTTCGGCCGCCGCCTTGTCCTTGGCGCGCGTGATGGTCTCGTCCAGGCGAGACACGGGCGCGGCCATCACGGCCTTGTCGCCGACCAGCGCCAGGTTGGCGCCCTCCCCTTGCGCGTAGTGCGTGAGGTACACGGTCTGCCCACTGCGGTCGGACGGCTCGATGATGGCGCCGTAGCGCTGCGCCGCCGCGGGGATGTCTTCCAGCGTCTGCGCCGCCTTCGCCGGGTCCTTCACCTCGCCCGCCACCACCAGGTGAAGGTAGCGGAAGGGGTTGGTGCGCCGGGGGTCGAGCTGGGGGACGCCGGCGGCCAGGTTGACCGTCGGCGCCAGGGAGAGCGAGAGCACCGTCCCCGGCTTCAGGTTCTGGAGGATCTGGTCGCCCAGCGCGACCTCGCGCTCGTTCACCCGGCGCCGCCCCAGCTCCCCGAGGAGGTCCTTCCACAGCGGCGCCATCTCGGAGGGAGGTCCCAGGGACCGCATGACGAAGAAGGCGTCCGGCGCGGCCAGCCCGAACAGGTCCGGCGCCGGGCGCTGCGCGGTCAGCACCTCCAGCGACTTCTCCGTGTTGGGCCACGGCTGGACCCAGGTGAACGCCAGCGCGTCCGCCCTCAGCGACAGCGAGAGCATCGCGCCGTGCATGGCGCCTCGCTGCGACCGTGACGAGGTCGGCGGCACCCGGACCATGACCTGGGCGTCCTTGGGAACGCGCTTCATGGCCTGCTGGAACTCGGATTCGGTGGCGAGCGCGGCGCTCTCGCCCACCGCGGAGAGCTCCGCCATGCGGCCGGCGGCCTTTCCCCCCGAGAGGAAGGCCCATCGCTCCTGGAAGAGCACGGCGAGCATGGGCGGGCCGCCCGGCTTCCGGCTGAAGGTGACCATCCGGTAGCCGTCCACCTCGGTCTCGGCGGCGGCGGTCGCGTTCATCCGGTCGCGCGCGATGCGGCGCGCGAGGTCCTGGACGGCCTTCTCGTCCTTCACCCCGGCCACGACGTAGGCGTCATCGCCCTTCAACCACACGACGCCGGCGCCGCGGGACGGGTCCAGCCCGGCGCGTTCCATGGACTCGCGCGAGCGCAGGTCCACGCCGAGTTGGAGCGCGAGCCCCCCGGCCAGGTCCGAGGCGCTGCCGGCCCCCTGGAGCTGCGCGCCGATGCTCGCCAGCTTGAGCTGTTCGAGCCGGAGGATGGCGGTGCCCAGGGCGCCCAGGTCGGGGACCAGCACCACCGCCTCCGCGTCCCGCGGGAGCACGCGCGCCAGCTCCGGCGCCCGCCCGCCAACGCGGCCGCAGCGGCTGCACCCGGGCACGGCGACGACCAGCGCGGCGGCGAGGAGGAGCGCGCGTCTCATGGAAGGCAGTGAAGCCGGTTCTCCGGACGAGTCAAGGACGCAGGCGCGGCCGGCGCGCGAGCGCGAACGCCCAGAGCAGCGCCGCCAGCGCCCAGGCCGGCGACCCCAGGGACGAGCAACCGCCGCAGCTCACGCCCAGGTGGCTGGGCGGCTTCAAATCGGCGGTGGACGTGAAGGACACCTCCCCGGCGCCGAGGACCCGGGGGAGCGAGGCCCGCACGGTGGTCGTCGGCGACCTGCCGAGCTTGAGCTGTGTGGAGGCCAGACCGGTTTCGTCCGTGACCGCGAACGCTGGAGAGACCTGCCCTTCCCCGGAGGTGACCTCGAACGCCACCTGAACGCCCGCCGCGCCGGCGCCGGACTCGAACCGGACCGCCACGGCCAGCGGCTGGGACAGCACCTCGCCGGGGTCGGCGTGCTGGCCGTCACCACCCACCGCGGCGAGCTTCACCGGGGTGAGCGACGCCTCCGCGGTGCCGCCGTACGCGCCCGCGTTGACCCGGCCCTGGTGCGGCAGCCGCTGCGCGCCGATGGGCGTGGACAGATCGCCCCAGTCCAGGAACGGGCTGGTGCTCGCGCCGGCGTGGAGGATGCCGGACGGATCGAAGAACCCCGCGGTGGAGGCGAGATGGAAGTCCGAGCCGGGAGCGACGAACAGCGGGTCGGCCTCCAGGCCGTTGAGGTCGAACCCCTGCCCTTGCCAATCCAGCAGCGTGTGGACGTCCACGCCTCCCAGGGCGGCATAGCCGGCGTCCCCCAACGGGAGGAATCCGTTGTAGTCGCTGGCGGAGAGCCCAGTCCCGTCGGAATAGAAGGCGGGCGCGCGGTCGAAGCCGATCAGGTTGTTGAAGAAGCGCGCCCGGTCCGAACCGTCCTCGAGGGCGATCTCGGCCGTGTCGGCGTCCTGGCTCACCTGCGCGTTGCGCCAGAAGGTGTTGTTGAGCACCTGGGCCGGCGAGGACACTTGCGACCCACACAGCTCCTCATTCCCGCAGCCGAGCAACCCCAGCGCGTCGCCGCCGTTGCCGTACACGAGGTTGTTGCGGACCACCGGCGACGGCGCGCCCGCCAGGTAGATCTGCGCCGGGGTCCCCGTGGTGAAGAAACTGTTGGCGAAGATCTCGTTGCCCACCACGCGCACGTCCGGCGGGCCCTGGATCCACACCGCGGCGCTGCACGAAGGGCAGTCGTGCAGCCGGTTCCAGCTCACCTCGCACCCGGGACAGGACGGGGCCCAGGTGTCGATGTCCACCGGCGAGGCGCCGAAGCCCCTCAGGCCGTAGATGTCCATCCCGGTGACCACCCACCCTGTAGGGCCGGCGTCCGGCAACCCCCCGTCCGGCGCGTCCTCGGGGCCGAGGATCCGGACGCCGCTGCCGTAGGGCTCGTTCCCGGAGGGCTCCATGTCGGTGATGCCGAAGCCCTTCACGGTGATGAACGAGACGGTGATGAACACGCCGACCGTCCCGGTGTTCTGCCCGTCCATCAGCACCAGCGGGACACCGGCGTCGTCGCGCGCGCAGCGGCCGGACGGGTCCAGCAGCCCCTCCACGGTCAATGGAGCCCCGAGCGCTCCCTCCTTGCCGGGGACCGTCAGCGCCAGCCCAGGGGACCCCGCGTCCGGCGAGTAGCGACCGGCGTTGAGGTAGATGGTGTCGCCCGGCCCTACCGGGTTGGCGTCGTACGCCAGCTGCGGCGAGTCACACGGGCGCGCGCAAGTCCCGCAGGGCGCGGACGCCTGCCCCGGGCCCATGGACGCGCAGCCGGGGAAGGCGCGGTCCCCGGCGGTGCTGCGGTCGTTCACGTAGTACGCGGTGGCGAACGCGGCGCGCGGCGCCAGCGCCACGAACGCCAGCACCGCGCCAACCTGCCAGCTCTTCCCGCGCACGGACCCCGGGTGTACCACGGAGGGCATCGTTGCGAAGCCAGGGGGCGGTGCGGGTCCCCTCACCCTGGTGGTGTACCGCTTCCCACCCCCTGGCTTCTTGGAAACCTGCGCAACGACTCAGGAGAACCCGTCCACCACGGACGGGAATCGGATGAATGGCCGCGCGGGAGGGCTCGAAACGGCTCCTGGAGGATGCCGAGACGGTCCACCTCCCGCGCGACCTGGTTCGATGGCGCGTGCGGAAAGCATGCGAAATGATCGGCCTCGCCGGACGCGAGTTGTGAGGCGTTTCCGGCAACCTGATTTCTCGCCGATGGAGCGCTCGTGCGCCGGCTGGAAAGCCTCCTGCCGGGGTGGAGCGCCCGGGCGCAGCCGGGTGCCGGTGGATTGACGCCGGGGGCGGTAGACTCCGGCGCGTTCATGCCCTCCCAGCCTGTCGACCCCGCGGGCGAACCGGCCACCCTTCGCATCACGGTGCCCATGCCGACCGCGGAGCAGGAGCGCGCCGCGGAGGCGGTGCCGCCCGCGCTGCGCGACAAGGGGCGCGGCGAGCCCATCGGCCGCTACCTGACGCTCGGGGTGCTGGGGCGCGGCGGGATGGGCGTGGTGTACGCCGCCTACGACCCGGAGCTGGACCGCAAGATCGCCATCAAGGTGGTAGCGGTCACCCCGTCCGGCACTGCTCGCCAGGAGCGCCAGGCCCGGCTGTTGCGCGAGGCGCAGGCCATGGCCCGCGTCGCCCACCCCAACGTGGTGGCGGTGCACGACGTGGGCGCCACCGAGGACGGCGTGTTCGTGGCGATGGACCTGGTGGATGGCACCACGCTCAAGCGGTGGACCCAGGCCATGCCGCGCGCGCCGCTGGAGGTGCTGCGCGCCTTCGTCGAGGCGGGCCGCGGCCTGGTCGCCGCCCACGCCGCCGGGCTGGTGCACCGCGACTTCAAACCCGAGAACGTGCTGGTCGGCCGGGACGGGCGGGTGATGGTCACCGACTTTGGCCTGGCCCGGCTGGTGGACGGGCAGGACGGCGCGACGCCCGCCCCGCTCGCGGACGCCGTCCGGATCCGCTCGCTGGACGGGCGGGACAAGCCGGCGGGGCGGAATGGCGCGCCGGAATCGCCCATTGCCGACGCCGTCCGGATCCGCGTGCTGGACAGCGACGTCACCCGGGCCGGCGCGGTGCTGGGCACGCCCCTGTACATGGCGCCGGAGATGTTCGCCGGCGCGCCCCCGGACGAGCGTTCGGACCAGTTCAGCTTCTGCGCCGGGCTCTACTGGGGCCTGTTCCAGGAGCGGCCCTACATCCCGGAGATGCTCCGCGCGCACGCGCTGGGGCTGAACGCGCCGCACGCGCCGCCACCTCTGATGCAGCCCATGCCGCCGGACCGCCGGGTGCCGGCGCGGGTGCGGCGGGCGGTGGAGCGCGGGCTCCAGCTCCGCCCACAGGACCGGTTCCCCACCATGGCCGCCCTGCTGGCCGAGCTGGAGCCCACCCTCCAGCGCCGCGCGCGGGCACCCGCCTTCGCCGCCGCGGGGGTGGTGGCGCTGGTCGCGGTGCTGGCGGGGGCGACCCTCCAGCGGACGCTCACCCTCCGCGCCGAGCGCTGCACCGGCGGGCCCGCGCTGATGGCCCCCGCCTGGAGCCAGCCCGTCCGCGAGCGGCTCCAGTCCCGACTCGCCCAGCTCCCGGGTCAATACGAGCGCGCGTCGGCGGCGCTGGACACGTACGCGCAGGGTTGGCTGGCGATGCACCGCGACGCGTGCGAGGCCACCGCGCTCCGCGGCGAGCAGTCCGAGTCCGCGCTCCAGCTCCGGATGGGCTGCCTGGACACCCGCCTCAAGGAGCTGCAGAGCCTCACCGCGCTCCTCTCCAACGCGGACGCGGCCATGGCCGGCCAGTCGGTGGACGCGGCGCTGGGACTGACCTCGGTGCGCGCTTGCGCGGACGCGGCGGCGCTGGCAGGCGTGGCGCCGCTCCCCACCGAATCCGCCGCCCGGAGGGAGGCGGAGGCGCTGGTCAAGGAGCTGGCGGACGCCAACGCGCTCCGGCTGGCGGGCGACTACCGGAGCGCGCTGGGGCGGGCGGAGGGGGCCGCCTCCCGCGCCGCGGTGCTGCGCTCGAGGCCGCTGGAGGCGCAGGCGCTCTACCTGCGCGGGCTCCTGGAGGAGCGCGTGGGCCGGGCGAAGGAGGGCGAGCAGACGCTGATCGCCGCCGTCCACGCCGCGGACGCCGCCCGCGACGACGCGCTGCGGACGAAGGTGGCCTTGCGGCTGGTGTACCTGGACAGCCTGGACCTCCGCTTCGCGGAGGGGCACGCGTGGGAAGCGGTGGCGCGCGCGGCGCTGGAGCGTTCGGGGAGCAACCCGGAGCTGGAGGGGGAGCTGCTGAACAGCGTCGGCTCGCTCCGGATGGGCGAGGGCCGGATGGCGGAGGCGCTGGAGGCGTACCGGCGCGGGCTGGCGCTGCTGGAGGCGGCGCTGGGGAAGGAGAGCTCCAAGCGCGTGCTCGCGCTGGGGAACCTGGGCCTGGTCGAGCTGCGGCTGGGGCAGCGGCAGGAGGCGGCGGCGCACCTGGAGGAGTCGATCACCGGCATCGAGCGCCTCCGCGGCCCGGACCACCCTACCCTCTCCGCCCCGCTCAACAACCTGGCGGTGGCCCTCTCCGAGCTGGGGAAGGGACCGCCCGCCGAGCACGCCGCGGACCGCGCCATCGCGATCGCCCGCGCGCGCTTCGGGCCCGACCACCAGCGGGTGACCACCGCGCTCGACATGAAGGCCACCGTGCTCCAGAACGAGCGCCGCTTCGACGAGGCGATCGCCGCCTACCGGGAGTCGATGGCGATCAAGCTGCGGACGGTCCGCCCGGACGACCCGGACCTCTCCTTCTCGCACGAGGGCATCGGCGAGTCGCTGCTGGGGCTGGGCCGGCCGCGCGAGGCCGTGGCGGAGCTGGAGCAGGCGCTGGCCCTGGGCGAAAAGGGAGAGCCCCTGGCGCGCGGGGACACCCGCTTCGCGCTGGCCCGCGCCCTGTCGGCGATGGGGCGGTCCTCCGGGCGGGCGCGCGCGCTGGCCACCCAGGCCCGCGCGGACTACCAGGCCGCCAGCCGTTCGGAGAAGGCGGGCGCGGTGGAGCAGTGGCTGGCGGAGCATCCGTAGGGGGGCCGCCTCACGGCGCATCGTCCGCGACGAGCGGGCGCGACCGCGCCCGAGCATCCGCCACTCCTGACGCCCCGCGGCGCGAACCCGCTCGCCCGTGGCCGCGCCGGCGCGTTCGCATCCCACCTCGTAAGCTCGCTGGTAAAGACCGTTTCATCCCGGGCACGGCCGTTGCTGCCTGGCACCGCCACCTACTCGCTGCGGAGGTGACTCAATGCATCGCGCCACGAACTGGTTCCTCGCGCTCGCCGCCGTGCTCGGCACGGGCTGCATCGCCCTGGGCCCCACGCCAGGTCTGACCTTCAGCTCCGCGGTGCCGGCCTCGCGCCCGAGCGCCGAGATCTCCGCCTCCATCACCCCCGGCTACATGCTGAGCAGCGCCGTCACCCAGCCCACCGCGGAGGAACCGCAATACGCCACCCCCATGCTCCAGTACTCCCTGCTGGTGGACCCGGCCACCTGGCTGGGCAACTCGGGCTTTTCCGCCGGCTTCCGCGTGCTCGGCACGGGTGACGGCTACGTCGAGCCGGAGCTCCGCTGGCGGCGCAGCTTCCTGGACCACGACCTGCTGTCGGTGGGCGCCACCATCAGCGGCACCCTCGTCTCGTACCAGGACGCGGAGCACCCGGGGATCGGCTACCGCGCCGGCCGCGGCACCCTGGAGGCCGGCGCCGAATTCCGCGTCACCCCGCCCTGGTGGGTCGAGCTCCGCGCCCTCGGCGGCGGCTCCGCCACCGCGCTCTCCGCCAGCGGCACCTGGTGCGCCAACGCGGACAACGGCATCCCCGCCTTCTGCCCCACCGACGGCACGCCGGTGCTGAACGTCTCCGGGTCGGCGATGGGCGTCTACTGGTCCGCCTACGGCGGCCTGGCGGTGGACGCCCTCCGGCCCCAGGCCACCTTCTTCCACTTCGCGCGCGTCTCCGGCGTGGTGGCCGCCGGCTCCATGCCCACCATGGTCCCGGCAGCGGCTCAGCCGGGCATCACCCAGAGCGTGCCTTCCCCCGTCACGCAGGGCGGCGACGCGCTCTGGGCCTACTGGGGCCTCTCCGCCACCATCGCCTTCGGGCTGCCGGGGGAACCGGCCAGGCCCGGCGAATCGGCGCCCGCGCCGCAGTGACTCCCGGCGAGCAGGCCCCCTTCTTCGTGGATCTCGCTCCGGCCTCGCCGTGATATCCGGCGGGGCATATGAGCCACCTCCTCCGAGTGCTTGTCGCCGTTTCGGTCCTCGCGGTCCCCGGAGTGGCGCTCGCGCAGTGCACCAAGGACACCGAATGCAAGGGCGACCGCGTCTGCGAGCGCGGCGCCTGCGTCTCCCCGAGCGAGCGCGCGCCCGCGCCTCCGCCTCAGCCCGAGTACACCGCGCCGCCCCCGCCCCCGGTCGTATCGGCCCCGCCGCCGGCCGCACGCCCGCCGCCCGCCCGCCGCGCGCCCCCCGCCGAAGGGCCCTGGGACGCGAGCGCGAGGAAGAACGTCATCGCCTACAACTTCCTCTCCACGCTCTCCGGGTTCTACGTGGCCTCCACCCTGCAGAACCAGGACCCGGGGCTGAGCATCCTGCAGTTCGGCTTCATCTACGAGCGCGTCGTCTTCCCGAACTTCACCCTGACCGGCTCCCTCACGCCCAACTTCTGGTCGGACGCGGCCGGCGGCCTCTTCTATTGCGGCATCACCGCCGGCGCGAGGTACTACTTTTTCGGGAACGCGCCGGACGGCTTCTGGGCGGGGGGCGAGATGGGCACGCTCGCGCTGAACCTCGGGCTGGGGTTGATCTTCGAGGGCGGGTACCAGTGGGCGTTGGACTCCGGGCTCACCATTGGCGTGACCGCCGGCCTCTCGCTCGTCGGCGCTCAAGCTCCGCAGACGGGCGTCATCGCGGGCTTCGGGCTGGGCGGGCACGTGGGCTGGAATTTCTAGGGTCGGGTCGGCCGGGCTAGTCTCTCGGGGGTGGAGAGCATTCCATGGGACCGGCTGTTCGAGGCGGCGGCTGCCGCCCGCGAGCGCGCCTACGCCCCCTACTCGAAGTTCATGGTGGGCGCGGCGGCGCTGTTCGCCGACGGCGTCATCTACTCCGGCTGCAACACGGAGAACTCCTCCTACGGCCTGACGGTCTGCGCGGAGCGCGCCGCCATCTTCCGGGCCGTGGTGGAGGGCCAGCGCAAGCTCCTGGCGATGGCGGTGGTGGCGGACGCGGACCTGCCCTGCCCGCCCTGCGGGAGCTGCCGCCAGGTGATGGCCGAGTTCGGCGCGGCGGACGCCATGGTGGGGTTCCGCTCCGTCGCTTCGGGCCAGGAGGAGAAGTACCAGCTCCAGGAGCTCCTCCCCCACGCCTTCACGAAGGAGTTCCTGTAACGGGGCCCATGTTCTGGAAGCCCTCGCAGCTCTTCTTCAGCCCCAGCATGTAGGGCAGCGCGCGGGCGGTGAGCCGGAAGTAGCTCACCCAGCGACGCACGGGCCCCGGCAGCACCTCGGGCGGAGGCGCCCTGGCCACCTCGTTGAGGTCCACGAAGTAGGTGGTCACCTTGCCCAGGCCCTCCAGGTCCTCCTCGCCCTTGTTGAAGAAGGGCTGGAGCGACTCGCCCAGCGCCTGGGCCACCTTGTCCGTCATCAGCACGTACTCCGACAGGGGAACGGAGTTCTTGAGCAGGCGGTGCACGGCGATGACGTCTACCCCGGCCAGCTCCTGCATCCCCTTCACCTTGTGGATGGCCACCTCGCCGTCGTGGGCCACGAACTTGAGCTTGAGCTGACCCACCTGGGTGCACCCGTCGCAGGTGCAGACCTGGTCGATGGTCATCTCCTTCTGCTTCCGGAGGAAGGAGAGCCGGATGGAGGTGACCAGCTGCGCGAACCTCGTGAGGTCCGTCTCGTTCCGGGAGATGGGGGCGTAGAAGAAGGCGGCGTCCCCCTCCAGCTTGGAGAGCTTCAAGGGGGAGGGCGCGCCGTCGATGACCGCCTCCAGCAGCGCGGTGACCACGGTCTGGGCGTGGGCCAGGTTGATCCGGTGCACCTTCATGAACCGGGTGTATCCGCCGATGTCGGCGATGAGGAGGAGGGCCCGCTCGATTCCCATTGCTCCTTCCTAATCCAATGTTAAGAGCGCCGCTTCCGGGCGTGGAGCTGCTCATCCAGAACGGCACCGTGGTCACGATGGATCGCGACCATCGCGTGCTGCCGTCCGCGGACGTCCTGATCCAGGACGGCCGCATCGCCAAGATCGGCCGGGCCCGGCAAGGCCGACGGGCGCGCCGTGTGATCGACGCGTCGGGGTGCGTGGTGCTGCCGGGGTTCGTCCAGGGCCACCTCCACGCCTGCCAGACGCTGTTCCGGAACCGGGCCGACGGGCTGGAGCTGCTGGACTGGCTGCGCGAGCGCATCTGGCCCTTCGAGGCCGCGCACGACGCGCAGAGCCTCCGCGCCTCCGCGGACCTCACCTGGGCGGAGCTGATCAAGTCCGGCTCCACCGCGGCGCTGGACATGGGCACCGTCCGCCACCAGGACGCCGTCTTCGAATCCGCCCGCGACGCCGGGTTCCGGCTCACCTCCGGCAAGGCGATGATGGACCAGGGCCATGGCCTGCCGGCCGGCCTGCGCGAGACCACCGAAGACTCCATCGCCGAGTCGCTGCGCCTCTGCGACGCCTGGCACCTCCAGGAGGGCGGCCGCCTCCGCTACGCCTTCGCGCCGCGCTTCGCGCTCTCCTGCTCGGAGCGGCTGCTGGTCCAGGTGGCGGAGCTGGCGCGCCAGAAGAACGTCCGCATCCACAGCCACGCCTCGGAGAACGCCACCGAGTGCGACCTGGTCCGGCAGCGGACCGGGATGGACAACGTGGCCTACTTCCACCACCTGGGCATCACCGGGCCGCACGTCACCCTGGCGCACGGGGTGTGGCTCACCGCCGAGGAGCACCGGCTGCTGCGCGCCACCCGCACCGTGCTCTGCCACTGCCCCAGCTCCAACCTCAAGCTGGCCTCCGGCGTGGCCAAGATTCCGGAGCTGCTGGCGGAGGGCGTCCAGGTGGCGCTGGGGGCGGACGGCGCGCCCTGCAACAACACGCTCGACATGTTCATGGAGATGCGGCTGGCGGCCCTCATCCACAAGCCGCGGGTGGGGCCGCTGGGGATGGACGCCTGGACCGTGCTGGAGCTGGCCACCCGCGGCGGCGCGCGCGCCATGGGCCTGGAGGAGGAGATCGGCTCCCTGGAGCCGGGCAAGCGCGCGGACGTGTGCGTCCTCGACCTCGGCCGCCCGTCCAGCACGCCGGGAGGCCCGGAGCTGGCGGCGCAGATCGTCTACTCGGGGAGCGCGGAGTGCGTGCGGGACGTGCTCATCGACGGGCAGCCGGTGCTGCGCGACCGGGCGCTGCTCACCCTGGACGAGCGGAGCGTCCTGGACGCCGCCAACCGGGAGTCCGAGCGGATCGCCGCGAGGGTGGGATAGCGGCGCCAGTGGCAATCGCCGGACGGTGGGAACCGTATCCGGAGCAGAGGCAGTCCAATCGTGTTAAACGGAAGTCAAGACCTTCGCGGTCAAGATCTCGCTGAAAAACGGGAGTGAGGACCCCATGTGGCAACGGTTCAGGCGGGCGATGAGGAGCTTCGTCGGGTTCTTCGTGAGCTCGATCGAGGATCCGGAGCTGATCCTCGAACAGAACATCCGGGACATGAACGACCAGGTCCCGAAGATGAACGAGTCCATCGCCATGGTGCGGGCGAACCAGACCCTGCTCGAGAAGGAGAACGCCAAGTACACGCAGGAGGTGGCCTCCCTCACCGCCAAGATCAAGGCCGCCATCCAGGCGGGCCGTGACGACCTGGCCGCCCAGTACGCCACCCGGCTGCAGATGGAGAAGAGCGCCTTGGAGCGCAACACGCAGCAGCTGGAGACCGCCAAGTCCGCCTACGAGAAGGCGCTGAACGTCAAGAAGATGTTCATGCGCGAGAAGGAGCGGAAGACGCAGGAGGCGATGAACGCCATCCGCGACGCGCGCCGCGCCAAGTGGCAGTCCAAGGTGGCGGACGCCATGGAGTCCTTCGAGGTGGCGGGGATCGACGCCACCCACGGCGAGATGCTCCGCAAGGTGGAGGAGCAGACGGCGGTCAACGAGGCGCGCATGCAGATGGCGCTCGAGTCCGTGGACCACGCCGCCCTCAAGATTGAAGAGGACGCCGAGAAGATCCAGGCGGACGAGCTGGTGAAGCAGTTCAAGATGGAGATGGGCCTTTCCTCCCCGGCGCCGGTCTCGGACGTGAGCGCCGGCGGGGAGAAGACCATCGGCAAGAAGGTCGAGGTGAAGTAGGCGCGAGGGGGGCAGGTGCGGCGCGGAGGCCTGTGGCTGTTCGCATCCGCGTGCCTGCTCACCGGCGCGTACTTCGGCGCGTCGAAGCTGGGTTACCTGGACCGGCTCCAGAACCGGTTCTTCCCGCGCAAGCTGCGGCTCTCCACCGGCGACTTCCCGGCGGGGGTGGCCGCGCCCATCGGCGGTGCCGCCATTCCCCTGCGGCCGGTGCGGGTGGGGTTCGTGCCGAGGGGCTCGTCGGCGGCGCTGCTGGTGGCGGCGGGCGGCGCGACCTTCGCCGGCGCGCCGGAGACGGACCCGGCGCCGGAGGGCCTGCTCAAGACCTCCTATGACCTGAACGGCCGGGCGATCGCCTACGCCCGCGACGAGGAGCTGATGGCGGCGCTGCGCCGGGGCGCCGAAGAGGGCGGGGTGGACGCGGCGGCGATGACCGTGGACCGGCTGGCGGAGTGGGCCGCCGCGCTCCGGGACGCCGCGCCGCGCGCCATCCTCCTGCTGGGGAGGAGCCAGGGGCAGGAGGCGGTGGCGTCGGTGGGCCCCAAGAGCCTCCAGGAGCTGCGCGGGAAGAAGGTGGCGGTGGCCCGGCACACGCCCTCCGAGTACTTCGCGCTCTGGGTCACCGCGCGCGCCGGCCTGGCGGTGAGCGACGTGCAGTGGGTGGAGGTGCCCGCGGCGGCGGACGCGGGGAAGGCGCTGAGGGAGGGGCGGGCGGACGCGGCGGTCGGCTTCACGGGAGATCTCGAGCTGGCGATCCGCGAGCGCAACGGGTCGATGCTGGCCACCACCGCGGACGTGCCACACCTGGTGGCCACCGTGCTGGTGGTGCGGGGCGAGTTCGCGGCGCGCTACCCGGACGCCATCCGCCGGCTGGTGCGGGGGTTGCTGGACGCCAGCCGAGCGGTGAACAAGGACTCCGGGGAGGGCGCGCGGCGGCTGGGCGAGGTGGCGCCGTACCTGGGCGATCCCACCGAGGCGATCCGCCTCGCGCCGCCCGCCACGCTGGACGACAACCTGGGGTTCTTCGGGATGCGGGGCGAGCCGCCGGTGACCTTCGACGAGCTGTTGGCCAGCGCGGGGGCGCTGTTCGTGAAGCTGGGGCGGACGGCGGCGGTACCGGAGCCGGAGGAGGTGCGCGACCTGGCGGCGCTGCGGTACGCCTCGGGGATCATCGTCGCGCCGAAGCCATGACGTCGGACCAGCTGAACGCCTTCCTGGCGGTGGTGGAGCGGAAGAACCTCACCCGCGCGGCGCGCGCGCTCCGGCTGTCGCAGCCCGGGCTCACCCGCCAGCTCCAGGCGCTGGAGCGCGAGCTGGGGGCACGCCTGCTGGTGCGGACCGCGCGCGGGGTGAAGCCCACCGAGGCCGGTGAGCGCTTCGCCACCTACGCCCGCCGCGCCCTGGACGACCTGCACGCCGGGCGTGCCGCGCTGGATGCGCTGCGGGACGAACCGCGCGGGGCGGTGGCGGTGGGCGCCATCTTCACCGTGGGCGCGGCGCTGATGCCGGAGGCGGTGAAGCGGATCCGCGCCCGCTACCCGGACGTGCGGCTGTTGCTCGTCCACGGCGAGGCGGACGCGCTGGAGCGCGAGCTGGCGTCCGGCGCGCTGGACCTGGCGGTGCTCACCATGCCGCTGAAGCACCTGGACCTGGTGGCCCAGCGGCTGTGGCAGGAGGACCTGGTGGTGGCGGCTCCGAAGGGCCACCCGCTGGCGAGGCTGCGGCGGCCGGTGGAGTTGGGGGAGCTGGCGGGCGTGCCGCTCCTCTCCACCCGGGCGGGTGCCGCCAAGCGGGCGGTGGAGGTGGCGTGCGAGGCGCGCGGCGAACGGCCCGACTTCGTGGTGGAGACGGACTCCTCGGAGGCGCTGGCCCGGCTGGTCGAGCAGGGCGTGGGCGTGGCCGTCATCCCCGCGGTGATGGCGTCGCCGGGCCGCCGCTTCGACGCCATCCCCATCGCGCCGCCGGGGCTGAAGCGGCAGATCGCGCTGGCGCACCGGGGAGAGGCCTACCTCACCGCCGCCGCGCGCGCCGTCCGGGCCGAGCTGCTGTCGTGCCTTCGTAGGGTGTGAGGTCACCGCAGGGAGCGGAAGTGCAGACCCCGACATGTGGCCCCGCTGGCTCGACGCCGTCCGGAAGGTGCAGAGCGACACTCCACCGGCGCCCTGAGATTGCGCGGAGCGCGCCCGCGTGACAGGACATGGGGGCGTGAAGGGTTCGCGGTACTTCAAGGCGGCGTTCCTGATGCCGGCCAACCTGATCGCCCTGGGGGCGTCCGGGGTGGCCGCCCTGCTGACGGGCGAGCCGGCCGTGCTCCTGGTGGCGCTCGGCGCCGAGAGCCTCTACCTGGGCGCGCTCTCCTCGGCGTCCACGTTCCAGCGCGCCGTGCGCGCGAACGACTGGGCGGACGAGGTGGATCCGGAGAAGGAGGCCGGCGCGCTCTACCAGGACCTCTCCCCGTCGCAGAAGGAGCACTACGCCGCGCTCAAGGGCGTGCGCGACCGCATCCTGGAGAACTACCGCAAGCTCCCCGGCGGGCGCGTGCTGGCCGCCACCTCGGAGCAGCAGGTGGACCAGCTCCTGGTGGCGTTCATCCGGCTCGTCTCCACGCTCAACCACTACCGGAAGTTCCTGGGGACATCGGACCGGCGCCAGGTGGAGCAGGAGCTGCGCGAGCTGGAGGCGGACGCGGCGGCCGAGACCAACGCGCGGCTCAAGGACGTGAAGCAGCGGCGGGTGGAGATCCTCCGCAAGCGCGTGGAGCGATTCCAGAAGGCGGAGGAGAGCCGGGAGCTCGTCTCGCACCAACTCGCCGGCATCGAGGACCTGCTCAAGCTCACCCACGAACAGTCCATCGCCATCCGCGATCCGGAGTCCGTCGGCCGGCAGCTCGAACGCCTCACCCTGGAGGCCCAATCCACCGAGGCCACCGTCCGCGAGATGGAGCAGTTCCTGGACGTCACCGGAGAGGGCGAACCCTCCGGCCCTTCCCTCCCCGCCGAGCGCGTCCGCTGAAACCTCTTCTGGGAGACGTCCTGAAAACCCTGGGCGGAATGCTGACGTAGCGGTGTCCTGACTTCGGACGATCGGAGCGCCCCGGCGCGCTCCCTGTCACGAAGCCTTCTCAAAACGTAAGAAACACGGGGGTTTCGGAACCGAAAACCACATTGTCCCCATGCGCATCTCTCCCCACCAAGCGAATGGTCCTCACGTCTCGCAGCAGCGCCAGGGCGGCGGCCAGCGAGCACCAGCAGCCGCCGCTCCGGCGCCACAAGACACGTTCCAGGCGCAGAGCCCGCAGGCCGCGTACCAGGCCGTCTCCGGAGCGCTAGGGGACGATCGGGCGTCGCAGCAGGCGCTGCGAGGGCTGTACGCCAACGGCCAGCTCAACGGGCCGCTGCTCGACCAACTCGGGCGGCTCGCGCAGCCGGGCAGCGGGAACGCCAAGATGCTGGCGCAGGTGGTCAAGGACGTGGCGGCCCCCGGCAACATCCGCCAGGGCCAGAACGACTTCTGCGGCGCCACCGCCGCCCTCTCCGGGCTGGCCCGGAACGACCCGGCGAGCTACGCGCGCATCGCCGCCGATCTCCAGCTCACCGGCCGCTCCACCATGGTGGACGGCAAGGTGCTGCAGGCCAAGCCCGACAAGCGGCCCAACGGGATGACCGCCACGCAGGGCCTGATGGCGCCCGCGCTGACGGAGGCGGCCAACGGGCGGCGCTACCGCGTGGATGGGAAGGGCGTCTCGCACGCCGCCAGCAAGCACGCGCCGGGCGGCGACAAGCGCGTGCCGGGCACCTACGCCTCGGGGATGGAGCGGATGCAGGAGATGCTCCAGGGCCAGAGCTACCAGTCGCTCTACCTGCCCGGACAGAACGAGCACGGCCGCGGCAAGGCGGCGCGCGAGGCGCAGCACGCGGTCACGCAGAGCGTGGCCAGCGGCGAGCAGGCCTCCGTCAACGCGGGTGGCCACTGGTACCGCGTCTCCGGCGCCGGCGGCGGGCAGCTCACCGTGCAAGACCAGCAGTCGGGCCAGACTTCGACCGTGGACGCCAAGCAGTTCCTGGGCGGCGCGGAGTCGGTCACCTTCGCCGCCGGGAGCGCGAAGGTCGCCAAGGACTTCCGCAAGCACGGCAAGCACGAGGACCCGGGCGGCAACGGAAGCGGGCCGCGGTCGTCGAACCCGGTCGAAGACGCCCGCGTCCGGTGACCTAGCCCTTCCGAGACCCCGCCGCGCCGCCCTGGAGCCTCAGCTCCACGTCGTGCAGCCGCTCCGCCAGCTCCCGCTCCCGGTCCAGCGCGTGGAGCGCGAGGTGCTCGGCCTCCTGGGCCCGGCGCTCGGCGCGCTGGCGCGCGACCTGCTCCTCCTCCACCTTCTTGCGCAGCCGGGCCGCCCCCGAGTCGCGCCCCCGGGCGGCCAGGTAGAGCCCGGCCAGGAGCCCGCTCGCTCCTCCCACCGCGAAGGAGCGGAGCGCCGTGCGCCACCGCGGCTCCTGCTTCCGCTGCGCCCACCCCAGCAATCCCATGCCGCCACCTCTAACCAGCCCGGCCCCCACTTGCCAACACGCGCCGCCCCGCGACCGTCAGCCCCCACACCACCGCCCCCAACAGCAGGATCTTCCCCGAGAACAACCACTGCTCCGCACCGGGCCTTACCGTCCAGAACAGCGCCAGCGACCCCGCCAGCGCCACCCCGGGGATGAGCGGCCCGAAAGGCAGCACGTACCGCCGGGGCGCTTCTCTCCGGCGCCACCGCAGCACCGGCACCGCCAGCGCCGCCGGGACGTATTGCCCGAACAACACCACGTTCGACACGTCCACCAGCGACTCGTACCCGAGCCACAGCGCCAGCGCGGAGGAGGCCAGCGCCGACGCTGCGATCGCCGCCACCGGCGCCCCGCGCCCGTTGCGCCGGGTGAGCGCGAGCGGCAGATACCCGTCCTCCGCCAGCGCGGTGCAGTACCGCGGCGCCACCAGCGCGCTTCCCGCAACGAACCCCAGCATGCTCACCAGCGACGCCACCCACAACACGGCGCGCCCCCGCTCCCCCGCCAGCTGGAACGCCACATCCATCAGCGCGTGCTGGCGGGACCCCAGGTCCGGCAGCACCGACACCGCTACGAGCTGGACCACGCAGTAGAGGGCCATTGACCCCACCAGGCTCCCGAGGATGGCCAGCGGCACCGTCCGCTTCGCGTCGCGCGCCTCCCCTGCCGGCACCGCCACGAACTCGAACCCCGAGTACATGAACACCGCCAGGAACGCGGACCCCGCCACCGCCCCGCCCCAGGTCCCGCCCGACGCCGGGGCCTGGAACATCCCGGACACCACGTCCGCGCGCACGTAGGCCAACCCGCCCACCGCCAGCGCCACCAGCGGGACCATCTTGATGATGGAGAGGGCGTCCGAGGTCCGCGCGCCCGCCTTCACCCCCAGGACGTTCACCGCCGAGAACCCCAGCACCAGCCCCACCGCCACCGCGCTCTTCCCGGCCGGCCCCAGCGCCGGCACCGCGACACCCAGCGCTTCCGCGAACCCGCGCGCCACCGCCGCGAACGCCAGCACCCCGGTGGTCGTGGACATGCAGCCCACCGCGAACCCGGCCGTGCGCCCGAACGCCGCCTGCGCGTAGACGTAGGTACCGCCGCTGCGGTCGAACATCCCGCTCAGCTCCGCGAAGCAGAGCGCGATGGCGAGGCACAGCGCGCCGCAGGCGAACAGGCCCACCACGCTGGCCGCCCCTGCCCGCGCCGCCAGCGGGGCCAACAAGAGATACACGCCGGAGCCGATGATGCCGTTGACGCCGATGGCCACGCAGTCGAGCAGCGTGAGCCGGCGCTCGGGCGCGGCCGCGGCGCCCGCCCCCGCCCCGCTACTTCCGGCGGCGGGCGAGGTCATCGAGGTACTTCGCGATCGCCAGCTCGGAGGTCAGGTCCACGTCCTTGAACCTCAGGTGGTACCCCTTGCTCTGCGGCTCGTCGCGGATGCGGAGCAGCTCCCCGGTGACGCGGATGTCCTTGCTCATCCCCGGCAGGTGGAAGCGCACCTCGTACAGGTTCCCGGCCGGCGGGTAGCGCCCGCGGAAGAACGCCCCGCCCACCGCCAGGTCGCCCTCGTACTCCTCGTAGGACCCGCCTTCCGCCTTGTCGCGGACGAGGAACTTCATGGGGACGCGTGGCGAGTCGCGCCGCTCTGCGCCGCTCGGCTCGGGCTTCGGGGAATCGGCCATACGGACGGCGACTGTAGCCGGCCTACTCCCGCGCGGCCACGGGCAGAAACTCCGCCAGGAGGCGGGAGAAGGACTCCGCCACCCGCCCCGCGACCTCCTTCACCTCCGCGTGCGACAGCGGCTTCTCGCTGATCCCGGCGGCCACGTTGGTGATGCAGCTCACCCCGGCCACCTTGACCCGCATGTGCCGGGCGGCGATCACCTCCGGCACGGTGCTCATCCCCACCGCGTCCGCGCCCACCGCGCGCAGCATCCGGATCTCCGCCGGCGTCTCGTAGGACGGGCCGGGCCAGTTGGCGTAGACGCCGCTGCGCAGCTCGATCTTCGCCACCTGGGCGCACGCCCGCAGGCGCGCCAGCAGCACAGGGTCGTAGGCGGTGCTCATGTCCGGGAACCGCTCGCCCAGCCGGGCGTCGTTGGGCCCCCAGAGCGGATTTCCCCCGGAGAGGTTGATGTGGTCGGTGATGGCCATCAGGTCGCCGGGGCGGAAGTCCCGGTTGATGCCCCCGGCGGCGTTGGTCACCACCAGCGCCTTGAGGCCCAGCGCGCACAGCACCCGCGCCGGGAACGCCACCTGCGCCTGGGTGTAGCCCTCGTAGGCGTGGACGCGGCCCTGCATCGCCACCATGGGCACGCCGCCCAGGGCGCCCAGCACCAGGCGCCCCGCGTGGCCGTCCACCGACGAGCGCGGGAAGTGCGGCAGGTCCGCGTAGGGGACGGCGGTTGCCCCGGAGAGCCGGTCCGCGAACGACCCCAGCCCGCTCCCCAGCACCACCCCCACCAGCGGCGAGCCCGCCTCCACCGACGGCGCGCGCGCCCGGATGGCGGCCGCCGTCTCCTGGATCTCCTCGTAGAGCCCCATGCGCACGGCCATCTTCCGCTGTAACTTCGGACCCGTCGAATGCGCGCCACCCGAACCACGCTCGGCGGCCTCCAGTGCGGAGTCGCCCAGGCCACCCAGGACCCGCCCCGGCTCCTCGTCGTCCTCTGCCACGGCTTCGGCGCCACCGGCGAAGACCTGGTCTCGTTCGCCCCGGAGCTGGTCCACCTGAGGCCGGAGCTGGAGCAGGCGCGCTTCGTCTTCCCGGCGGCGCCGCTGTCGCTGGGGTTCACGGGGATGGGAGAGGGCCGGGCGTGGTGGAACATCGACTTCGGGTCCATGGAGGCCGCGCTTCGCGAGGGCCCCCCCGGCATCCAGCGGCTCCACGCCCGGACGCCGGAGGGGCTACCCCAGGCGCGGCGGATGCTGCGCGAGGCGCTGGACGTGGCGTGCCGCCAGGCCAACCTGCCCCTCTCGCGCGCGGTGCTGGGCGGCTTCTCCCAGGGCGCCATGGTGACCACCGACGTCACGCTCCGGCTGGAGGAGGCCCCGGCCGGGCTGTGCGTCCTCTCCGGGACGCTGATCTGCGAGCCGGAGTGGCGGCGGCTGGCCCCATCCCGCGCCGGCCTGCCGGTGTTCCAGTCGCACGGGACGGTCGATCCGCTGCTGCCGTTCCCCTCGGCGGAGACGCTGCGCGACCTGCTCAAGGACGCCGGGCTGGGGGTGGAATTCCACGCCTTCGACGACGCGCACACCATCCCGCTCGAGGTGCTGCGGGCGCTGGCGGACTTCCTGGTGAAGCGGCTCCCCGGGTGACGGCCGCCTACGGCACCGACAGGTACCAGGCGTTCCCCGTCCCCACCGCCCACAGGTCGTTCGGGCCGGTCCCCCCGAGCGCGCGGACGTCGCCCGAGCCGGTGTTCACCCGCACCAGGACCTTCCACTGCGACCCGTTCCACGCCCAGACGTAGGAGGCGCCAGTGCCGAACCCGGCGACGTACACGTGGGTCTCGTCGAACGCGGTGACGGAGTTGAGGTCCGGCAGCTCGGCGGAGGGGGACGGGAGCTTGGTCCAGGTCCCGTTGCGGAGCTGGAGCACGGTGCCGTTGTCCCCGCACGCGTAGGCCAGGTCCGCTCGGGGCATCTTCGCCGAGAAGAGCGCCACGCCGGTGCCGGCCAGGCTCTCCGCGTTCTGTTCGATGAAGCCGTTGCCGTCGGCGTCGATCCACACGTGCGGGTGGAGCACCCCGTTGAAGAACCAACCGGCGGCGATCCTCGGGTACGGCGGGATCCCGTCGAGCACGCGCATGTTGTCGTTGCCGCTGCCGGTCTGGAAGAGCGCCACCGGCACGGCCGGGGGCACCCACTGCGTGAGCCAGGCCGTGGAGGCGACGTAGAACGCCTGCGTGCCGCCGTCCGCCAGCGTGTACCCCCAGGCGCCGTTCACCTGGTTGATGCCGCTCACGGTGGTGGACTGGCACGCGTTCTGGCCGGCGTCGTAGACGTAGGCCACCCGGGTGAGCGGCGCGCCCAGGTAGGCCCGGTCCTGCGCGTCCACCCAGACCGCGCGCCAGTCGTCCCTGCCGCAGATGCCGCTCTTGCTCGACACGCCGCCGTCCGCGCTGAGGATGAACAGGCCGCCGTCCCGGCCGACCGCCCAGGCACGCCCGGGCTGGGCGGCGTTGACCGCCAGGAGGCCGGCGTCGCCCGGGAGCGCCTCGCGGACGCACGTGCCGCCGAAGTCGTCGGTGGTCCCGTTGCAGTCGTCGTCCTTGCCGTTGCAGACCTCGAGGGCGCCGGGGTGGATGAAGGAGTCGTCGTCATCGCAGTCGCCGGGCGAGGCGACCACCCCCGCGTCCGGGCCGCAGAAGTTCCCCACCAGCGTCCCGCCGGCGTCGTCCCCGTCCCGGTCCTGGTACCAGTTGGCGAGCATCGCGCTGCACCGGGTGTCGCCCGGCCCGTCGCACACCACCGTCCCCTGGCACGCTCCGGAGGAGCAGGCCTGGCCCACGCCGAAGGGCGCGTCGTCGGCCACGCCGCTGCAGTCGTCGTCGGCGCCGTCGCACGACGTCTCGCCGGCCGCCTTGGGGTGGATGGCGGCGTTGCCCTCCTGGCAGTCGGTGCCGGGGAGCGTGGCCTGGTCGGAGATGTAGCCGTCGTCGTCCAGGTCGTTCGCGCTCAGCGCCAGCGTCACCTCCGGCGCGCTGGGGCTCACCGCGACGGTCTCCTCCGCGCGCGCCACCACCCCGCCGTCGCAGTCGTGCTCCAGCGCCTCCCCCACCAGCGCGACCAGTGGGCCCTGGCCCTGGGGCGCGAACACCGCCACCCGGCGGTCGCCGGAGCGCTCCGGCTGCTCGAGGGGGAAGGTCGCCGTGCTCGCGCCGGCGGCGCCCTCTGGCGTGGCCTTCAGCACCAGGCAGCCGGGCCGGAAACCACCCCACTGGAGCACCGCCACGACGCGGGGCTCCCCGTTGCAACCCGCGCAGCTCGCCAGGAGCAGCGCGGCTCCGGACAGCAACCGGCGCATAGGCGGCCAGTCTAGCCTGCCAGCCAGTCGACCGCTCAGCCGGTTAGCCGCTCCACGATGAGGGGGCGCGGGGCGGGCGCCTCCGGGCCGATCTGGTACGCGGCCAGCAGGCGCGCCTTGACCTCCTCCGCCTTCGCGGAGTCGTTGTAGTGGATGCGGACCAGCGGCTCGCCGGCGGCCACCGCCTCCCCGACCTTCTTGTGGAGCGTGAAGCCGACCGCGGGGTCGATCTCGCTGTCCACCGTGGCCCGTCCGGCCCCCAGCGCCACCGCCGCCAGGCCCACCGCCTCGCAGTCGATCCGGGTCACGTGGCCGGAAGCCGGGGCGGGGACGTCCACCGTGGCGGAGGCGGCCGGGAGGCGCGCGTAATCCTCCACCGCTTCCGGGTTGCCGCCCTGGGCGGAGATGATCTGCTTGAGCTGCTCCACCGCCGCGCCGGACTTGATGACCTCATGCAGCTTGGCGCGGGCCTCGGCCTCGTCCCCGGCTTCCCCGCCCAGCACCAGCATCTCCGCGGTGAGCGCCAGGGTGATCTCCGTGTAGTCGGCGGGCGCCCGTCCCCGGAGCATCTCCACCGCCTCGATCACCTCCAGCGCGTTGCCCACCGCGCGGCCCAGCGGCTGGTCCATGTCGGTGATCAGCGCGGTGACCTTCCGGCCCATCTGCGTGCCGATGGAGATCATCGTCCGCGCCAGCAAGCGCGCGTCGCCCAGCGTCTTCATGAACGCGCCGGAGCCGACCTTCACGTCCAACACCAGCGCGTCGATGCCCTCGGCCAGCTTCTTGGACATGATGGAGCTGGCGATCAGCGGGATGCTCTCCACGGTGGCGGTGACGTCGCGCAGCGCGTAGAGCTTCTTGTCCGCCGGGGCGAGCTGGTCCGTCTGGCCGATGAGGCAGGCCCCCACCTCGCGCACCATCCGCCGGTACTCGTCCACGGAGAGGTCCACCTGGAAGCCGGGGATGGACTGGAGCTTGTCCAGCGTCCCGCCGGTGTGGCCCAGCCCGCGCCCGGAGATCATGGGCACCACCACCCCGCAGGCGGCCGCCAGCGGCGCCAGCGAGAGCGACACCTTGTCTCCCACCCCGCCGGTCGAGTGCTTGTCGACCTTGATGCCCGGCGTGTCCGAGAGGTCCAACACCTCGCCGGACTCGAGCATCGCGCGCGCCCACGCTCCGAGCTCGACC